>DATJOR010000054.1:0-2178 GCA_035506875.1 Mycobacterium sp.
ACGTAGCTTATGCACACAGTGAGATACAGGTAACACCGAGGTGCACAGTGTGGCGCAGATCGCATCGGCAAATCTGAGCAACACGAACCGCCTCACCGGTGGCAGGAGCGAAGGGGAATCGCTGGTGTCAGGTACACGGACTGCGGTGCGCAAGACGAGCGCAGCGCCCACATGCAACATCCTCTACGGGGCGGACGCGGAGTCGAGGATTGCCTGGGTTTCCAAGGCGCTATGTCGGGCAGCGGATCCCGACGAGCTTTTCGTGCGGGGGGCTGCGCAACGCAAGGCTGCAGTGATCTGCAGACACTGCCCGGTGATGCTGGAGTGCGGCGCTGACGCGCTGGACAACCGCGTCGAGTTCGGTGTGTGGGGCGGTATGACCGAACGCCAGCGCCGCGCGCTACTCAAGCAACACCCAGAGGTCGTCTCCTGGTCGGAGTTCTTCGCTGCACAGCGCAAGCACCGCAGCGTTGGCTAAGTAACCGCGCGACTAGCCAGCCGCTGTCATCTGGTCGGCAATTGCACGCAACGCCTCCAGATCGGAGACGTCGAACGGCAGAGACGGCACCCCGACAATCGCGACGTGCGGATTGGCGCCGGTGAATCGCGACAGCAGCCGGATCTCGCGTTTGGAAGTCGCGGCGCGGTCGGCGTGGATCTGTAGCACGGCCCGGGTCAACTCTTTCGCACCGTTGGCTGCCGTGCCGTTCTCGAGCGTCTTGGCTCCGTCGATGGCGCGTTCGACCGGCAACGAGCACAACATCGGATGGGTTCGGTTCAGGATGAGTCCGGCCAGCGGCATCCGCTCCTCAGAAAGCCGGTCCACAAAGAACGACGCTTCCCTCAGCGCATCCGGCTCGGCCGCCGACACCACCACGAACTGAGTACCGCGTCGCTTCAGCAGCGCATAGGTGCGGTCCGCCTTCTCCCGAAAGCCACCGAAGGTGGCATCAAGCGACTGCACGAAAGCCGCTGCGTCGGAGAGCATTTGCGAGCCTAGGACGGTCGACAGCGCCTTCATCGCCAAACCCACCGCACCGGTGACGAGCCGCCCGATGCCGCGCCCCGGCCCCAACAGCAGCCGCCACAGTCGGCTATCCATGAAACTGCCCAGCCGTTTCGGCGCATCGAGGAAGTCCAGCGCGTTGCGCGAGGGCGGGGTGTCCACCACCACCAGATCCCAGCGGTCTTCGGCCAGCAACTGACCGAGCTTCTCCATCGCCATGTACTCCTGAGTGCCGGCCAGCGACGTGGCGACCGTCTGATAGAACTGGTTGTCCAGAATCGACTGTGCCCGGTCGGGTCCGGAGTACTGGAGCACCATCTCGTCGAACGTGCGGCGCATGTCGAGCATCATCGCGAAGAGCTGGCCGGGAACCTCAGGCGCAAGCGGAACGCGCTGCGGTGAGTTACCGAGGTCATTGATGCCCAATGCTTGTGCCAGTCGCTTGGCCGGGTCGATCGTCAAAACTACTACCGTGCGGCCGTATTCCGCGGCGCGCAGCGCCATCGCCGCAGCGGTGGTGGTCTTGCCGACCCCGCCGGCGCCGCAGCACACCACGACACGATTGGCGGTATCGCCCAGGATCGCGGCGATGTCGAGGGTTGGCGGTGTGGTACTCATCGAACCCCCTGCTGCGCAAGGGATTCGGAAAGCTCATAAAGGCTGCCGAGGTCGACACCGTCGGCAATGGTCGGTAGCTCAAGGCGCGGCACCTTCAGCTCGTCGAGTTGCTCGGCGGTCGCCGCTCGCGCGGCCAGCCGGGTGGCGTGCTGGATGGTCTCGGTCAGCAGTCCCGCAAAGTCGTTGTCGTTCAGCTTGATTCCGGCGGCGCTCAGGCCCGCCCGCACCGCGTCGGCATCGACGTCGCCCTCGGCGGCCTTGGCGAGGTCATCGGGTTGCAGGTACGCGGCGATGTTGCGGTTGACGATCACGCTGCCGATCGGCAGCCCCAGCCCCTGCAACTCGTCGATTGCCTCCATCGTCTCCTGCATCGGCAGCGCCTCCAGCAAGGTCACCAGGTGGATGGCCGTTTGATCCGAGTGCAGGATCTTCACCACGCCCTCAGCCTGCGAGTACACCGGGCCGCCCTTGGCAAGATCGGACACCGCCCTGGTGACGTCCAAAAAGCGGGCGATCCGGCCGGTCGGCGGCGCGTCGACGACGATCGCGTCGTA
>DATJOR010000055.1:0-10408 GCA_035506875.1 Mycobacterium sp.
AGCGCGGTTCTGCAAGGGCCGCAGCACCATCCACAGCACGAGTGCACCGAAGAACAGCGCGAGGGTGAGGAAGAACGGCGCCATGCCGGTGCCGAAGTTGGGCGCGGCGTTCTCATGGGTGGTTTCGAGGTTGACCGGGCCGCCGATGGTGTCGGCGACAGCTTCTTTCTGCTGGTCCGTCCAGTTGGGCACCTGCTTGGCGCCCTCGGCGAGCTTGCTCGCCAGCTCCGCCGATCCCGCCTTGAGCTGCTTTGCGCCGTCGTCGAGTTTGGCGATCCCGTCGGCCAACTGGGCGTTACCGGAGGCCACTTGCTGGGCTCCGTCACGCAGTTGGGTGAGCTTGTTCGTGAGGTCCTGTCCCTTGTTGCCGATTTGGTCGAGGGCGGACCTCAGCGGGCCCGTAGCGTTTTGCGCGTCGGTGATCTGCTGGCGGATCTGCGGTGTGAACTGATGTTGTCGCAGCTGATCCTGTATGCCGTGTAACGTCCCGACGGCATTGTTGGCGATCGGGTCTTGGCTCATGGAGAGCTGTTGAATTACCGACGTGAGCCCGGTCGCGGCAGCGTCCTGCGCCGCGGCGATGGCGTTGACCTGGTCGGCGGCCTGCTGCACCGCGGCAGTCCCGCTGCCGATCTGTGAGATCGCCTTGGTGACCGCGAGTAGCGGGTCGGTGGCCTGGTTGATCCCGTCGGAAAGCTGCTTGGCGCCGGTGGCAAGCTGCGCCGAACCGGACCGGGCGTTGTCCAGACCTGCCATCAGCTGGCCGACGCCGTCATCGAGTTGTTTCGCCCCGTCGGCGGCCTGCTTGATCCCCGCACCGGACGAAACGACCACGGAGAGCACTTGATTGACGGCTTGCCCGGATATCCGGCTCGATACGGCGTTGAGCACTTGGCTGATCGCGGTGCGGCCGATGCTTGTCGAGATGTAGTTGTTGGCGTCGTTGTAGACCGCGATCAAGCTGGCCTGTCGCGGTTGCCCTGTCACGGGCGACGCGATCGCCGCGCTGAAGTCCGGCGGCAACTCGAGCATGAAGTAGTACTTGCCGTGTTCGACTCCAGCGCGCGCCTCGTCGGGGCTCACCACGTGCCAGTCCAGGCTGCGGTCAGCCGTTAGGCTTTTGGCGATCTCATCGCCGGCGTTGATTTTCTGTCCGGATACAACCGCGCCACGGTCAGAGTTGACCAACGCCACAGGCATTTTGTTCACGTGGCCGAAGGGATCCCAGTACGCCCACAGGTACAGCGCTCCATACACGAGCGGGAGCAGCATCAGGACCACAATCGCCGCGCGGGTCATCCGGCTGCGGCCGAAACGCTTGATTTCCGAACCAAATCCGAGGCCGGCCAGCATCGTTAGCCCCTTTCCGTCAGGATGCGGTGATCGTGTAGTTCGTGGTCAGGGGCGGCGGTGCCGAGCGGATTGGTCACGCCCACAACGACGGTGCGCTGCGTCGCGATCGCGCCCAGGCGTTCGACCGCGATCGCCCGCCGGGAGTTGTCGCGGACCTGCTCGAGGTCACCGACCACCAGGATCGGGCGGTTGGAAAACAATGCGAGCGTGATCCGCAGCAAGAACAGATCCAGGTCGGATAACTCGACGATGTACGACTCCGCCGACGGCGCGGGAACCTCGCCGAACACCTGGCCCAGTTCGGCTTGGCCCGCCTGCTTCGGCACCCGCGAGTACCACGGCGCCAGCCACCGTCGCTGCTCGGCGAGCACGGTCTGCACTGTCACCGATTCCTCCAGCTCGTCGATCTCGTCAAACGCCGCGATCGAGCAGTGCCGGCGAATCGCCCGGGGCTGCGTGTCGCCGAGCACAGTCACGGTGCCGTGGGTGGGCTTCAGCCGTCCGGCCAACGTCAACAGCAGCGCGGTCTGTCCCGGTCCGCCGGGCATTTGAATAGCGTGGAAGCCCGCCGTCAGCTCGAGATCGATCTCCGAGAACAGCGGCCCGTGCTCGCCGTCCACCCCCAGCCCGGCAGCGGTGATCAGCGTCGGCTCGGATTCGGTATCCGTCGGCGTCGGCGCTGCGGCAGCATCCTGCTCGTCCATTGGTTTGCTCTCTTCTCGCAGATGGTGGACGTCAGGTCTATTCGATCAAAACCTGCGGCCGCAATGTGCGCGCGTGCCCGAATGCGGGCGATCGAAGTGAGCAGTTTGCAACAGTTGGGCAGACATTGCGCTGGCTTAACGGTGCTACCAGGCGGAAGTCGGATCTGCGTCAGTCGACGGCGTTCGACGCCGGTAGCCCAGGAAACTAGCCGCCCACAAGACCGCGGCGGCAATGAAGTGGCCAGACATGATGAACCGGTCTGTCCATCGATGAACTGAGAATGACACATCGTCTGCCCCCGCGTTTCAGCAGGCTATTTACGTCAGGCTCGCTTCGAGCGTGACGTCGATGCGCCGGTGAGGTCTGAACCGGTTATTGAGTACCGGGAGGAGGGGGCAGCTGCTGCCAGCCGTCCGCCGCCGAATACGTCCAGCCGCACGGCACATACTGGGTGTGCATCCAGCCGTCCGGCGTCGGTTCCCAGCACATCGGCGTGTCCGGGCCAGGATCCGGCGGGCCGGGTTCTGCAGCGGCGACGGCCGCGCCGCCCGACAGCAGTGCGGCCGCGATGCCCGCGACGATCATCGGTTTCATCTTCATGTGGAAGATTCTTTTAGGGAGCGCGGTGTTCGTCAAATTGAAACGGAAAATATTTTGCCGCACACCTCCGCGACATGATGGTCGCATGACCACCGAGATCCGCGTCCTCGACGCTGAGGACGACCTCATCGCTGCGGCCAACCTGTTTCGTACCGCCATGGTCGGATTCCCGCCCCTGCCGCAGCTGGCGCCCGGCCAAATCACCACGCTGCTCGAGCCCGGCCGCACCCTCGGCGCATTCGTCGACGGTCAACTCGTCGGCACCGCGGACGCTGTGACCAGCGGACT
The DNA here is from genome assembly GCA_035506875.1 of Mycobacterium sp. Lineage (GTDB taxonomy): Bacteria > Actinomycetota > Actinomycetes > Mycobacteriales > Mycobacteriaceae > Mycobacterium. The sequence goes on from DATJOR010000055.1 coordinate 2,947, forward strand.
GACCCTGCCCGGTGGCGCGGTTGTGGGCCACGCCGCCGTGACACACATCGGGGTGCTGCCGTCGTTCACGCGCCGGGGTGTCGCGACGGAGCTAATTCACCATCAGTTGCGCGATATCGCCGCGCGGGGCGAGGTGGTCGCAACGCTGCGGGCATCGGAAGCGACGATCTATGAGCGATACGGCTACGGCGTCGCGGGTTCGACGCAAACCGTCGAGATTCACACCGCACGCGCTGCGCTACGCCCCGACGTCGGAACCGGTGGTGCGGTGCGATTGATCGACGCGGCGCAAGCATGGGAAGTGCTGCCCCGGATCTACGCCGAGAATCGGTCGTCGCGGCCGGGAACCATCGACCGCCCTGACGTGTGGTGGCATGGTCTACGGCTTCGCACCGAATCCGCCTCACGGGCTTCGTATGTCGCGTTGCACGGCGAGCCGGGATCGGAAACGGGCTTCGCCCGCTACCGCCCCGTCGACAGCGAGACGTGGTTCGTCAGCGATAAGCGCACCATCGTCGTCGAGGATTTCTTCGCGCCCAGCGCTGAGGCCTACCTGGGACTGCTGCGTTTCCTGCTCGGGCTGGATCTTATTGACAGCGTGACGTTCTGGATGCTCCCGCTGGACGACCCGCTGCCATGGTTGCTTATCGATCGACGGGCCGCACGGGTTACCGCGGTTCACGACGAGACGTGGCTCCGCATCATCGACGTGCCGCAGGCACTCTCCGCACGCCGATACGAGGGCGACAGCGCCGTCACCATCGCCGTCAATGATTCGCTCTTACCAACGAATTCGGGTGCCTTCACCATCGCGCCCAGTGGGGCGGAACCTGCGGACCGACGTCCGGAATTGCACGTCGGTGTCGAGGGACTGGCCGCGGTTCTGCTGGGTGGTACAACCTGGCATGCTCTGGCCGCCGGCGGGCTGGTGCGGGCCGAGGATCCGGCGGCGCTTACCGTCGCCGATCAACTGTTCGCGGTGCGCGATGCGCCATACGCGGGTTTCTTCTTCTAATCGCTCGTCGCGTCGATACCGAGCAGTTCCGCCAGTTGAGCCGCCGAGTAAGGGCTAGCCCCAAGCCCGTTACGGACTGTCGAGCGCGCCACGCGTGCCAGCGCGGCGTTGATGGGCGCTTCGATGCCGTGCCGATGTGCCAGCCGAACAATCTCGCCGTTGAAAAAGTCCGTCTCCACATTGCCGGTGTTGCGGCTCAACGACTGCCAGGTGGAGTTACTCGGTCCGGTATTTCGTCCCGGTACCGGCCGCAGCGTCGGGCCGTCCGCTCGGGCCGCGGTCGATATCTCGAATGAGACGAATTCGATTCCCGCGTACCGTAATACGTATTCGCCCTCGGCGCGAAGCGCGGCCGCTACGTGGCTGAGATCAGCCCCGTCGGCGGTCAGCGCGCCCGCGGCGTTGGCCAGGTTGCTCAATAGCTTGTTGTACTTCCAGGGTGCGACGTCCTCGACAACGCTAGTCCGGATGCCCGCGGCGGTCCAGGTCGCGGCCAACCCGTTCAAAAATTGAGCGTCGGCGGGCGTGCCTAGCGGTGCGGGCCACCGTCCGATGTGGAACTGGCCCAGTAGCGGCCACGACCGCACGATGACCTCGCCGGGCTCGAGGTGGACCGCAGGCAACCAGACACAGACACCGAAGACCCGGCGAAAATAGCGCAGCGCTTTCTCTTCGGCGGCAACGCCATTGAGCGCGGTCAGTGCGGGCAGCAGATCGCCGGCCGTCCCGAGGACACCGCCCGGACCGTGTACCGGCTGATCCACCCACTGCTGCAGCGCCACCTCGAGTTGTTGGGTTTTGGTGGTGAAGACGAGCACGTCATCGGGAGTCAACCGCAGTTGCTCGGCGCCCGACACCGCCGTGACCCACGTGTGGTGGGTGCCGTCGGGCGTCATCAGCGTCAAGCCGGCGGACGCCAAAGTCTCGGCGTGGCGGCCCCGGGCGACCAAGACGGTCGGGATGTCGGTGCGTGTCAGCACAGCGCCCACAGCGCCGCCGATAGCGCCTGCTCCGATGATCACGTATCGGCGGTCCATGGGGCGAGGTTACGTCGTGGTTCACCCCAAGTGGTTCACACCAGGTAGTAGTAGTGCTTGGCATCGCCGTTGCCCGCGACGGCAGCGGCGGTCACTGGCTGGTTGGATTCGTCGAAACCACGTAGGGCATGGGCGTATCGGACAGCCTTCAGTGTCGCCGAGAATTCCTCGTCTTCTTCGGGGAAGACTCGCTCGGAGGGGAACCAGTGCGCGAAGCCGACGTTCGTCAGCAGGGTCCACAGGTCGGCTTGCACACCCGCGAGCAAGACCGTCACGCCGCGATCGGTTTCCTCTCGCACGAACTTCTCGATCCGCTCGATGACCACGGCGTCTGGGTGGCGCACCCGCTTGACCCGCAGCACGAGGTACTTGATGTCGTCGTGCTTGATCCGTTCGCCGAGTTCTTCGAGATACCGCTCGAGTTCGGGTGCGGCGCCGAAGAACAGTTCGCCTTCGAAGTCGTAGATGAGCGTCGACGGATCGGCCGGATCGGCCGGGACTTTCTCGCGGACCACCCGTTCGGGCGCCACCACCAGTTCCCGCGCTTTGAGTTTGGCGGCGCGCGGCACGAACAGCAGGATCGATAAGGCGACCCCGAGTAGCACCGCGGTATCCAGATCGATCAACACCCCGGTGAACGCGGTGATGAGCACCAGCCCCGCGTCGTAGCGTGACGCCTTGATGGCGTAGCTGAGCCGCTTGATGTCGATCAGTCGTGCGGCGGTGATCAGTAGCAGTCCCGCCAGCGCGGCTCGGGGCATGTAGTGCAGTAGCGGTGCGAACAACAACACGATGACAGCGACACCGATTGATGCGATCACACCGGAGAACCGAGTCACCGCTCCGGCCTGGTAGTTGATCGGTGAGCGCGTCACCGAACCCGACCCTGGCACCGCCTGAAAGAACCCGCCGGTGAGGTTCGCCAGACCCTCCGCGATGATCTGCCGGTTGTAGTCGATCTTCTGCCCACTCTGATAGGCAATGGCTTTGGCGATCGACAGCGCCTCGAGCAGGCCGATGAACGCGATAGCCAAAGCGCCCGGAGCCAGCTGCACTACCTCGCCGAGTTGTACGGACGGGATGTGCGGCAGCGGCAAGCTCTGCGGGATTTTCGCGGTCAGCGTGATGGCCGTCTTGCCGGTGTGGTCTTCGGTCGCCCATCCGGCCAGATACGCAATTAGAGCCGCAAAGATCAGCGTTGCCAGCAAGTCGATTTGGGGCAGCCCGAAGCGTTTCACCATCCTCCGCAGCACAACCGCGAGAACGACGGTCGCGACGCTGATGATCAGCGCGCGGTAGTTGAACGCCTCGCCGTGGAACAGCGTGAGATAGGTGCGTTTCAGCACCGACTGCCGCCCGTTGCCCTGGTCTTTCACTCCCAGCGCGTTGCCGAGCTGACCGAGCGCGATCAGGATGGCGGCCGACAGCAGGAAGCCCAGAATGACTGATTCGGAGATATACCGGGTCAGGTCACCGAGTTTGAACACCGCGATCAGAATTTGGAAGATGCCGACCAAGATGCCGAGCAGGAACAGCGCCTCGAACAGGACCGTCCGATTCTCCGGGTCGAAGAATGCGAGCGAGCTGAAGACGAGCAGCGATATCGCACTCGTCGGGCCGTTGACCAAGTGCGAGGACGAGCCAAAAACCGAAGCGACGAACGTCACCACGATCGACGAGTACACGCCGAATTTCGGGTCGACGCCAGCCACCAGTGCGTACGTAATACCTTGCGGCAGCGACACTGCCGCGACGGTAAGCCCGGCGATGAGATCGCGACGCGCTTTCACCCCGTCGTAGTTCACTCGCTTCACGCTGTCCATAATGCTCATGGCGTCTTCGTCTTTCGCCGCGGGTGTGCAGACGCGACTCTGGCCGGAGCGGAAGAGACCACGTCGTAGATGCCGTTGTTGCCGAAGAATTTCTCTTGCGCGTCGTACCAGCTTTTAGCGATGGAAGTTATGGGGAACAGATTGATCGATGGCAACCGATCTGCATGCTTGGCCAAGATTTCCGGCTTCAACGGGCGGTAGCCATATTGGGCGACGGTTTCCTGCGCGGCGTCGGTGTAGAGGTATTCCAGATATGCCTTGGCATAGGAGGCGATCCGTTTGTCTCCGAGGTTCGCGTCGACCCAGGCGACCGCCGGCTCGGCGAGGATACTGACTGGCGGATAGACGATTTCGAATTCGTCTTTGTTCTCCGCGACTTCCCGCAGAGCTTCGTTCTCCCAGGTCAAATGCACGTCGCCGATCTTTTCCACCGAAAAGGTGATGGCGGCGCCGCGCGCTCCGGCGTCGGCAACCTTGACGTGGCTCAGCAAGGCTCTGACGTAGTCAGCGGCCTGCGCGTCGTTGCCACCGCGCATCGCCACCGAACCCCAAGCCGCGAGAACACTCAACTTTCCGTTGCCCGAGGTGCGCGGATTGGGTGACACGATCTCAACGTCATCTTTGATGAGATCGGGCCAGTCGTGGATCCCTAAAGGATTGTCCTTGTGGACGACGAAAACGATCGTCGACGTGTAGGGCACGGAATGGTTGGGCAGACGTTTTTGCCAGTCCGCAGCGACGAGTCCGCGCTTGCGCAGCGCGTCAACGTCGCTCGGCAATGCAAGCGACACGACATCAGCCTTCTGGTGGCCGTTGATGACTTCGGCTGCCTGGCGTCCCGAACCGCCATGCGACTCCTTGACTTCCAAAGTGACGCCGGTCTGCCGCCGGTATTGGTCGACAAACGTCTTGTCGAGCGCCGCGTAAAGCTCACGGGTCGGGTCATAGGAGACGTTGAGAATCTGATTCGGCGAATCGTCGTGGTGCAGGTTGTGCACGGTAATCAGGGTCGCCGCGACGACGATGGCGACGATGCCGAGGACGCTGAGCCGGGAAACGGAAAAACGGCGCGGCGACGGCCGCGTGGGCTCTGTCATTGCCGCCTCCATTCAAACAAGATCGTGAAAGTTGCCGATCACCTGCGACCGACGTTGCTCTGCAAGCTAGCGGCCCGATCGTTGCAATACACCTGTGCAAATCAGCCTGATCGCAATGCCAGACTGCTGCCGCTAGATTTTGACTGGCACGTATCCGGTCAGCCCGCCGTCGACAACGAATTCCGAGCCTGTCGCATAGGAAGACTCGTCGCTGACCAAGAACACTACGAATGCTGCGATCTCGGCGGGGGAAGCACCGCGGCGCATCGGGATCGGTGCCATGAAATCCTCGGTGACACCCTGACTCAACGGCGTGTGCGCCAGTCCCGGGTGAATCGAGTTGACCCGAATGTTGTAGCGCGCCAACTCCACTGCGGCTGATTTCGTGACACCGCGCAACCCGAACTTGGCCGCGACGTAGGCATGCAGATTCGCGCTGCCCGCCAGCCCCTCCACCGAAGAAATGTTGACGATAGAACCGACGCCGGCCGCGATCATCGGCTCGATCGCAGCGCGCATGCCCAGATAGGCTCCGGTGAGGTTGACATCCAGCACCTGCTGCCAGTCGGACAGCGATGAACCGTGCAGCGGTCCCATCTTGACGATTCCCGCGTTGTTGATCAGCGCATCGAGGCGGCCGAAACTCTCCAGCGACGTGGCGACGGCCTGGTCGCACTGGTCGGGATTGGTCACGTCTAGATGGACGTAAATAGCTGCGTCACCTAACTTTTCAGCGACGCCTTGGCCGGCATCGTCGAGGATATCGCCGATCACCACCCGCGCGCCCTCGGCCACCAGCGCTTCGGCATGGGCAGCGCCCATTCCCCGTGCTCCGCCGGTGACCAGCGCCACCTTGTCCGCTACCCGCGCCATGACCGGTTACCGTACCCCCGCGGCGTCGTGGATTACCGGAAAGCTGCTTGAGGTGGACGGCGCCGCCCCCGCCGGACTGTTTCCCAACAACTCGCCGGATCTATAGACAGGAGTCCTGGTGGGCGACGAGGTTCGATTCGACGGCGGCGTTGTCATCGTCACCGGTGGTGCTGGAGGGATCGGCCGCAGCCAGGCCGTCCGCGCAAGGTCCGCAACAGATTGTCGACGCCGCCATGCAGATGTGGGGCCGCATTGACGGACTGATTCACAACGCGGCAATCGTGCTCGACGACGACTTCGACAGCATCACCACAGTGAACCTCCGTGGCACGTTTCGGGCCGTGCGGGCGGTCTACCGCGCCATGAGGGACAGCGGCGGCGGTCGTATCGTGACGCTCACGTCGGCGTCTGGCCTCTCCGGGGCATTCGGTCAGGCGGCCTACGCCAACGAAAATGGGCGTCATCGGTATGACCCGCTCGGTGGCCTGGGAGGGCATGCGCTTTGGCATCAAAGTGAACGCGTTAGCCCCAGCCGCCTTCGACACCTGGCTGTTCTCGGTCTTCACCCCACACGGCGACGCCGCACTGCGCGGGCGCCCACCCGAACTCGAGATCTCCTTGGATTCAGCCGAATACGTGGCCCTGCTGACCGCAAGCCGGGACACCCCGATGGCGCTGGCCTTGGTGCACCGCGGCTGTCCGGCCACGGCGCAGATCTTCGGCGCCACCGGCGGCTATTACTGCCGCTACGCCATTTCACGCACCGAAGGCGCGACCTTCGGCCCGCATCCGACGGTCGAGGATGTCGCCGCAAACTGGAACCTGATCCGCGATCGACCGCTGCCCAACGAACTCGACGGCGAAGCGATGGCCTGGGGAGTAAAAGCGTATTCGAGCCGTCTGAAAGCCCTTGCCGCGGAACTTCAGGCCTATTAGATAGACCTGCGGACTAGGATTGCCTCTCGTGTTGATCAGTCTGATGGCGAACCTGTCCAACAAGTCTCCCGTCGATAGCTGTATCCGCGATCTCACCCAAGCGCGCGACGATGGGTTCGCGCGGGTCTGGATGACGCAGATGCCCTACGACCTCGACCTGCTCACCGTGCTGGCTGCCGCGATGTACGAGGTGAGCGGCATCAAGGTCGCCAGCGGGGTCATACCGATCCAGAACCAGCATCCGATGCTGATGGCGCAGCGGGCGCTGACGCTCAACCAGATCGCCGGCGGGCGATTCACCCTCGGCGTCGGAGTCACCCACCGCGCCGTCACCGAGGGTATGTGGGGAATCTCCTGGGACCGATCGGTGCGACGGCTCAGCGAATACCTTGACGGCCTGCTACCGCTGCTCGCCGGCGAGCAAGTCAACGCGACCGGCGAGATGCTGACAACCCGAGGCGCGCTGCAGATTCCCGACGTGCGCACACCCGAGGTCTACGTCGCGGCGCTCGGTCCGCAGATGCTGCGGCTGACCGGCCGGCGTACCGCCGGAACCATCACCTGGATGACCGGGCCGAAGACGCTCAAAGAACACATCGGGCCCACCCTGCGAACCGCGGCAGCTGAGGCCGGGCGGCCCGACGGAGCTGTCAAGGTTGCCGCGGCGCTGCC
>DATJOR010000056.1:0-15982 GCA_035506875.1 Mycobacterium sp.
TGCTCGGCGCCGAGGTCTCCGGCACTGTCGCCGCGGTGGGTGAAGGGGTGACGTCTTTTCATGTCGGCGACCGGGTTGCGAGCGCCGACGCGGTCGGTGCCTATGCCGAATACTGCGTCGCGCCAGCCGATGTCGTGGCGCGGCTACCCGATAGTGTCGGCTTTGATGTTGCGGCTGCGGCGCTGCTGAAGGGGATGACCGCACACCTCCTCATCAAATCGGTGTATCCGGTACAAGATGGTGACGCGGTGTTGCTGCACGCCGGGGCCGGCGGGGTGGGTCTGATCCTGACCCAGTGGGCGACCAGCCTGGGTGCACGGGTCATCACCACCGCCTCCACCGCGGAGAAGGCGCAGCTCTCCCGCAGCGCCGGGGCGGTCGAGGTGCTGGACTATCCCGAGGGCCCGCGGCAATTCGGCGCCAAGGTCCGCGCACTCACCGACGGTGCAGGTGTGGCCGCGGTGTACGACGGCGTGGGCAGGTCGACGTTCGACGCGAGCCTGGCCAGCCTTGCGGTGCGCGGCACGCTCGCACTGTTCGGCGCCTCCAGCGGAGCGGTGCCACCGGTCGACCCCCAGCGGCTCAACGCCGCCGGATCGGTGTACCTCTCGCGGCCATCGCGGCCCCACTTCATGCGCACCCACGACGAGTTCGCTTGGCGGACAGGGGAGTTATTCGAACGGATCGGTGACGGGACCATCGAGGTGACCGTCAGCGCACACTACCCACTGAAGAATGTGGCGCAAGCCCACCGCGATCTTGAAGGCCGCAAGACCATCGGCTCGGTGATTCTCACGCCCTGACGTGGGCATTCGCGCCACCGGCAGCGGCTTGACATAGGAGAAACGCATGACGCAACACCGAATCGGGATTATTGGCTTCTCACATGTCTGCATCGCCGTATCCGACATGGAAGTGTCGCTGCCGTTCTACCGCGACGTACTCGGGCTTGGCGTTTTCTTCGACATCGAATTAGAGGGTCCGTCGATGGAAGTCGTGACCGGCGAGCCTGGCGCGCGCGGCCGAATGGTCGGCGGGATGCTCGGCGGTACCGTCGTGGAGCTTCTCGAGTTCGCGCACCGCAGTTTCCGTGCGACATCTGAACCCATGCTGGGCTACACGAACATCTCGTTGAGTGTCCGCGACATCGACGAGACGCTGGCTGCGGTCGGCGCCGCGGGCTACGAGCCTGAACAGCAACCGGTGGAGATCGGTGGCGTACGTATGTTTTTCGTGCGCGATCCCGACGGCACCCCGATCGAGTTCGTGTCTTACCCGAACGGGGAACAGACCTCGGCCCAGATGTGGGGCTACACCGGCTAATTCGCCATGGCGCCATAAAGGCATGAGCTCGGCGAGGTTGCGGAGCCTCAATTTCTCAGTCCCGCAATGAATCGTTGTACGCTTCGCGTCAGTGACCGTGGAACATGGTCGGGATCCACCAGGTCGCTCTCCGCCAGCGGACCAGCCTCATCGGCCACCGTGGACTCGGTAAACGGTCGCAACGACCTGCCGTCGCCGCAGAGTGCCTCGATAGCCTTCAACAGTGACGGGCGTTGACGCATCGCCTTCTCGAAATCGGCTATGGAGACACCGAGGTGTTCCGACACTAAATCATCTCGCACAGAGATGATCTGACGGCGCACGTCATCTGAGTCCGCCTCGATCGCGATATCGCACTCGCTGTCGAATCCCAGCGAGCGGTTGTTGAGATTCGATGAGCCGATGCGCAGCAGACGATCATCGACCACCAGGACTTTCGAGTGGACGTAGATTGGTGCACCGCCATCGGTCACCGGCCAGTAGATGCCCAAACGGTGATGCTCGTCTGCTTTCCACAGCACCTGGATCAGCCGGTGACGTGCACTGTCCATCGCGTTCCGCTCCAGGGGATTGTTGCCGCGGCGAGCAGTCACGATGACGATCTCCGGACCCTCGGCTTCGCTCAGTCGCGCGGCCAGCGCATCCACCAGGCGTCTGGCCGCGAGATATTGGTTTTCGAGATAAATGGTGTGGCGTGCCGCCGCGATGGCCGCAAGATTGAGCGCCTCCACCTCGCGGACCTCTGGGCGATCATCGAATTCAGGCAAGGTGCGCGTGATTCCGACGTCGACGTTACGCAAAGTCGGTTCCAGTTCGCTCGACCAGGTGGTCTGCTTTGCGTCGACGGGCGCCAACGATTGACCGGTAGCGATGCGCCACCGAGCTAATGCTTGCTCGCCGAGTGCGCGCGCGGCGGCTCCGTCGACTGCTGCCGCAACGTCATGTCGTGGTCCATAGCTGCGGTTCAGCGTCCGGCGCCGCTGACTCTCATGTCCGTGGGCACGGTTGTCCCACCGGTCGGAAGTAAGGTCGATGCCACCGCAGAATGCCATGTCGTCGTCGATCACCACGATCTTCTGGTGATGGACAGATCCAGTCGGATGGACACCGTCGACGGCGAAGTGCATTCGCCTGCTGGTGATCTGATTCACAAGAGCGACCGGGGTGACGCCGCCCCAGAAGCTGCCGAATGCTGGCAGCAGGCGCAGATTGGATCTCAGCAGGTAGATCTCGAGATTCGATCGCTTCCACAGCAGCCAATAGAGGAAGGCGCTCAGTTGATTCGGCCCGGGCAGCATCTTGGCACCCCGCTCGAATGTCATCCATGCGTCGAAATCCCAGCCGACCAGCATGATTCGGTACCGAGCACGCAACATCGCGGCCTTGACATGCATGAAGTAGTCGGCGGCGTCGATGATGCAGGCGAACTGGTCGGCACGCTCCACGCGCCAGCACGTCTTTCCGGGAATCAGCACTCGATCGTCGTGCACGCTGACTCCCTCAACTGTCGCCGGTGGCGATGCACCGCGGAAGCCGTTGCAATGCATCGGAATCCGCGCCGTCTATCTGTAGTTGACGTTGTCCATCCGCTGAGCTCACTATGCCGATACGAAGTTTGTTGTCGGTGGTGCTATCCGGGTCGACGAACAGCTGCAATTCGCCGGAGTCGACGAACGAAACCGCGTCATCATTGGACAGCTTCCAGGGATGGCCATCGGTGGGCCATCGGCCACCCACCAGGCGAATGTCGCCGTCCTCAGCCGTGACGCAGCTGACCCATAGTTTCGCCGGCACTGGTCGGAAGTACACCGCGAGGCGCTGGCGGTTGAGATCCGCGTCGACCGGTATTCCGATCGACGGCAGCGATGTGCCCTCGGGACGGTCGTTCAGCGACTTCTTGACTTGGCGTGAGCCGATTCCGCTGCCAAACCAGTCGATGGTCAGCACGGTGGTGATGTACTGCGCGATCGCCAGAGTCAGCAGGCCACCGGCGCCGGCCACCCCGACGCCGGCCGCGCCCGCTGCCGCGGTCACCGGCAGCGCAAGCAGACCGACCACAGCCGCGGCACCGGTAGCCGCGGCGACTTTGCCGGCAGCGGTCAAGCTGAACTGCGGATTCACTTCCGGCTCTGGAGGATTCTGCGCCGGCCGCACGCCCACGGTTCGCGGCAGCTCGTCGAATTGCTCGCTGAGTTGCTTGACTATCGCCTCGTAATCTTGATCACCGAGCTCACCTGCACGCTTTTTTTCGGCCGCCGTGCTGAGCTCCTGCTCGAGAGTTTCGACGGTGGCCAGGTCGGTTGGCCGGTTCTCCCCCTCAGTGGGGTCGCGCGGTATGTCGTCAAGGCCCATCTCGTAGATCACCTTGAAATTAGCCTTGAAATCATACAGTTTGGTTTCGGCGCTTACCGTTCCGTCGATGACCAACCGGCCATCCTCGGTCCGCGGCACGATATCGGCGTCGAGGGCGTCGAGGCTGCGCTCCTGGCCGCCGATGGTAATGGTCTTGGGACCTTCCAGCAGGCACGGCACGTCGGCGTCGAAGTCGTCTTCGTCGAGATTGAAGCTGTTCATCACGGTGTCACGGACCTGCCGCAGGATGCTAAATCCCGTGACGGCCAATCCGGTTTTCTCACGCGGGTTTTCGGCAAGGATCGATGCGGGCAACTCCTCGCCCGGAGGCAGCTCCCGCAGCGTCTGCAACTGGACCACCATGGATTCGTGCGCAGTCTCGCCGACCTCGAAGCGCTGCACGACGGCGTCAAGGGCCTTGGTCGTACTGTCGTCGTCCGATTCGGGGTCGACATCCAGCGGCGACGGCAGCAGGTTGACGATGCCGTTGTCCCCCATCTCGGCTAGCTTAGGCCGGACCGCATCGGCGATCTGGGCGGCCAGCGAGTCGAGCACGCGGATCCGCGCCTCGTCGTCAGAGAGGCTGGGGTGCTGCAATTTTTCCAGATTGACCATCAATTCGCCTGCGATGCAATGGGTTATCCAATACACCTCGGCGTAGTCCAGTTCCCAGCTGATCCGCGGGTCTTGTCCGGTGAGGACGGTGCGGCCATCAGGACGACGCTCGATGTTCGAACCGAACAGCCGCGGAGCGTACTCGTCGTGCGGCGGTCCAGCCACCAACGCCGGTGCATCCTGCGCGGTGAAGTTCAGTGCGATGGTCTGCTTGCCCGGGTCTACTCGATGCGCCTCGAGCTGGTCGTGCATCGTCAACCGGCCGAACAGCGGGATCTCGTTGTACGGGATCTCGCGCGACTCCCCGCCGCGGGGACCGTCCGGGATCGTGATTGTCGCCGGCGGCAATTCCACGAGCGGAATGCACGTCACCGAATCGATGACGATCTTCGAATCGAAGATCACCAGGTCGATCGCGAAATGCCGCAGCGGGTCATGCGAATTACCACCGGCCTCCTCCTGCCACGGGCGGTCAAGCGCATCGACGATGAACCAAACCCGATCCAGCGTGAGGTCAAGTGTTGCCGTCGCCGAGTAGCCGGTGCCGTCGACGGACTCGGTGTACTTGTCGCCGCTGAACATCTCGAGAGTCTGATCTTGAACGCGTTCACGATGAATTTCGATCATCGTGTCGGGACGATGCATGTCAAACTCCATTGGGCGCTCGGCTTGGCTTGTGCATGCTTGTACCCACTCGAGGACCTTTTGAGTCAACTGCCAGCCCGGCCGGCCAAATTCAGGTTCGCGCCGACTCCGCTGGGCTTACAGTGACGAAGGGAATGTCCGGGGAGGGGCCGCCTGTGCAGCAACTGAGTTGGACCGATGACATGATGTTGCGCGCTGAACGGCCGGCGACTCCACTACAGATCCAGCTGCTTCTGATCTACGACCCGTCGACTGCCCCGGGCGGCGGCAGGGTCACCTTCAAGGGGATTCTCGCCGAGCTTGAAGCCCGGCTGCACCTTGCGGACGTCTTTCGGCGCCGGTTGACGGACATGCCGGGTGGACTGGATCGGCCCTACTGGGTCGATGACCCCAGCTTCGACCTCGAGTATCACGTCCGTCATATCGGGCTCCCTCAGCCCGGCGACTGGCGACAGCTCTGTATCCAGATCGCGCGGTTGCACGCCCGGCAGATCGATTTGCGTCGCCCACCGTGGGAGATCACGGTCATCGAGGGCCTGAACGCCGTGCCCGGTGTACCGCACGGCTCGTTTGCGATGGCGTTGAAACTGCACCACTGTGCGGTTGACGGCATGGCGAGCGTCCAAATGATCGCGGCGCTGCATGACCTCGCCGCTGATAGCCCGCGCCCCGCTGGTCCCGACAATCCGTGGGACCCTAGCCCCCTCCCCTCGACCACAGACCTGCTCGCCCGCACGGCAATCAACGCGGCATTGCGCCCACTGCGCACTAGCGCGGTCCTCGCATCGAGCGCCCCAAAGGCACTGCGCGGCTTGGCAGTTCTGCCACGCAAGCTGATCGGCGGTGTCGCGAGCACGGTCGCCGCTGGCAGCATGCCGTCCCTGCCGCCGAAGACCCGTTTCAACCAAACGGTGGCGCCGCACCGTGTCTTCGAGGCACGGTTTCACGATCTCGCTGATTTCAAACGGATCAAAGCCAGCGTGCCCGGCGCGACGGTCAATGACGTGGCGCTCGCCTACGTCGGCGGCGCCCTTCGCGAGTATTTGAATCGCCACCGCGAGCTTCCCGATGAGTCGCTGGTCGCGGCCTGCCCGATGTCATTGCGGCCGGCCGGCGATAACACCAGCCAGGGAAACGCGTTGTTCGGGCGGCTGCAAACACTGGGAACGAATATCGCCGATCCGCTCGAACGGCTTACCGTCATTGCCGAAGCATCCGCGGCGAGCCGGGCCGGGTCGGATCATGCGACCACGACGCAGCTGCTCGATCTGATCGGGACGATGCCAACCGCACTGGTCGGGATCACCGCGAAGGCCGCGAGCGTGCTTCCGTTCTCGGGCCCGACGATCGCCAACACCACGGTGACCAACGTGCCCGGTCCAACCGAACCGCTGTTCTTCTGCGGCGCCCGACTCGTCCGGGCCGCGGGCCTCGGGCCGCTGATCGGCGGCATGAACCTTATCCACGTCGTAGCGAGCTACAACGGAACGCTGTCCATCGGCGCTACCGCGGATCGCGACGCGTTGCCCGACCCCGGCACCTATGCCGAATGCATGGATCAGGCTTTTCAGGAGTTGCTCGCAGCTGTCGACTGAGCGGTGCGTGAGCTTTTAGCGGTCAGATTGGTCGCGAGGTCGTGGCGCCAATCAGGGTGCGCGCGACCCACTCCACCCGATCCAGGGATTCGTCCAACGTCAACATCCCGGCGAGGACCCCGGTGAGCGCATTACTCAGCGCGGCGTTGAGCCCAAAACTGACGTTCGGGATGTCGTCGTCGGCCACACCTTCGAGCAGACGATTGAACATCTCAACGTTCGTGCGATTCATATGGTCGATCGCTGCTTTCGCCTCGGGGTCGGCGGATGTCATCGCCTGAAGCATCAGCGCAGTCATATTGGGGTTGCGGTGAAACGCCCGCTGCGCCCGCTGCAAGTAGTCCAAAACGCCGGGCAACGGATCATCGTCAGTCGAACTGCGAGCAGCCAGAATGCGCCGGGTCAGTCGCTTCTGCCAGTCTTCCAGCGCGGCGGCCAGCAGGTGCTCCTTCGATCTGAAGTATCGGTAGACGGTGGCCAGTGCCACTCCGGATCGCTGGGCTACATCGCGCATCTGGACGGCTTCGGCGCCGACTTCCGCGATCAGATCGATCACCTCTTCGATGATCTTGGCCCGCCGCACCAACTGCCCGCTGGTCATATCGGCCAACGGAACGATGTCCGACTGCGCGTTGTCGATCACTTTCGTGTTGACGGTGCGACCTCCGTTCGGACCTCGGCTAGAACAGCGTTCTCTCCAATTCGCCGATAATACGGCATATATACCTCATTTCCCGACCTTTTCGTCCCACGTTGGCTTGACACAGGTAGAACCGTGTTTCAGTATTGACCGGGTAGCGACGGTGCTATCGCGCTGATGCTTGATCGGAGGACGCCATGGCCGGACCTGTCGGCCTGCCGGTTATCGACACGATGATCGGCTTCCCCCACGCGGGCACTGCCCAGTACGACTTCATCCGCAGGCAGACGAAAGACCGAGAGTCCAAGGAGAGCTTCGAGTTTCCCGTCGAGTACATGTTCAAGGATGTGCCCAAGGGGTTACCGACCGACGATCCGGTGTCGCTGGTCCTGCGGCAGATGGACAGGTTCGGCATCGAGAAGGCCATGATCGGCGTCAGCGAAGGCTCGGCAACATTGGCGCTGAAGACGTTTCCCGACCGTTTCATAGCGTCCGGTGCGATCGCCGACCCGAACGACGTGATGGGCTCGGTGAACGCGATCCGCCGCGACTACGAGCAGTACGGCATCCGGGCGACGTCGGTGTTTCCGGCGGGCACCTTTCCGCAGGTTCCCATCGACGATCCGAAGATGTATCCGATCTACGCCACCTGTGTCGAACTGGGCATCCCGATCTTTGTGTGCGCTGGTGTTCCCGGGCCGCGTGTTCCTTTCGCACCGCAGGAGGTTTCACGTATCGACGTCGTGATGTTCGACTTCCCTGATCTGGTGTTCGTGACTCGCCATGGTTGCGAGCCGTGGGAGGATCTTGCCGTCAAGCTGATGCTGAAGTGGCCTAACCTGTACTACTCGACGTCGGCGTTCGCGCCCAAATACTACCCGAAAGCTATTCTCAACTACGCAAATTCGCGCGGCGCCGACAAGGTGCTTTACGCCGGCTACTTCCCCATGGGACTGTCGCTCGAGCGGATATTCAGCGAGCTGCCGAACGTGCCGCTGAAGGACGAGGTGTGGCCGAAGTTCCTGTACGGCAACGCCGCACGCATCCTCGGTTTGGAGAGCTGACGCCCTATGGTGCTGGCGGTCACGGCTGAACAAGAGGATCTCAGCGACGCGGTCGGTCGGTTCGCGGCCCGTCATGCACCGATCGACAAGACAAGGGCGGCATTCGATTCCATCGCAGCTGGCGAATTGCCCTCGTGGTGGGAGGAATTCACCGCGCACGGTTTTCATGCGGTGCATCTCCCGGAATCGGTCGGCGGTCAGGGCGGCACGCTGGGCGATCTCGCCTGCGTCATCGAGACCGCCGCCGCGGCGTTGCTACCAGGGCCGGTGCTAAGCACCGCGGCCGCCAGCGCCGTGGCGGCGTTGGCCATCGATTCAGCCGTGTCACTGCTCGGCGAACTCGCGGCGGGCGCCACCGCGGTTGTCGTGCTACCGGACGATTCCGACGTCCGTGCCGTCCGCCAGGCTGATGGCTGGCGGCTCAGCGGCTCGTCCGCATCTGTTTTGGGACTTGTTGCTGCGCAACATATCCTGCTTGCCGCACATAGTGAAGACGGGATCCGATGGTTCGTGCTGCACGCGGCCCGCACCGGCGGCGCGGACTTCACGATCGAACAGCGACGGGGCACCGATCTGTGCACGGACGTGGGTGCGCTGACCGTCGATAACTATCTGGTTCCTACGGATTCGGAGTTGTCCGGGATATCCACCGAACGGGCGCGATGCATCGTTGTGGCCCTCACCGCGTGCGCATCAGCCGGCACGGCTCGCCGGTGCACAGAGGCAGCAACGGATTACATTCGCACCCGCGAACAGTTCGGTAAGCCGGTCGGCTCGTTTCAGGCTCTGCAGCACAAGGCCGCGGTATTGCTGGTCAACGCAGAGCTGGCCGCGGCCGCCGCCTGGGATGCAGTGCGCGCCTGCGACGAATCGCTCGAGCAGCATCGGCTCGCCGCGGGTTCGGCCGCGCTGATGGCGGTCGCTCCCGGGCCCGACCTGACGCTCGACGCGCTGACGATGTTCGGCGCGATCGGTTATACGTGGGAGCACGACATCCACCTGTACTGGCGGCGCGCTACCGCCCTGGCGGCGTCGGTCGGCCCGACGACGCGCTGGAGCGGTGAAGTGGGCGAGCTCGCTCGCACGATAAAGCGCTCCACGGCAGTGAATCTGGGCAATGTCGAAGCTGAGTTCCGCGAGTCGGTGGCGGCAACGCTTGACCATGCGCTGACACTGCATAACGACCATCCCTCGGACGACTACCGGGCGCCCGGCCTCGCCTTCGGCGAACAACGAGACCTGCTGGCCGAAGCCGGCCTGGCCGCTCCGCTGCTGCCCCCACCGTGGGGCGTCGGCGCCTCGGCCGTGCAACAGGTGATCATCAACGAGGAGTTCGACAACCGCCCCGACCTGATCAAGCCGTCCCTCGGCATCGCCGAGTGGATCCTACCTACCATTCTCGATAGCGGAACGGATTGGCAGCGTGAGCAATTCGCGTGGCCGATCCTGCGCGGCGTGCAGCGATGGTGTCAGCTGTTCAGCGAACCGGGCGCCGGATCGGACCTGGCCTCGTTGAAGACTCGTGCCGTCAAGGTCGACGGTGGATGGGTCGTGAACGGCCATAAAATCTGGACCTCGATGGCCGACCGTGCGCAGTACGGAGCGCTGCTGGCACGCACCGATCCGGACACGCGCAAGCACCGCGGAATCAGCTACTTCCTCATCGACATGGCATCGCCGGGTATCACCGTCGAGCCGATCAAGCAGGCCAGCGGACACTTCGACTTCAACGAGGTGTTCTTCACCGACGTATTCGTTCCCGATGACATGCTGGTCGGAAGTCCCGGCGGCGGTTGGGATCTCGCCGTCGCCACGATGGCCGTCGAACGCACTGCGATCGGTAACTACGTCAACGTCGATCGCTCAGGTCCGCTGCGGCACGTAGCGGCCATCGAAGGCCCCGACCAGGATGCCGCGGTGCGGGCGCTCGGCGACGTCGAGGCGTACACCACCGCGATCAAGGCCATGGTGCTGCGCGAGACGCTGCGCCTGGTGGAAGGACAGTCACCGGGGCCGACCTCCAGCATCGCCAAGTACGCGATGGTGATGCTGCTGCGCCGCGCGTCGACCGCGACGCTCGGCCTGACCGGCCGCATCGCCATGTTGGAGGAATCAGATCCCGCCGTGATTCGGCCGTACTTGGACATCCCATCCGAGCTGATCGGCGGCGGTACGCCGGAGATACAGCTGACCATCATCGCTTCGATGATCCTCGGCCTGCCACGCATCTAGAGAGAAAGGGCAACGGCATGACAACAGAGCTGGGGTTCACCTTCTTCGACTGTGACAACCACTATTACGAGGCCGTCGACGCTTTCACCCGGCACATCGAACCGCAATACAAGAAGCGCGCGATCCAGTGGGCGCAGATCGACGGCAAGCAGCGTCTTGTGGTCGGCGGCAGGGTCAACAGGTTCATCCCGAACCCGACGTTCGACCCGGTTGGTAAACCGGGTGCGCTCGACGAATACTTCCGGGGCCGCAATCCCCATGGCGCGGACCTCAATTCGCTGTTCGGTGAGCTTGAACCCATTCGGCCTGCGTACCGCGATCGCGATGCGCGGCTTGCGCTGATGGACGAGCAAGGAATGCAGGGCTGCATCCTGCTGCCGACACTGGGCGTCGGGATGGAGCAAGCGCTGCTGCCCGACCTGGATGCCGTGGTGGCGACCTTCCGTGCGTTCAACCGCTGGATGGACGAAGACTGGGGATTCGCGTACAAAGAGCGAATTTTCAGCGCGCCCTACATCACGCTGTGCAAGCCGGATGCCGCCGTGCGGGAACTGGAGTGGGCGTTGGAGCGTGACGCGCGCTTCGTTGTCATGATCCCCGGACCCATCTCGACCGATGTCGGCATGCGCCCACCTGGCGACCCGATGTTCGACGACTTCTGGCGACTGGCCAGCGATTCGGGCGTCACCGTGTGCTACCACTCGGGTGAGACTTATTACTCCAAGTTCATGCCGGCCTGGGGAGAGTCGGACTACATGATGTCGTTCCAGGCGCTCCTTGGCTTCCGGTCGCTGTTCTCCGGGGACGCATTGCAGGACACGTTCGCCAACCATCTGCACAACGGCCTGTTCCTCCGCTTCCCCAATCTGCGGATGGCATCGATCGAGAGCGGCTCAACATGGGTGTTCCATCTGTTCGAGAAGCTGACCAAGTCCTACGGCCAGATTCCTTTCATCTACAAAGAGGATCCGCGGGAGACGTTCAAACGACACGTCTGGGTGTCGCCGTTCTATGAAGACGAGCTCGCCAGCCTCATGAAGCTGGTCGGCGAGGAGCGCATCATCATGGGCTCGGACTACCCGCATGTCGAGGGGCTGGCCGAACCGGCCTCGTACATCAAGGATTTGGAGAATTTCGACTACACCCCGCAGCAGTGCCGCACCGTCATGCGCGACAACGGTCTCGAGCTGTCGGTTCGCCGGCCGGTGTAGCCCCGTCTCGTGAAAGTTGAGAAGTCCAGCCTCGTCGCCATGCTCCTAGAGGTCGGCGAGGAGAACGCGGCGGTGCTACTTGCCGGCTCGCAGCTGCCTGATGAGATCGATACCGACCATGATCTCGACACGTTGGCCGCCTTCGGGCTTGAGCGCGATCAGATCGCCGAGGTGGCGCGGCTCGCGGTGGGCGCGATCGACCCCGAGGACGTGACCACCCGCCGCAGGCGTGGCGAACTCGAGGAGACCATCTCGCGCCGGTGGGCCGATCTCGTCGAGCAATGGATGTCCTAACCGGAAGAAATCCACTTATTTGACGTCGGTATGACGAATACTCTCCTAAACGCGTCCCAGGGAAGGAGCGCGGTATGACCACGAATAAGTCTGCCCGCGCCATGCAAGCGGCCGGGATGGCCGCAACTGGGCTGGCCGGCGCCTTGTTGACGATGACCGCGCCGCACGCCACCGCCGACACCCCCGCATATCAGCCCGCGCTCGACCAGCTTCTCGACGCAATGCAGCAGGCGGTGACGTCTGACTCGTCGCTGCCGTTCGCCACGCCGGACAGCGACGCGATGCTGATGACGGGTCTGCAGGACACGAACTACGAATTGCTTTCGGCCGGGCTCTCGAGGGTCACCGAGCTGTTCGACGGGGTCTTTTTCCAATCGCCCGAGGTGGTGGCCGGAGATGCCGCCAATTCCCGTCAGTATTTCCAGTTCTTCACCCCCGACATCTATTACCACGCGACCGCCGGCCTCGCCCCCGGAGCCACCTACGAGCTCACCGGCACCGTCGGCAAGGGGACCGAAGCTCTGGCGATCGCGACGGAAGCCATCACCGGTTCGACGGCGGTCAGCAAGGAAAGCTTGGAACTCGATCACGGTCTCGTCGTCAATCCCGACGGCACCTTCACCATCGACATCGGCCCCACGGAGCCAAGTGGCGCAGTCAATTTCATCAATGACACCGACGCCACCACCAGTGGTGACGCATCTCTGTTGATTCGAGATGTGTTGGGCGACTGGGCGCAGGGCCCGAGCAGCATCAGCCTTCAATGCGTGTCCGACTGCCCGGCGTTCTTCTCCATTCCGAGCACGGGGATATTTCCCAGCGCGGACGCGGCCACTGCCGACATCGCCTCGTCACCAGGGGCTACCCAGATCACCTCGGTCGACTCGTTGTTGACGACGCTGTTCACCGCGTTCGCCAATATCGTTGGACCGTTCAACCAAGAAAACATGAACCTGGCCGAGGTTGCCGGGATCGACCTTCCGGCCAACACCATGAGCCCGTTGGCCCCCGAGACGAGTGTGTTCGCGACGGGCCTACCGAGTGCAGAGGTGTCCGGCGGGAATTTCGACCTGGATCCCAGCGAGGCGCTGATCGTGAAAGTGCCCGATGTGGCGGCCGCCTACAGCGGGATCGAGTTGATGAACGTCTTCGGCGCGGCGTTGCCGTTTACCTTGGCGCAGACCACGTTGAACAACACCACCGCGTTCGACGATCCGGACGGCTACACCTACTACGTGGTCAGCGCCACGAACCCGGGCGTGGCGAATTGGCTGGACAGCAACGGCGTTAGCAGCGGTGAGATATTCGCCCGATTCGAGAACCTGCCCGACGGCACCGACCCGACAGGCCTACCCGTGACGACCGAGGTAGTGCCGGTGGCCGATGTGGCCAGCTATCTGCCCGCCGACACACCCACCGTCAGCCCCGCAGAGTATGCCGCCGACATGTCGGAGCGCGTGTTCTCCTACGACTACGCGTTGGACGCATCGCGGGAGACGGCCCAACCCGACTGGGTGCTCCAGGAGTTGATTCTCAACGGGCTGCAGGGCGTGATGGGCACGGACAATTTCGACGCGGTGTTCGGCAGCGAGCCGGTCACTCCTCTGGCGCTGCGATTCACACCGGCCTTGAGCCCCGACTGGACCACTGTCGATCACGACATCGTGACCAATCCGGTGGCGAGCTTGGAGGCGATTTTCAACAATCTGCCCCTGGCGGCCAACGACATCACCCTGCCCATGGAGTTGGGCGTCGGCGACACCGTCCTGTCGCTGTTGTTCCCGCAACAGCTTGCGTCCCTGTTCGATGAGACGGTGTCCGACCCCAACACCGGCATCATCGCCGGGTTGCTCAATGCCCGCGACGACCTGGCAACCGCGGTCCTGACCGCCAACAACGACTTCCCGTCTCAACTCGGCAGCCTGGCCACGGCGGAGTGGGCGAACATGCCGGAGTTGGTCCAGGCGACCGGGACCACTTTGCTGACCGACCTCAGCACGCTGATCAATCCTGCCGACTTCTTCGCCGCGTGAAACTCAACCGCCGTCAGCTGCTCCAACTGGCACGCGGCGCCGGTTTGGCGTCGATGGTCGGCGCCTGCTCACGTGCGCCGCGGCCGACAACCGGCGTCCGCCTGACTACGAGCAGTTCGGCACAGTTGATCTGCCGCGACGCTTGGGGCGCCCGACCGGCCCGCGCAGGCGGG
Organism: Mycobacterium sp.; assembly: GCA_035506875.1. GTDB lineage: Bacteria > Actinomycetota > Actinomycetes > Mycobacteriales > Mycobacteriaceae > Mycobacterium. The sequence continues at coordinate 14,178 of DATJOR010000056.1, forward strand.
AAGACCCACACCATCACCCGGATGACCCTGCACCACGAGGCCGTCGTCCTCGGCGACAACCGCAATGCCCCCGGCCGCCTCCGCCAAGACCAGCGGTACCACCAGGACCAAAAGGGATGGATCGACATCGCATATCACATGGGTGTCGACCGCAACGGCAACCTCTACGAACTGCGGAACACTGCGATTGCCGGCGACACCGCGACGGACTACGACACGACGGGCCATTTCCTCGTCCTGTGCGAAGGAGACTTCGATCAGGAGGTTGTGTCGGAGGCGCAGCTGCACGGAGCCGCTCAGGCGTTCGCATGGGCCGCCCAGAACTTTCACATCGCGAGCAACACCTTGGCGGGCCATCGCGACCTCGCCCAGACGTCGTGTCCAGGGGCCAACCTCTATGCCCATCTCTCCTCAGGCGACCTCAAGCACCGTATTGACGATCTGCTTGCCGCCGGCGGGGTCAACCTCCAGCGTTTTTGCGGACCCGACGCTTCGGCCAGAGTCGCGGCCATCGAGGCGGGCAACTGAACTGCCCTTCCATTTGGGCTTCGAATCCGAAGACGGGCCGATAATGTCTTGTTGGCGTCGTTGACCTACTGATGGAGGCGACATGAGCTATCGGACGATTGTGGTCGGGACAGACGGCTCGGAGTCGTCGTTACGTGCGGTCGACCGCGCAGGCGCGCTGGCGGCGCAAACCAAAGCGAAGCTGATCATCGCGAGCGCGCATCTCGACACTTCCGAAAAGGGCGGTTGGTCACGAGCCCCCTCTCCCGATCGTCTGCTTGACGGCCGCGCCGCCGACAACCTCAGGGACTCGGGCTACAGGATGCATGGCAGCGCCCCCGTATACGCGATCCTTCAGGATGCCCGCGAGCGAGCGAAGGCCGCCGGCGCCCACGACATCGAAGAACGGGCGCCAGTCGGCGCGCCAGTCCCTGCGCTGTTGCATCTGGCCGAGGAAGTCGATGCGGACCTGCTCGTCGTCGGCAACTTGGGATTGGGCACGGTGGCGGGCCGGCTATTGGGCTCGGTGCCCGACACCGTTGCCCGCAGGTCCAAAGTAGATATCCTCATCGTCCACACCGTCGGATAGCGGCTGGTGTCACGACGCGGCCGAACTCCGCAGCCGAGGTTTACGCACAGGGGTTTGCAGGGCGTCCACCGCCTGCGCGAGTTTCGGGTAGATGATCGCGGGCCCTAGCCAGCGCGCCACAAACCTCCGCAACGCGATGCCATCACGTGGCGGCTGTCCGGGATCGACGAGCAACGAGTGGAAAGTGCGTAGGCCCAGTTCGGCCAACTCGTCGAGGGCCTCTTCGGCGTAACCCTGACTTTCCCAATCGACATCAAGCCGATGCAGCATCGACCGCCCGAATGCCCTTGCGGTGTCGGAGGTTAACGAGACGGTCGATCCGCTTCTGGACCCGTTGCGTAGCAAATTGGCGAATTGGGGGTCATCGCCGAGCGTCTCCACCGCGAACGCGACGCCTTCGACCAGAGCCGCTGCGGGTTCAGTCAGCCCGCTGATGTGCTCGGCAAGCTGATCCAGAAATCCGTGCGCGGAGCGCATGGCACAGGCCAACAACAATTCTTCGTTGCCGGGGAAATACCGATAAACCGTCTGCCGGGTGACCCCCAGCGTGCGCGCCACATCTGCGATCCGAACCGCGGAGCCACGCTCGGCGATGATCTCGTCGGTGACGTCGAGGATCCGGTCGATGGCCTCCTCGTCGGTCGCCGGGGTGTTGCCCGACCAGCCGTGACTACGCATGGGCGAACTCTATGGGCAGCGTCCTCGGTCC
>DATJOR010000057.1:0-32757 GCA_035506875.1 Mycobacterium sp.
CACCGACATCCGCTACGGGCTGGGTGCGGTGCGCAACGTCGGCGCCAATGTGGTTGCCTCGCTGATCAATACCCGCACCGGCAAGGGTAAGTTCACCGACTTCTCCGATTACCTCAACAAGGTCGACATCGCGGCGTGCAATAAGAAAGTCACCGAATCGCTGATCAAGGCCGGCGCATTCGACTCGCTCAAGCACCCCCGCAAAGGGCTGTTCCTGGTGCACACGGACGCGGTCGACTCGGTGCTGGGCACCAAGAAGGCCGAGGCGATGGGGCAGTTCGACCTGTTCGGCGGCGACCCGAATGATGGGGGAACGGGCGCCGACGCGGTCTTTACCATCAGGGTTCCCGACGACGAGTGGGACGACAAGCACAAGCTGGCGCTGGAACGCGAGATGCTGGGCTTGTACGTGTCCGGACACCCGCTCAATGGGGTGGCGCATCTGCTGGCGACCCAGGTCGACACCGCGATACCGGCCATCCTCGACGGCGACGTGCCCAACGACACCATGGTGAAAGTCGGCGGCATCCTGGCGTCGGTGAATCGCCGGGTCAACAAGAACGGAATGCCCTGGGCGTCAGCTCAGCTGGAAGACCTCACCGGTGGCATCGAAGTGATGTTCTTTCCGCACACTTACTCCGCGCTGGGTGCCGATGTCGTCGACGACGCGGTGGTGCTCGTCACCGCCAAAGTCGCGATCCGCGATGACCGGACCTCGCTGATCGCCAACGACCTTGTGGTGCCCGACTTTTCCAATGCGCAAGTCAACCGTCCACTGGCGGTGAGCCTGCCGACGCGGCAGTGCACCATCGACAAAGTCAGCGCGCTCAAACAAGTGCTCGCACAACACCCCGGCACGTCACAGGTCCATCTGCGGCTGGTCAGCGGCGACCGGACCACCACGCTGGAGTTGGACTCGTCGCTGCGGGTGACGCTGTCCCCGGCGCTGATGGGCGATCTGAAGGCGCTGCTCGGCCCTGGTTGCCTGGGCGGTTAGTGTCTGTACCGATTAGTACGTTGCGATGGTTGGTTTCCCAAGCGTGGATGTCGATGCCCTGGATAATCGGCAGTTCGAGGCGGCGATGGCGGAGGATTCAGACGACTGACGTCAGCCGGTGGCGGTAACGAAATCGACGACCGCGCGTGCCAGATCTTCGCCTTTGTCCTCTTGGAGGAAATGCCCTGCGTCTTCGATCGTGACGGGTTGGTGGTGACGCGCTCCCGGTACGTGCGCTGCCAGGATTGCGTCAGCGCCGCGGGTAATCGGATCCGAATCGGAGAACGCGCAAAGGAATGGACGCTGGTAGTTCGCGAGCGCCGCCCAGGCCGCCCTATTCGCCGGAGCGGCCGGGTCATCGGGCGAGGTGGGAACCAGCATTGGGAATTGCCGAGCGCCGGCCTTGAAGCTGTCGTCGGGAAAAGGGGCGTCGTAGGCCTCGATGACATCGGTGGACAGCGCTGTGCGGCAACCGCCGTTGACGATCTCGCCGACCTTGAGTTGCGGCGTCTCCTGGCTGTAGCGTTGCCAGGCCAGAAAGGCCTCGCCGGGATGAACATCGCCTGTCGGCAGGAACGTATTGGCCGCGACCACCCGAGCAAACCGCTCCGGATTCTCGGCGACCAGGCGGAGTCCGATCAAGCCACCCCAGTCCTGGCAGACCAGCGTGACATCGCCAAGTCCGATGGCGTTGATTGCTGCGCGCATCCAGTCGACGTGGGCCTGGTAGGTGTAATCAGTGCGGTCGGCGGGCTTATCGCTACGGCCGAAGCCCACCAGGTCGATGGCCACTGCCCTGAGGCCCGCGGCGGTGAGGACCGGAACCATATGCCGATACAGGTACGACCATGACGGTTCACCGTGGAGGAGCAGCACTACCGGCGCCGTCTCCGCTCCTTCGTCGATGTAGTGCACACGAAGTGTTGTGCCGCCACCGTCAACGTCGACGTAGTGGGGGTCGAACGAATAGCCGGGTAGATGGGCAAACCGTTCGTCGGGGGTACGTAAGATCTGCACCGCTGCTCCGTTCTGTGGTCGCGCCGACACCGTCTACGTTTCCCCAACAGCGGATGTACTGTCAAGTACATTCGAGGCTTCGAAGCCGATCGGTCGACAAGTTAATGCTGCAATCGCTTGCGGCAATGATCTTCCAGGGCTTGAATTTCCAACGAATCCGATCGCCCGCTGCAGTGTTGACAACACGACGCTATGCTGGTTGCATACATTATATGTACCAATTAGTACAGTTTGTCGGTGTCCGCCCGTCGTGGTTCAGGGAGGTTCCATGTCTGTAAGCATCCGCGAGCAATCAGAGCAGCTGCAGGCGGCCTCGGCGGCGCAGTTGCCTCCAGACGTGGTCGAAGTGTTCAGCCGTAACTCGCAGCAGCTTCATGCGCGCGGGGTCCCGGCCGGCGCTGTGAAAGTCGGCGACACGCTGGCATCGTTCACGCTGCGCAACGCCGTGGGGACACCGGTGAACTTAGACAACCTGGTGTCCACCGGCCCGGCAGTGCTCGTGTTCTATCGCGGCGGCTGGTGCCCGTATTGCAACCTCGCGCTGCGCACCTACCAGCGCGAGCTGTTGCCACAACTCGAGGCGTGGCACGCCACCCTGGTCGCCATCAGCCCTCAGACGCCTGACCAATCACTGTCTACCGCCGAGAAGGCGGCCCTGGATTTTGAAGTGCTGTCGGACCCCGGCAGTCAGTTTGCCCGCCGTATCGGAATTGCGTTCGAGCAGGCCGAAGAAGTGCTCGCGGCGCAGCGCAAGCTGGGACTTGACCTCGCCGAGGTCAACGAGGAGGGCTCCACACAGCTGCCGATGCCAACCGTACTGATCGTCGATCGGGACCGCACCGTGCAGTTCGTCGACGTGCACCCCAACTACACCACCCGCACCGAGGTCGGCGATATCATCGCCGCACTAACCGGCATGCACGCCGAAACCGACTGAACCGCCGCACGTGAAGTGGGGCTGATAGCACCCAGTGGCGATGAGCTGAGAGCGCCGATCCGGTGTCCGTCGGCAGTGGGTTCACGGGTGTGTTGAGGTGACACTGGAGCTGATCTATCGGGCAGCTCTTGAGGGGGCCCGCTGTTGGGCGCGTAATGATCGCGGCCGCGTGCGTGAACTTCCGATGTCGCGCTGGATCGGCGGACCGGGTGCTCCCCATCGCGACCGTTTCGCAGACGAACATGTGTTGCGGCTGTGTTCAGGCCGGCCCACCCTGGACTTGGGATGCGGACCCGGGCGTTTCACCGCGTCACTACAGCAGCGCGGTTCGGCGGCGCTGGGCGTCGACAACTGCCCTGCCGCGGTGGAGCTGACCCGCCGGCGCGGCGGAGCCGCGATCCACGCCGACCTCTTCGGTCCGCTGCCCGGCGCTGGCTGCTGGGATCAAATCCTGCTCACCGACGGCAACATCGGTATCGGCGGCAACCCCGTACGTACGCTGCGCCGAGCTGCGGAACTGCTCGCGCCCGGCGGAATCGTGATCGCCGAAATCGATCTTCCATCAGTGAAAAGCGGTCGTGAGCAGTTGCGCTGGGAAACGAAACACCATGTCGGTCAATGGTTTCCCTGGTCACGGGTCAATGCTGCTGCGCTCGACGACATTGCCGGGTCAGCCGAACTCTTGACCATCAGCATCGTCGAGATCCATGCCCGAGTGATCGCAGTGTTGCGCGGTCAGACCGATCCGCGCAGGTATTGAAATTGGCTGCCGGCGTCGTACCGTCCCCACGATCAGCGATCAGTCGCATATGCCAACTGCGACTTCGAGATCCAGCGGCCGGGAGCGACCGCGATTGCGCCAAGCCGCTGGTCGGGCGCTTGCGGCACGCTTCGAATGCCCGGGGCGGGCATGTCGCGGTTGTAGACTAAATCAGTGTCTGCGTCGTCATCGACGCCCCCACGGGCGCTGCCGGTCACCGAGAGGGGCCGCCGCGCACGCGCGTCGATAATCGATGCCGCTGCCACGTTGATGTACCAAAACGGTGTCAGCACAACCAGCCTGGACGATGTCCTTGCGGCTGCGGGTTCGGGTAAGTCACAGCTATACCACTACTTCGACAGCAAAGCTGAATTGGTGGCCGCGGTAATCGAACGGCAGCTGGAGTTGGTGCTTGCACGCCAGCCAGGCCTTACCCACATCGAGTCCTGGGAGGGCATCGATGCTTGGGTAGCGGAGATCCTGGCGACACATTCGGCACCCGGCGGGCCATTTGCCTGTCCGCTGGGCACGATGGCGGCTGAACTGAAAAATGATGAGACATTTCGCCCACTTCTCGATGCGGCGTTCCGCCGCTGGGAAGCTCCGCTGGCACGCGGATTGCAGACTATCCAGGATCGGGGAGAATTGGTCGCCGATGCCGACCCGGGTCGGCTGGCGAGCACTGTGATCGCAGCGCTGCAAGGCGGGATGCTGTTGGCCCGCGTCCGCGGAGACATCGCCCCGCTACGCGACACCCTTGAAGGCGCCGTCGCGCAATTACGACACTGGCGGGCTGCGCCGGCCGGCCGGCGCCGTGCGACGCGCAGCGGGAAGGACAAAACTCGGGAGTCAGTTGGTCAGCTGAAGCCAAAGGGCTCCGCGCTGACCCGCGCGACTCGGGCTGGACGGAGCGGCTCGGCGAGTGCGGTCAAACGTGGTCGCCCCACCCCGGATTAAGCCGGCACCCGGGGGTGCGCCGTGGGCCTATGCTCCGTGGGTCGGATCCTTATAGATCACACCATTTTTCATGACGAAGTCCACCTGTCCGGTGGCATCGATATCGGTGAAGGGATCGCCCGGCATGGCGATCAGATCGGCGATCTTGCCCTCGGCGATCACCCCGAGATCGTCGAGTTGCAGCAGTTCGGCCGCGACGCTGCTGGCCGCCTGCAACGCACGCAACGGTGTGATCCCGGTGGACACCATCGTCGGGAACTCGCGCCAATTGTCTTGGTGGGGAAACATTCCCGCGTCGGTCCCGAACGCGATCCGAACCTCGCTGGCCGCCAGGTGTTCGGCGGCGTCCAAGAGTGGGCCGCGGTATTTCTCCATCTTCCGCCGCGAGTGCTCCGGCATAGCGGCCCACAGCGGGTCGTCTTCGCCGCGGCGGGCGCCGGTCAGAATCGTGTACTGGGTGGGCACCATGAACACTCCGGCGTCGGTCATCATTCGCATCGTCTCGAGCGATGCGAGGTTGCCGTGTTCGATGCTGCGGACCCCGGCTCGTACGGCGCGCTGGATGCCCTCGTCGCCGTAACTGTGTGGGGTGACCGGGACGTGCAGATCTTTGGCCGTCGCGACCAGAACGTCCATCTCCTCCTGGCTGTAGGTGGCATGCCCGGGGTCGTCCGACGGTGAGGCGAAGCCGCCGGTGGCGCCGAACTTGATCCAGTCGGCGCCGGCCCGGATCTCCTGCCTGACCCGGGTGCGGATCTCGTCGCCGCCGTCGGCGGCCGCCAATTCCAGTCGCCGGCAACATCCTTGGTACTCATCGGCGACCATCCCGCTGAAGTCGCCGTGGCCGCCGCGCGCCGAAATCAGGTGCGGTGCCACCAGCATTCGCGGGCCCTCGACGATGCCGGCCGCCACGGCGTTGCGCAGGTCGATCGTGGGGTAGTCGACGTCTCCGCAGCCCAAGTCGCGCACCGTGGTGAACCCGTTCATCAGCAGCGCGCGCAGTACGGGCAGGGCCTTCAACGTCTTCGCGGTGCTCGACTCGAGGGCCAGCGTCACGCCGACCGGCGGCGCCAAAGTCACGTGCACATGGCAGTCGATGAAACCGGGCGTCACGGTGTGACCGGAAAGATCCACCACCCGCGCGTCACCGGAGGCCTCGACGGCCTCGGCAACGCGCTGGATACGACCATCCACGACCAGCACCTCTCGCGGCGCCGCTTGGGCCGAAATCCCGTCCCAAACGTTCGCGCCGGTGATCAGCGTCGCCGACATCGTCGTGGCCTCTCTTAGAAGTGGTAGCGCAAGATCCGCGCTGTGCGGGCGCCGCCCTTGGTCATTCCCATCAGTCGCGTCGACACGCGGGCCGCCGCCGGATACAAATCCACCTCCGGAGCGTGAGCGAGGCTGGCTTCCTCGACCAGCGTCAAGCGCGGGCTCCACGTCTCGGGGAGGTGGGCGTCGTTGAAACCCCGGTAGGCCCACTGGGTTCCGACAGCGCTGAATACAACTTTCATGGCCTGCAGGCTAAGCCAGCCGACGTGTCCGTAATCGTTGATGGCCAGTTCGCCGGATCGGAAATGCTTGGGAATATGGCGGAACAACTTGATGATCACCGACTCCGGGATGAACGCCAGCAGACCGTCGGCGATCAGCATGGTGGGCCGGTCGGCCGGGATCGAGTCAGCCCAATCGTCGTCGGCCAGTGACGCCGCCACCGAATGCGCATGGTCGGCGGCCGGCATCACTTCGTCGCGCAACGCGATGACGTTCGGCAGGTCGACGCTGTACCAGTCCACCGTGGCCGGCGGCGCGACCCGCAGCATGCCGGTGCCCAGACCCGCACCCAGGTCGACGATGACGGCATCGGGGTGTTCGGCGACGAAATTGCGCGCCCGGTCGTCGAGCATCTTGGCGCGCAGCGCGGTCTGCCGGATCGCGCTCGACGGCACGCCCAACGCGCCGAAATCGTAGTCGATCTTGCCCACGATCTCGTCGGCCAGCGTGTCGCCGAGTATCGGCCTGGGCCAACGGCTGTCGACAGCGCGGGCGTACTGGGTGACAAACGCGGTCCGTTCGACGGGTGTCAACTCGGTGATCGCAATACCCATACGGGCAACGTACCCGCGGACTAGCCTCGGCTGGGTGAAGGATTCGAAAACGCCCTCCGACCAGCCGGCCACGCTGTGCGAGGCATTTCAGCGCAACGCGGCGATCGAGCCGGACGCCGTCACGCTCCGCACGCCCGGCGACACCCAGACGGTGACCTGGCGACAGTACGCGGCCGACGTGCGCCGGGTCGCGGCAGGCCTGGCCGGCCTCGGGATCCGCCGCGGCGACACGATGTCGCTGATGATGGCCAACCGCATCGAGTTCTACCCGCTGGAAGTGGGTGCACAGCACCTGGGCGCCACGTCGTTCTCGGTGTACAACACACTGCCCGCCGAACAACTCACCTACGTTTTCGAAAACGCCGGCACCAAAGTGGTGATCTGCGAGCAACAGTACGTCGACCGGATCCGGGCCAGCGGCGCGAAGCTGGAGCACATCATCTGCATCGACGGCTCTCCGGAAGGCACGCTCTCGCTAGAGGATCTCTACGCCGCTGGTAGCGAAGACTTCGATTTCGAGTCGGCCTGGCGGGCGGTGCAGCCCGACGATGTGGTGACACTCATCTACACCTCCGGGACGACGGGAAATCCCAAGGGCGTGGAAATGACGCACGCCCACCTGCTTTTCGAGGCGCAAGCCCTGAAAGGCGTGCTAGGAGTGCAGTTCGGTGATCGCGTCACATCCTTTTTGCCGACGGCCCACATCGCCGACCGCACGATGGCGTTGTACAACCAAGAGGTGTTCGGGGCACAGGTCACGGTGGTTTCGGATGCTCGCACGATCGCGACGGCGCTGGCCGACGCGCGCCCAACGATTTGGGGCGCCGTGCCCCGGGTCTGGGAAAAGCTTAAAGCCGCAATCGAATTCGCCGTCACCCACGAACAGGACGAGACGAAGCGCCAGGCATTGCAATGGGCCATGTCGGTAGCCGGGAAGCGTGCCGCGGCGCTGGTCGCCGGGGAGGCGCAGGACGGCGACGCGATGGCCGAGTGGGACAAAGCCGACGAGCTGGTGCTGTCGAAGCTGCGGGAGAAGCTGGGGCTGGACGAGCTGCGCTGGGCGGTGTCGGGTGCGGCGCCGATCCCCAACGAAACGCTGGCCTTCTTCGCCGGCATCGGCATCCCGATCGCCGAGGTCTGGGGCATGTCCGAGCTGAGTTGCGTTGCCAGCGTGAGTCATCCAGGTGAGGCGCGACTGGGCACTGTCGGGAAGCTGCTGCCGGGGCTGGAAGGCAAGATCGCCGACGACGGCGAGTATCTGGTTCGCGGACCGCTGGTGATGAAGGGGTATCGCGGCGAGCCGGCGAAGACCGCCGAGGCCATCGACCCCGACGGCTGGCTGCACACCGGCGACATCCTGGACGTCGACGCCGATGGTTATCTGCGGATCGTCGACCGCAAGAAGGAGCTGATCATCAACGCGGCCGGAAAGAACATGTCGCCGGCCAACATTGAGACCACCGTGATGGCCGCCTGTCCGATGGTCGGCGCAATGCTGACGATCGGCGACGGCCGCCCGTACAACACCGCGCTGTTGGTCTTCGACGCCGATTCGGTCGGCCCGTATGCGGCCCAGCACGGGATCGCCGACGCCTCCGCCGAGGCGCTGGCGGCCGACCCGCAGGTGATCGCCCGCATCGCGGCGGGCGTGGCCGAGGGCAACGCCAAACTGTCGCGGGTCGAGCAGATCAAACGCTTTCGGGTGCTGCCCACGCTGTGGGAGCCCGGCGGTGACGAGATCACCCTGACGATGAAGCTCAAGCGGCGGCCGATCCAGGCCAAGTACGCCGCCGAGATCGAGGAGTTGTACGCCAGCGAACCGGGCCCGCATATCCACGAGCCCGGCAGCACGTCGGCGGCCCAACCGGCCTAACTGCGGCGCGTTCTAGAGTGGTTACATGCCACTTACCGGAGAGTACGAACCATCGCCGTGGGACTGGTCCCGTGAGCAAGCCGACAAGATTGCCGAGTCCGGTGGAACCGAAGGCACCGAGATGAAGGGCATGCCCGTCATCCTGCTGACCACCGTCGGGGCCAAGACCGGCAAGCTGCGCAAGACTCCGCTGATGCGGGTCGAGCACAACGGCGAGTACGCGATCGTCGCCTCACTGGGCGGCGCGCCGAAGAACCCGGTCTGGTACTACAACGTCGTCAAGAACCCGCGCGTCGAGCTGCAGGACGGCACCGTCACACATGACTACGACGCCCGCGAGGTATTCGGCGACGAGAAGGACGTCTGGTGGGAGCGGGCCGTCGCGGCCTACCCGGACTACGCCGACTACCAAAAGAAGACGGAACGGCAGATTCCGGTCTTCGTCCTCACCCCTGTGCACTGAATTTGCAGCTGGGTGGCACCATTGATCGGTGTCCGCTGAACTGAGCCAAAGCCCCGGTGGGCCGCTGTCTGCGCTTTCAGCGGCCGATGTCGAGGCGGCGGCGAAGCGAATTGCCGGGGTGGTGACCCCTTCGCCGCTGCAGTTCAGCGATCGGTTGTCCGCGACCACCGGGGCCAGCGTCTACCTTAAGCGCGAAGACCTGCAGGTCGTGCGCTCATACAAGTTGCGCGGCGCCTACAACCTGTTGGTGCAGTTGTCGGACGCGGAGTTGGCCGCGGGCGTGGTGTGCTCGTCGGCGGGAAACCACGCGCAGGGCTTCGCATTCGCCTGCCGCACGCTGGGCGTGCATGGGCGCGTCTACGTCCCGGCCAAGACCCCGAAGCAAAAGCGCGACCGGATCCGCTACCACGGCGGCGAGTTCATCGAGCTGATCGTCGGCGGATCGACCTACGACCTGGCTGCCGAGGCCGCGCTCGCCGATGTCGAACGCACCGGCGCCACGCTGGTTCCGCCGTACGACGATCTGCGCACCATCGCCGGCCAGGGCACCATCGCCGTCGAGCTGCTGGATCAGCTCGATGCCGAGCCGGACCTGGTGGTCGTCCCGGTGGGCGGCGGCGGCTGCATCGCCGGCATCACCACCTACCTGGCCGAGCGGACGAACAACACCGCGGTGCTGGGCGTCGAGCCCGCCGGCGCCGCGGCGATGATGGCCGCGCTGGCCGCCGGGGAGCCGGTGACCCTGGACCACGTCGATCAGTTCGTCGACGGCGCGGCGGTGCGACGAGCGGGCACGCTGACCTACGCCGCGCTGGCCGCTGCCGGCGACATGGTGTCGATCACCATGGTCGACGAGGGCGCCGTGTGCACCGCGATGCTGGACCTGTACCAAAACGAGGGCATCATCGCCGAGCCGGCCGGCGCGCTGTCGGTCGCGGGTCTGCTGGAAGCGGGCGTCGAACCGGGCAGCATCGTGGTGTGCCTGGTCTCCGGCGGCAACAACGACGTGTCCCGGTACGGCGAGGTGCTGGAGCGCTCGCTGGTGCATCTGGGTCTCAAGCACTACTTTCTTGTCGACTTCCCGCAGGAGCCCGGGGCGCTGCGCCGGTTCCTCGACGATGTCCTCGGACCCAACGACGACATCACGCTGTTCGAGTACGTCAAGCGCAACAACCGGGATACCGGCGAGGCGCTGGTGGGTATCGAGCTGGGCTCGGCTGCGGACTTCGACGGCCTGTTAGAGCGGATGCGTGGCACCGAGATGCAAATCGAAACCATCGAGCCGGGCTCGGCGGCCTACCGCTATCTCCTGTAGCGGCTTCAGCTAGTGCTAACGCCACGTCGAATTCGTAGACAGCGCGTCAACGTAGATCGCGCAGGCTCGCCTGTCTGCCACTTGCGTCGTTCTGCCGGAACCGAATTGACCTTAGACAGCTGGCCGACTGGGATCGAGAGGACAAGTGAAATGCGGCTGATGCCTACGACGTAGATGGCACCTAACAGCGACGGTACGGTTCCGACGAGACCTGGACGAGCGATTCGTCGTTTGCTCGGAAGATCGGTTCCAGCGGAACGGCGAACCGGTCGGCGATGTCTGTCAGCGTTTTCGACCACATCCGGTCGGTCGGAGAGACCGGACCGCGCCCGGGCCGGCTGAGCAGCAGTGCCACCGTGGTTGCCGGTCCCAGGTCATCGAGCAGCGTGCGCAGTGCTGACATCAGGTTCCACAAGATGCGGCCCTGTGGCCGCGGGCGGACCGGCACTTGGCTCAGCTTCTTCGCAAAGCACCGGTCCGGCCCGATGAGGCCGAACCACAGCATACGTTCCTCAAATCCCAGCGGGCCCATCAACGCCCGCCATCGCTGGCGCAGATCGGCGGCCGAGTGAACCGGATCGCTGGCGGTCTCAATCGGCGGAATCGGCAACAGCTCGTGATGACTCATCCGCGCATCATCAGCGATAGGCCGCGCCGCGGGTAGTCAGTTGTCCACAGCCCGCAGGATGGCGAACGAATACGGCTGCAGCTCGGTGACGCTCGCAGCGACGTCGGGCGACGCGGAACACAACACCACCTCGCCGGTGAACGGAACCGTCACCGCCGCGGCGCCGAGATTGCAGGCAATCACCAACCGGCCGCGGCGCATCACGATCCACCGGCGGTCTTCGTTGTAGTCGATCACCATGTTGTCCAGCCATGGGTCAGCAAGGTCAGTTTCGCTGCGCCGCAGCGCGATCAGCTCATGGTAGATCTGGCGTAGACGGGCGTGGTCACCGGCGTCGACCTCAGACCAGTCCAGTTTCGAGCGCTGGAACGTCTCCGGGTCCTGCGGGTCGGGAATCTCGTCGGCGTCCCAACCGTGATCGGCGAACTCTTTTCTGCGCCCCTCGGCGGTGGCCCGCGCCAGCTCTGGCTCCGGATGCGAACTGAAGAATTGAAAAGGGGTCGACGCGCCCCACTCCTCGCCCATGAAAAGCATCGCGGTGTAAGGAGACCCGAGCACCAGGGCAGCCTTGACAGCAAGCTGACCATAGCTCAGGTTCTGCGACGGGCGATCTCCGAGTGCACGATTACCGACCTGGTCGTGCGTGCAGGTGTAGGCCAGCAGCCGGGTGGCCGGAATTCCCGAGCCTTCCGCTGTGTTCAACGGCCGCCCGTGCCGCCGCTTACGAAACGACGAATATGTGCCTGCGTGGAAGAAGCCCTTGCGCAACGTCTTTGAAAGCGTGGCCAGCGAACCAAAGTCTGCGTAGTAGCCCTGGCGCTCACCGGACACGGCGGTGTGGATGGCGTGATGGATGTCGTCATCCCACTGCGCGGTCATGCCGTAGCCGCCGCTGCGAGCTCGCGTGATCATCCGCGGGTCGTTCAGGTCGCTCTCGGCGACCAGCGACAGCGGACGGCCCAGCTCCTCGGCCAGCAGCCCGGTTTCGGCCGACAGCTCTTCCAGGATGTGGATTGCGGTGGTGTCCACCAGCGCATGAACGGCGTCCAGGCGCAGCCCGTCGGCGTGAAAATCACGCATCCAGCGCAGCGCGCAGTCGATGATGTAGCGACGCACTTCGTCGGAGTCGGCGTCGGCGATGTTGATGCCTTCACCCCACGGGTTACTCCCAGACGACAGGTACGGGCCGAACCGGGGCAGGTAGTTGCCCGACGGGCCGAGGTGGTTGAACACCGCGTCGATCAACACACCCAGGCCGCGCCGATGACACGCGTCGACGAACCGGATTAGTCCGTCGGGGCCGCCGTAAGGTTCGTGCACGGCGTACCACAGAACGCCGTCGTATCCCCAGCCGTGTGTGCCGGAGAACGCGTTGACCGGCATCACCTCGACGAAATCGACCCCGAGATCCACCAGATAGTCGAGCTTTTCGATTGCCGAGTCGAAGGTGCCCGCGGGTGTGAAGGTGCCGATGTGCAGTTCGTAGATCACCGCGCCCTGCGCCGAACGGCCGGTCCATTCGCCGTCGGTCCATGCCTGTGCGGCCGACTGCCACAACTGGGAGGATTCGTGCACGCCGTCGGGCTGGCGGGGTGATCGCGGGTCGGGCAAGACCTTCGGATCGTCGTCGAGGAGGTATCCGTAGCGGGCGGTCGGTGTCGCGTCGACGGTGGCCCGCCACCAGCCGTCCACATAGCGCTGCATCGGATAGATCGCGTTGTCGACATCGAGGCGGACCAGGTCGGGCGTTGGCGCCCACACAGCGAACTCAGCCACGGCTACGCTCCAACAGCGCGACCGGCAGCTCGGCGAACAACTCATCGGCGGGCACCGCCCCGGTGATCACCGCACCGGTCAGTGCGTTGGTCCACGACCCGTCGGGCAGCTCGACCGCGGTGTCGCCCCAGCCGGTCTGTTCGAGGTGCACCGTCCAGCGGGTGACCGCGACCAACACGTCGACCCCCCGCCGAAACGCAATCATGTGGCCGGCGGCAGCTCCCGTGGCGAGCACCGGATGGTAACCACCGCGCAGGAAGCTGTCCGGATGGGCGCGTCGCAATTGCAAAGCCGCTGCGACGACCCGAATCTTAATGTGCTGCAGCGACTTCAGTGCCTGTCGCCGGACGGCGTAGTCCACTGGGCGGCGGTTGTCCGGGTCGACCAGGCTGTCGTCCCACAGCTCTGTGCCCTGATAGATATCGGGGACTCCGGGCACCGTCAGCGCCAGTAGCTTCTGGCCCAGTGCGTCGTTCTCGGCGTGCGGCAGCAACTGGCTGACCAGCTCGGTCAGCTGGACGGCCACCGGTCCGTTCAGCACGTCGTCCAGCCAGCCGTGTACCGCTGACTCGAACTCGGTGTCCGGGTCGTTCCAGGTGGTATGCGACGCTGCTTCGCGAATCGCTTTCTCGGCATAGCTGTGCAGCCGGTCCCGCAGGCGGTCGGTGACGTTGCCATCAGGCGGCCACACACCGAAAATGTTCTGCCACAAGAATAATCCGGTCGCCTGATCCGGGGAGGGAGCCAGGACTTCCCAACGAGCGACGAACTCCGCCCACAGCGACGGCACCTGGGACAGCACGCCGATGCGAGCCCGGACGTCTTCGCCGCGTTTGGTGTCATGGGTGGTTAACGTCGCCATTGCCTGCGGCCAGAGCCGGGCGCGGGTGGCAGCGGCTTGGTGAAACTCCGCCGCGCCGACGCCGAACCGTTGCGGCTCGCCGCCCACTTCATTGAGCGAGACCAGGCGGGCGTCGCGATAAAACAGACAGTCTTCAACGGATTTGGCAGTCACCGCGCCGCACAGCTGCTGCAACCGGGTGTCTGGTTCGCCGCCGGCAGCAAGGGCGGCGGCCAGCAGTTGTAAAGGCAGGCGCAAATGCGGTGCAGCAGACTCGGTTTCGGCCAAGGCGGTCGGCATCAGTGCCGCCAGGCCGCGGTAGTCGCTGCGATAAACGTCGATGTGACCGAGCAATGTGGTCACCGCGTCAGGAAGTTGCGGGTGGTCGGTGCCGGCAGTGGCCGCGACGGTCCGTCGAAGCCGGGCCATCTCGCTGCCCAGAGTGCTGGTGGCCACGGTCGCCTTGAGGTCGCGTAGCAGCGCTGGCGTAGAGCGGTAGTCGACACCGCTCGATTCGTAAAGCGCGGTGAGAGCGGGTTCCCCGGTCGGATCGATGAACAGTCCGCCGACTTCACGTAGCACGTCGTAACCGGTTGTGCCGGCGATGGGCAGCGTCGGCTCCAACGCCTCGTCGACGGCGAGGATCTTCTCGATCACGATCCACGCGTCGGGTCCGGTGAGTTCACGCAGCCAACGCAAATAGCCCGTTGGATCCGACAGGCCGTCGGGGTGGTCGATGCGCACGCCGTCGACCAGCCCCTCGGCGAACCAGCGGGCCACCTCGGCGTGACTGGCGTCGAACACCGACCGATCTTCTTGCCGCAGCCCGGCAAGCGATGTAATCGAAAAGAAGCGACGGTAACCACATATTCCGCGTTTCCAGCCGATCAGCTGGTAGTGCTGGCGATCGTGCACTTGCGTGCCGGTGCCCGCACCGGTGCCGGGGGCGATCGGGAACGCCAGACCGCCCAGCCGTAGCAGGTCACCATCGACGGTCAAGTCAGCGACGTCATCGTCAGAACCCAACACCGGCAACACTATTCGACCGTCGGCCAGATCCCAGTCGATGTCGAAATATTTGGCATACGCCGATGATCTACCGTGCCGTAACACGTCCCACCACCACGGGTTCTGTTCCGGCTTGTCCACTCCGACGTGATTGGGAACGATGTCGACGATCAGCCCCAGGCCGCGGTTTCGGGCCGCCGCCGACAGCCGCGCCAGACCCTCCGCGCCGCCGAGCTCGGACGACACCGTGGTCGGGTCGGTGACGTCGTAGCCGTGCGCCGAGCCGGCGACCGGGGTCAGGATCGGCGACAGATACAGATGCGACACCCCGAGTTCGGCGAGGTAGTCCAAGATGTTCTCGGCGTCGGCGAAGGTAAATCCGAAACCGCTCGACTCACCTCGCAGCTGCAACCGATAGGTCGACAGCACCGGAAAAGGCATGCGCTACTGAGTCTTACGGAACACGAGCAGCGCCCGTGCCGGCAGCGTGACCTCGTCGCCGTCGTGCACGACCAGCTTGACCTCGCCGGTGGCGTCGGTGGTGTCCAGAACGGCTGTCCATTCCTTGGCGTAGTCGCCGGGCGGCATGACGAAATCCACCTCGTGGTCGTGGGCGTTGAAGCACATCAGGAACGACGCGTCGACCACGCGTTCGCCGCGTGCGTCGGGTTCGGGGATCGCCTCGCCGTTGAGGAACACCGCGATGCTCTTGTCGAATTCGGCGTTCCAGTCCTGATGTGTCATTTCCTTACCCGCCGGTGTCAGCCAGGCGATGTCGCGCACTTCGTCGCCACTGCGGATCGGCTCGCCGTCGAAGAAGCGCCGGCGGCGAAACACCGGATGGCTCTTGCGCAAGGCGGTGGCTTTGCGGGTGAACGCCAGCTGGTCACTGTTCTTGTCGACGAGTGACCAGTCCATCCATGACAACTCGGAGTCCTGACAGTAGACGTTGTTGTTGCCGTGTTGGGTGCGTCCCATCTCGTCGCCGTGCGCGATCATCGGAGTGCCCTGACTGAGCATCAGCGTGGCCATGATGTTGCGCATCTGCTTGCGGCGCAGTTCCAGGATCTCCGGATCGTCGGTTGGGCCTTCGACGCCGCAGTTCCAGGATCGGTTGTAATTTTCGCCGTCCTGGTT
This sequence comes from Mycobacterium sp., assembly GCA_035506875.1. Lineage (GTDB taxonomy): Bacteria > Actinomycetota > Actinomycetes > Mycobacteriales > Mycobacteriaceae > Mycobacterium. The sequence continues at coordinate 15,818 of DATJOR010000057.1, forward strand.
GTCTTCGCCGTTGGCCTCGTTGTGCTTTTCGTTGTAGGACACCAGGTCGTTGAGCGTGAACCCGTCGTGAGCGACCACGAAGTTGATGCTGGCGCTGGGACGCCGGCCGGTGGCCTCGTAGAGGTCTGACGACCCGGTGAGTCGGGACGCAAATTCGCCAAGGGTCGCGGGTTCGCCCCGCCAATAGTCACGCACAGTATCGCGATATTTCCCGTTCCACTCGGTCCACAAACCCGGGAAGTTGCCGACCTGGTAGCCGCCTTCGCCGACGTCCCATGGCTCGGCGATCAATTTGACCTGGCTGACGATCGGATCCTGCTGAACCAGGTCGAAGAATGCGCTCAGACGGTCGACGTCGTGCAACTCGCGGGCGAGCGTGGCCGCCAGGTCGAAGCGGAACCCGTCGACATGCATTTCGGTCACCCAGTAGCGCAGCGAGTCCATGATCAGCTGCAGCACGTGCGGGTGGCGGGCGTTGAGGCTGTTGCCCGTGCCGGTGAAATCCTTGTAGAGCCGCAGGTCTTCGTCGACCAGCCGGTAGTAGGCGGCGTTGTCGATGCCGCGGAAGTTGATCGTCGGGCCGAGCTGGTTGCCTTCGGCGGTGTGGTTGTACACCACGTCGAGGATGACCTCGATGCCTTGCTCATGAAAGGTCCGGACCATCGACTTGAATTCGGGCACCGCGCCGCCGGCCCGGGGGTTGGCGGCGTATTGGTTGTGCGGGGCGAAGAAGCCGAAGGTGTTGTAGCCCCAGTAATTCCGCAGGCCCAACTCCAGTAGCCGGCTGTCATGTAGGAACTGGTGCACCGGCATCAATTCGATTGCGGTGACATTGAGCGATTTGAGGTGATCGATGATCGCCGGATGCGCCAGACCGGCGTATGTGCCACGAAGGCCCTCGGGAATAGCGGGATGGGTCTCGGTCATGCCTTTGACGTGCGCCTCGTAGATGACCGTCTCGTGATATGGCGTCCGCGGCGCACGGTCGGTCGCCCAGTCGAAGAACGGATTGATCACCACGCTGGTCATGGTGTGTCCGAGCGAATCGACCTGTGGGGGAGTGCCGGTCTCGGCGGGGTCTTCGGCGGCGGCGGCCATGTCGTAGGAGTACAGCGCCTGGGCGAAGGTGAACTCGCCGTCGAACGACTTTCCGTACGGGTCGAGCAACAGCTTGCTGGGGTCGCAGCGGTGGCCGGCCGACGGGTCGAACGGGCCGTGCACCCGAAACCCGTAGCGTTGTCCCGGGCTGACGGTGGGCAGGTACGCGTGCCACACGTATCCGTCGACCTCGTCGAGGCAGATCCGGGTCTCCTGCCCTCCCTCGTCGATCAGGCACAACTCGACCTTTTCGGCGATCTCGGAGAACAGTGAGAAGTTGGTGCCGCCGCCGTCGAAAGTGGCGCCCAGCGGATAACTGCTGCCCGGCCATACGGTGACCAGCTCGGGCGGACTTCCAGCGGCGCCGTTGGTTGGGTCTGACGGAGGCATCCTTCGACCTTATCGACGGCCGGATCTGGTCGCCCTGCGTGCCCTACCCGAACCGGCTTACCACCAGCCGGTGGCGGCCCCGACTTGACGACCCAGCTCGTTGGTCATAGTGCGCACGTAGGTGGCCGACAGGTGATGAGCATCGTGGTACACCAACACATTTCCCTCGACGGCGGGGCAGATGTCGGGGCGGCAGACGGCATCGCTCATGTCCAGTGGTTTGAGCAGCGGGAACCGCTCGACCCAATCGAGGGTGGGATTGCGGTCGGCCAGCACGTCGGAGCGCTTGACGCCACACGAGATGGCGTCGCCGCCCTTGGCCAGGCAGTCCGACGGGTTGAACGGCTGGCCGTCTTTGACCAGCCACGGGGTGTCCCGCATCGCGAGGATCGGAATGTTGTTGTCGGAGAACGTTTGCCAGATCCCGACATAGGTTCCCGGCATCACATCACCGGGCTTGATGTTCCAGGGCCGGGTTGACGTGGTGAACACGAAGTCCGGGTGGTCCGCCACCACTGCGGCCATCGCTTTGGGCACCCAGTCGCGGCACTCCGGGTAGGGGTCGTTGTTGCCCATCACCAACGGCATTTGTTCGGTGGACAGCGGGCAGCCCATCTTGAGGTAGGTGGTCACCTTGAAGTGGTACCTGCGGCCGAGGATATCCAGCGCGGTCAGCCAGTGCTCGGCATGCGACCCACCGGCAAGCGCGATGGTCCGGGTGGCGTTCTTGTCGCCGTAGCTGCACTTGATCACATCGGTGTTCTTGAAATCACTGATGCAACCGTCGCGGGTAGACGGCGGGTAGTCCGTCTGGGCTTCCAGCACGGTGGGTCGTGTTCGGAGCTTGGGCACACGCACGTGTTTGACGAGGGCGCGCGCGCCGGGATAGTCGTGCGAATTCAGCCCGCTCAGCTCCTTGCCGCTGGCACGCTCCACGTTGACATGCTGGACCCAGGTGAACGCCGTTGCCGTGAGCGTCACGCCCAGCATTGCCACCGCGGATCCGAGCACCATGGTGGGACGGCGCAGCCGCGCCCGCCAGGGGATGACCGGGACGGGCTCGGGTGCTGCGGTAACGCCGCCGCGGTGCCGCAGCGGCTCTTCGACGAACCGGTTCGTCAGATAGGCCAGCACTCCGGAGACCAGCAGCACCGCCGTGCCCTCGACGAAGTTGGCGTGCCGGTGACCGCTGTAGGCAAGCCAGAAGATCAGCAGCGGCCAGTGCCAGAGGTACAGGGCGTAGGCCATCGCGCCGAGCTTGACCAACGGCTCGGCCGCCAGCAGCCGGTTGGGCAGCGGCAGCCTGTCACTGGTGCTCGGATGCGCGTGTCGGTTGGCGCCGGCGAGGATGAACAGCACGGCTGCCCCGACCGGTACCAGCGCCCACGGCCCGGGGAATTCCTTCACGCCGTTGATGAGCGCGCCACAGGACAGCACTGCGGCCAGAGCGACGGTGGCCGTCACCGTGCGCAGCCACATCGGCCACCGGACGTAGGGGACCAGTGCGCCGACGAGTGCGCCCAACAGCAATTCCCAGGCTCGCGCGAAGCTGTCGTAGTAGGCGGTCGCCTGGCTGGCCTGGTGGGCGAAGATCGCGTAGACGAACGACGCCACCGCCAGCGCGCTGAGCAGTAGCACGAACGTCGTCCGCAGCCGGTCGCCGAGACGGCGCCGGAGCAGAAACGCGAATCCGAAAACCAGCGCCAAAAACGCGATGTAGAACTGGCCCTGCACCGACATCGACCAGATGTGCTGCAGCGGACTGACCGCCTCGCCCGCCCGCAAATAATCGGCGACCGTGCTGGCCAGCTCCCAGTTCTGGTAGTAGCCGAGGCTGGCCAGGCTCTGGTCGGCGAAGGTCTCCCAGCGGGTCTCCGGCTGAATCAGGATGGTCAGCAGTGCGCAGCCGGCCAGTACCACCACGAGAGCCGGCAGCAGCCTGCGGACCAGACGAATCACTTCGGGCACTGGCGACAGCGACCCGGCTCGACCCCCAGCCGGATTCAGCGCCGCGCGAAGCAATTTCCCGCCAAAGAAGAAGCCCGACAGCGCCAAGAACACGTCCACGCCGCCGGAAACCCGGCCGAACCACACGTGGAACATCGCGACCAGCGCGATGGCGACGCCGCGTAGCCCGTCGAGGTCGTGGCGATAGAACCCTGCTTTCCGGTTTCCCATGGCGGACGGGGCGGATTCCGCGATGGTCTCGTCGGCCGGACGGGTCGGGGAGACGGTCAACATGATTGAGAGACAATCTACCTAACCCGCCGACCGCCGACAGGGTACTAACGGCGCGTCGGCGCCGTCCCGGTCAGGACTCGATGATTCGGGTCAGGTAGGGAACCATCCCGCTGGTGCGCGCCGGCGAGACCGTGACGCCAGGCTCGGTGGCCTCGATCATTTGGCCGTTGCCGAGATACATCGCGACGCTTTGCGTACCTCCGGGGCCGTAGCACATCAGGTCGCCGGGCTTCGCTTGTGAAAGCGCGACTTTGCGGCCGACGTTGCACTGCTCGCCCGAGGTCCGCGGCATCTTGATCCCGGCGCCGGCGTAGGCGTATTGGATGAGACCTGACGCGTCGAATCCGACGACGTTTGCGTTCAGTCCGGTCCCGCGAGTGGGGCCGGCGGTGTTGCCGCCGCCGTAGAGGAACGGCACACCGCGCTGCGCCAGCGCGCGCTGAATCACGTAGCTGGTCGACTGCTGGTAGCCCACCAGGGACGGACCCTGCGCCGACGGCGCCGGCTGGGTCGGGCTCTGCAATGAGCGTCCCGGCAGGGTCGGTGCCGCTAGCGTCGGAGTCTGCAGCGACTGTCCCGGCAGCGTCGGAACCTGCACTGACGGTGCCGCCAGGGCCGGGGTCTGTCCCGGCAGCGTGGGGCCCTGCACTGACGGTCCCGGCAGGGTCGGCACCTGCGGGTCAGCGGTCGCGGAAGTCGCGTTGAGCATCGGTAGGGCCAGCAGCAGGGCCAGACTGGCCGGGAGGGCGTAGCTGCGTCTCATCGGGATCACCTCTCTGTGGCCTTAGCGCGGTGACTTCGCGCTTCAGCCGTCTTTCCTGTCGGTTCACCACAGAGACTCATGCGCTGGCCCGCCCCGTTGGGAGCCGCACGCCGCCACCTAACGGCCGGTGAGGCCGTGAATAAGGACGGCCCCTTGATGAACCGCTGAATTCACAACAGTCACTACAGACACTTTGGCAACAAACTGCCGCGTGAGCCATAGCGCAGACCGCTGAAGAGGGATTTTTTGTCGTACCGTGACCGAACGGTGACCGCTTGTCCGCCCGCCGCCTCGATCTTTGGCGCGCAGTTGTGATTTGGCTCTCAACCTGACCCGTCGGACGTGTCCATACGACCGGTCCAGTGCCAATAGGGGTAGCTGTAATCGGTCAGCGCCGAGCCGGCCCCCGAGCTGAGGACGACGACGGCGACCGCCAACACCGGCCAGAAGGACAGGTACCAGCCCTTCAGCAGCGACACCACCGGGCCCAGCAGGGCCGCGGCGACCGCGGCGCCCAGGCCGCCCCAGACCACCGGGTAGATGTAGAAATCGACGCCCAACGGCACTGGTCCACAGTCGTCATCGGTGCAGACATCCTTGAGGAAGCCGAAGAGGCCGGAATACCAGTCCGTCGCGATCGCGGCGACCACCAGCGCGAGCAGCAACGCGATCGTGCAGGCGACGTCCCAGGGAACCAAACGGAGCCGCAGCACCGGCGGCGGTGAGTCGACGTAGTCGTTCGGGAGCGCGTTGTCTGACTGCTTCTGCGAACCCATGGTCCTTCAATGCTGACGGATGCCCGGCGATTCTGCGACCTCGGGGCTGACGCCCGCCGGCGGATGTACAGCGCCGCCGCGTCGTCAGCGAAGCGCCGCTCCTCCCCATCGCTTCGCTCTGGATCGTCGCCGGCGCGGGGCTGCTTTACCCTCGTTCGTTATGGCCGCGGCGACTCCCGGGCTCACTCCGGAGCAGATCAGCGCGATCGATGCGGCACATCTCTGGCATCCCTACAGCACGATCGGCGGTTCGATTGTCGGCGCGGCGCCGCCGAACATGGTCGCGGTCGGTGCCCGTGGCGCCCGGCTGACGCTGATTCACGACGGTGAGCCCGTCGAAGTGCTCGACGCGATGAGCTCCTGGTGGACGGCCATCCACGGGCACGGTCACCCGGTCCTCGATGCGGCGATGTCCGCGCAGCTGGCGACGATGAACCACGTCATGTTCGGCGGGCTGACCCACGAGCCCGCCGCACGCTTAGCGCGGCTGCTGGTCGACATCACGCCATCGGGGCTGGACACGGTGTTCTTCAGCGACTCCGGATCGGTGTCGGTGGAGGTCGCGGTGAAGATGGCGCTGCAATACTGGCGCAGTCGCGGCCAGCCCGGCAAACGGCGACTGATGACGTGGCGCGGCGGCTATCACGGCGACACCTTCACCCCGATGAGCATCTGCGACCCCGACGGCGGCATGCACTCGCTGTGGACCGACATCCTGGCCCGGCAAGAGTTCGCACCGCAGGTTCCGCGCGACTACGACGCCGCCTACGTCGCCGCATTCGAAGCACAGCTGGCCGACCACGCCGACGAACTGGCAGCCGTCGTCGTCGAGCCGCTCGTCCAGGGCGCAGGTGGGATGCGCTTCCACGATCCGCGCTACCTGGCCGACCTACGGGACATCTGCCGGCGGCGCGACGTACTGCTGGTGTTCGACGAGATCGCCACCGGATTCGGCCGCACCGGCGAGCTGTTCGCCGCTGACCACGCCGGCGTCAGCCCCGACATCATGTGCGTCGGCAAGGCGCTCACCGGCGGCTACCTCAGCCTGGCCGCGACCCTATGCACCATCGACGTCGCGCACACCATCAGCTCGGGTGAGGCCGGGGCGCTGATGCACGGTCCCACCTTCATGGCCAACCCACTGGCCTGCGCCGTCTCGGCGGCCAGTGTGGAGCTGCTGCTCGGCCAAGACTGGCGGTCGTCGGTTGCGCAGATCAGCGCCGGGCTGATCAGAGGCCTGGAACCCGCGCGGGCGTTGTCGTCGGTGACCGACGTGCGGGTGTGCGGGGCCATCGGCGTCATCGAGTGCGATCATCCTGTCGACCTGGCGATTGCCACCCCGGCAGCCGTCGAACACGGGGTGTGGCTGCGGCCGTTCCGCAACCTGGTCTATGCGATGCCGCCGTTCATCTGCACACCTGACGAGATCGCGCAGATCACCTCGGCGATGGTCGAGGTGGCACGGCTGGTCGGCTCTCGTAGGCTCTAGTCCGATGACGCAGATCGATACTTCGCCGCTGGCTTGGTTGGATGCGGTGGAACAGCAGCGCCGACAAGCCGGTCTGCGACGCGCCTTGCGCCCACGTCCGGCGGTGGCCACCGAACTCGACCTGGCGTCCAATGACTATCTGGGTCTGTCGCAGCACCCGGATGTCATCGACGGCGGAGTGGACGCCCTGCGCACCTGGGGCGCCGGCGCTACCGGTTCGCGGCTGGTCACCGGTAACACCTTGCTGCACGAGGAATTCGAGTCCGCCCTCGCCGAATTCGTCTGTGCCGCAGCGGGTTTGGTGTTCTCCTCCGGTTACGCCGCCAACCTGGGGGCGGTCGTCGGGTTGTCCGGCCCCGGCTCGCTGCTGGTGTCGGATGCCTACTCGCACGCGTCGTTGGTCGATGCGTGCCGGCTATCGCGCGCCCGGGTGGTGGTGACGCCGCATCGCGACGTCGACGCCGTGGACGCGGCGCTGGCGTCGCGCGACGAGGAGCGCGCGGTCGTGATCACCGAGTCGGTGTTTTCCACCGACGGCGCGTTGGCTCCGGTGCGACGGCTGCACGAGGTGTGCCGCCGGCATCGGGCGCTGCTGGTTGTCGATGAGGCGCACGGTCTGGGCGTGCGTGGTCTCGGCGGGCGTGGGCTGTTGCACGAACTGGGACTGGCCGGAGCGCCCGACGTGGTGATGACCACGACATTGTCCAAAGCGCTCGGCAGCCAGGGCGGTGCGGTGCTGGCCTCGGCGGCCGTGCGCGATCACCTGATCGACGCGGCCCGGCCGTTCATCTTCGACACCGGACTGGCGCCGGCGGCGGTAGGCGCGGCGCTGGCCGCGCTGCGCGTGCTGAGCACCGAGTCGTGGCGCCCCGAGGCGGTGCTGCGACATGCGGGCACGCTGGCGCAAGTATGCGAGGTCCCAGAGGTGCCGCAGTCGGCGGTGGTGTCGGTGATCCTCGGCGAGCCGGAGGTGGCGCTGGCCGCGGCCACGGCCTGCCTGGACGCCGGGGTTCGGGTGGGCTGCTTCCGCCCGCCGACCGTGCCGGCCGGTACGTCGCGGCTGCGGCTCACCGCGCGCGCCTCGTTGGAGGCCGACGACCTCGAGCTGGCCCGCACGGTGCTGACCGACGTGCTCCACGCGGCACGCCGTTGACCGTCCTGATCGTCACCGGCACCGGGACCGGGGTCGGCAAAACCATCGCCACTGCGGCGCTGACGTCGGCGGCGCGGCAAGCCGGTGTCGACGTCGCGGTGTGCAAACCGGTGCAAACCGGCACCGCCGCCGGTGACGACGACCTCGCCGACGTGACCCGGTTGTCGGGGCTGACCAAAGTGGTTGGGCTGGCACGGTATCCGGAGCCGTTGGCCCCGCTGGCCGCCGCCGAGCAGGCCGGAACGTCGTTGCCCACCCGCAAGAACGTGCTGAAGCTCATCCGCACAATCGACCGCCCGGGACAGCTGACGCTGGTCGAGGGTGCCGGCGGCCTGCTGGTCGAACTCGCCGAGGAAGGCGTGACCTTGCGGGATCTCGCGGTCGACCTGAGCGCCGCGGTGCTGGTGGTGACCACCGCCGAGCTCGGCACCCTCAACCACACCGCGCTGACATTGGAATCGCTTGTATCACAAGGGATTTCGTGTGCAGGGCTGGTGATCGGTACATGGCCGGCGCAGCCGGGTGTGGTGGAGACCTCCAACCGGCCGGCGCTGGCACGCCTGGCGCCGCTGCGGGCCGCGCTGCCCGCCGGTGCCGGATGGATGGAAGCAGGCGAGTTCGCCGCGATGAGCGCGCACGCCTTCGACCGGAAATGGGTAACCGCACTGGTCGCCTGATGGTTCATTCGATCGAGCTGCTCTTCGACCGCGACACCGAGGCGGCGATCCGTCAGATCTGGGACGGCCTGGCCACCGCGGACATTCCGAGCCAGGCGCCGGCCGGTCGTCCGCACGTAACGCTGGCGGTGGCCGAGCGCATCTCGCCTGACGTCGACGCAATGCTGCGGCCAGTGGCGCAGCGACTGCCCTTGGGATGCACCGTCGGGGCGTCGCTGCTGTTCGGCAGATCCAACGCTGTGCTGGCGCGGCTGATCGTGCCGACCGCCGAGCTGCTCGCGTTGCACGCCGAGGTGCATCGGATCTGCGGCCCGTATCTGGCGCCCGGGCCGATGCCAAACAGCTTGCCCAGTCAGTGGACGGCGCACGTCACGCTGGCCCGCCGAGTTGGGGGAGCCCAACTCGGACGGGCGTTGCGTATCGCGGGTCGACCGTCAGAGCTGCGTGGCAGCTTCGCGGGTTTGCGCCGCTGGGACGGCAGCAAACGCGTCGATCATCTGATCAGCTGACCTACTTACCGCTGCTGCCCGGGCTGGCGCCGCTGCCCGCGGTGTAGGACGCTTTGCCGGTGCCGGCCAACCCGCCGCCGGCCACGATCAGGTACTCGTCGCGGATTGGTTTGTCAGCGAAAAAGTCTTCGAGGATCTCGCGCGTCCCGGCGGCGTAGCGGGCTTGGGCCGACAGCACGGTCCCCGAGACGTGCGGGGTCATCGCGTTGTTCGGCATGTTGCGCCACGGGTGGTCCGCCGGGGGCGGCTGCGGATACCACACGTCGCCGGCGTAGCCGGCCAACTGACCGCTTTTCAGCGCCGCCACAACCGCATCGCGCACACAGATTTCGGCGCGAGCCGTGTTCACGATGTAGGAGCCGCGCCGCATGGAGGCGATCAGCTTTTCGTCGAAAAGGTGGTACGTCTGCGGGTGCAGCGGAGCGTGGATGGAAACAACGTCGACCGCGCGCGCGAGCGACGCAGCGTCGGGGTGGTAGGTGACGCCCAGCTCCTTTTCGACCTCGTCTGACAGTCGGCGAGTGTCGGTGTAATGCAGGTTGACATCGAAGGGAGCCATGCGGCGCAGCACGGCAAGTCCGATGCGACCGGCGGCGATCACGCCCACGTCCATGCCCTCGACGTCGTAGGCGCGTTCGACGCAGTCGGCGATATTCCAGCCCCCGTTGGTCGCCCACTGGTGTGACGGGACGAAGTTACGCACCAGCGCCAAGATCTGCATGACCGCGTGTTCGGCCACGCTGATGCTGTTGCAAAAGGTGACTTCGGCGACGGTGAGTCCGCGGGCAATCGCCGCGTCGAGATCGACGTGGTCCGAACCGATCCCGGCGGTGAGAGCCAGCTTGAGATTCTTCGCCTTGGCGATCCTTTCGGACGTCAAATATGCCGGCCAAAATGGTTGGGAGATAACGACATCAGCGTCGGGCAGCTCGCGCTCGAATTCCGAATCCTGGCCGTCCTTATCGGATGTCACGACCAACTGGTGCCCGCCACTTTCGAGGAATTTGCGAAGGCCGAGCTCGCCGGACACGCAGCCCAGCAGCTCACCCGGAGTGAAATCGATCGCCGACGGGCTCGGCAATGTCTGACCGTTCGGGTAGCCGTGCAGCACCGGGATGCTGTCGCGCGCGTACACCGGCGGATACCCGGTGACCGGATCTGGGTACAAGACGAGCAGGACCTTGGCCATTACCATTCTCCTCTGTTGTTATGTGCCGAATACCTGATGGGATTTCAGCCTAGACTTCGTCGCCTCGATCAGCCAGACGCAGTAGGAGCCGAAAACCATTGCAGCGCAGTGGATCATCGTGCGCTCCGCCTTGGGTGGTTCAGCCCGCGACCAAATCGCGGCGCTGGGTGAATTTGATGTCAAGGCTGCGTAGGTAGGTCTGCAGCCCGGCGTCCTGAACGGGAATCAGGTGCGCAGGCGTATCGGTCTCGTTGTAGTGGGCGTGCCACATGCCCGGCGGTGTGGTGAAGGCACCACCGGCCTGCCAGTCCACCCGGATCGGGTCGACGATCTCGCCGCGCTCGTCGAGGCGGGTGCCCAGCAGGGTGTAGCAGCCGCTGGGCGGCGCATCGAGAATCAGATCCAGCGCGACCGATTGGTGCCGGTGTGGGCGCTGCTCCTGGCGTGCGGGCAGCACACCGAACATCGCCCACAGCACGTGGGTGATGGTCAGCGTCTGTTCTTGGTCGGCGTTGGCCAGTAGGACGCTGACCCGGCTCTTGTCGTTGGCGCCGGGATGCGAGGCGATGTCCTCGAGCTTGGCGACGACGTCGGCGCGGCGGAACTTGGTAGGCCTAAACCGGGGCTGCGTCGCGTCGGCGCCGAGGTAGCGCAAGAGCGGTTCGTCGTGCACCCAGTACATGGTCGCCTCGGCGTCGGCGTAGAACACCGAGTGGGATCCGGCCGGCAGCGTCAAGAAGTCACCTTTTTCCCACTTGACCAGGTGGCCGTTGATGGCCGCGAAGCCCCGCCCATAGAGCACGTAGTACAGCTGGCTGGTGGCGTTCGGACTGGTGTCGATCTGCTCACCGGCGCGGATGCGCAGGAAGTTCGCTAACAGCGCAGGGCTGGTCGCTGCGCCGTCCTTGACGCCCAGCTGCGTGGACAGATCCAGCGGCACCACGCCGGTCGGCTGGTCCCGGTAGATCTCTGGCCCGAACTGAACGATCGGCACCTGCGGCGCGTGCCCCGAGCCGATCGGGTTAGCGGCCTTGGAGTACTCGAACAAGCGGGCGTCGTCGGACCACTGTTCAAACCGGCCCTCGAACCCGTACTCGGCGACGTTGGTCATCGGCGCCGGAATCGTCGGGTCCAAGTTGACAGTCGGTTCTGTATTCGCGACGGCCATTACGGGCCTCCCTCGGGGATGTAGTCGAACTTGTCGGGGTTGGGACCGGTGCGGCCCGATTCACCACGGTCCAGGCCGGCGATGACGTCCATTTCGTCACCGGTGAGGCTGAAGTCGAAGACGTCGAAGTTCGACTGGATCCTCTCTCGGTGCACCGACTTCGGTATCACGATGTCGCCGCGCTGGATGTGCCAGCGCAGCACCACCTGCGCGGGAGTTTTAGTGTGCGCATCGGCGATGCCGGCGATGGCCGGGTCGTCGAGCACCTTGCCCTGCGCGATTGGCGACCAGGCCTCCGTCGCGATGTGGTGCTCGCGGTCGTAGGAGCGCACCTGCTCGTTGCCGAAGTAGGGGTGTACCTCGATCTGATTGACGGCAGGCACGGTCTGCGTTTCCTTAGCGAGCCGGTCCAGATGCGCGACCTGGAAGTTGGATACGCCGATACTGCGTGCCCGGCCCTCCTTGGCGAACTCCTCGAGCACGTTCCAGGTCGAGACGAAGTCACCGTCATACAGCGTCGGTAACGGCCAATGGATCAGGAACAGGTCGACGTAGTCAGAGCCCAGCGCGCTCAATGTGGTGTCGAACGCGCGGCGTGCATCGTCCGGCCGGTGATACCCGTTGTTGAGCTTGCTGGTAACGAATACCTCAGCGCGGCCCAGGCCGGCATCGCGAATTCCTTGACCGACTTCCTTTTCATTGCCGTACATCTCGGCGGTGTCGATGTGCCGGTAGCCAACCTCGAGCGCCGAGCGCACCGCGGCCGCGGTCTGATTCGGTTTGATCTGGAAGACGCCAAAACCCAATTGCGGGATGGTGTTGCCGTCGTTGAGTGTGATCGATGGGACAGAACTCATCTGGTGGACCTCCTGGCGTTCCCGGTGGTTGGGGTCGTGAATTGGCTGCCCGTCACCGCGCCAGAACAAACTCGGGCCGGGAAGCGACTTCGCGTGGTCGTTCCCCGATGTCGCCTCGTTGGTCGAGTCGTCCAGCCCGGCGAGCTGACGCCATGAGCGGATTGAGTTATGTGCGAGATATGACTGGAGCCTATCTTGTATCTTAGTTGTGGAACTGCGAGATCGGTCACAGCCTACCGAGCAGCCGCGACACGCTTGGTCCGTGGTGATGTACACATGCGGGATACGACTTAGCTGCTGGGGAGGGACGCGGTGGCGACGAAGCCGACGGGTGCTGGCCGGGGTGCGGCCAAGGACCGCGCGCACGACTACGTGAAGCGCCAGGTGCTGACCGGAGGGTTTCCGGGCGGGGAACTGATCAGCGAGGGTGAGGTCGCGGCCGCCCTGGGGATGTCGCGGACTCCGGTGCGCGAAGCGTTCCTACGGCTGGAGGCGGAAGGGCTGCTCCGGTTGTACCCGCAGCGCGGTGCGCTCGTGGTGCCGGTTTCCTCGGAGGAGGCCCGCGCGGTCATCGAGGCCAGGCTGGTTCTGGAGCAGTTCGCGGCGGGCAAAGTCATCAGGCGCGGCCCCGCGGCGCGCGCAGCGGTATCCGCGCGGCTATCGGCGGAGCTGCAGAGGCAGCGCGACGCCGCCGCTAAATCCGACTGGGAAGAGTTCTCCGAGGCTGACCGCGCCTTTCACGACGTCATCCTTCAAGAGTCGGGGAACGCGATCGTAGCCGGTTTCTACACATCGCTGCGTGATCGTCAGATGCGGATGAACCGTGAATTGGTGATGCACGAGGAGCGGATTGCGACGATCGTGGAAGAGCATCGCCTCATCCTCGAAGCGATCCGCGACGCGGATCTCGAACGCACCGACGAGATCGTGCGGACGCACCTCGCGAGCACGATGCGCACGCTTGGTCTTGCCGTCGAGGATTCCGTCTAGCGCGGCGTCACACCTGACGCCATGATGGCTGGCTCGGGTCGGCCAGCTGCACGTCGACAGGACCAAGGCCGAAGATGGCGATAACGGCCGGGTCGGGCTGGCCGGCCGGTACGCCGTCGTAGTGCGGGGTGCCCGCGGTGCGCTTGACGTAGCCACCCGGTCCGACCGGAACTGCATCTTGCGGTTGGAAATCATTGCCGCTGTTGACAAACCAGGTACCGAATACCACCACCTGAATCCGGTCGGTCGCATAGGTGTGCGGCGCGCTGAACCACCCCGGATTCCACTTCATCAACACCAGGTACGGCCCTGGGCTGTTGAGATCCCCGTACAGCTTGGCCATTTCGCCGCTGTGCGGCGGCAAGTTGCCCCATGACTCGAACGTGATGTCCTGGTACGGCTGGACGAACGTTTCGCTTGGATTCGGGCCGACTTCAGGCGCCGGCGCCAACTTGATGTTGTCGAGTTTGGCCGTCTTGTCACCGGCGGCCATCGCCGCCATCAACAGCGGCGCGGCGGCCAGGATTGATCGCCGGTCTAATTCCATTACGGCACCTCGCACTCGCTCTACGGCGCCGCGGGCTCGAGGCGCACGAAGACGCCCCTGGAAGTTGGGGTGTTACTGAACTCTACGACGCTGTCCAGCGGGACGAGCACGTTGGTCTCGGGATAGTAGGACGCTGCCGAGCCGCGCGCGGCCGGATACGCGACCACCCGGAAGCCCTTGGCGCGCCGCTCAATACCGTCGTCCCAGGTACTGATGAGGTCAACAAGCCGGCGGTCGGCCAGGCCCAGCTCTTCGATGTCTGCGGGGTTGATCAGTACGACCCGGCGTCCATTGTGGATGCCGCGGTAACGGTCATCGAGCGCGTAAGGCACGGTGTTCCACTGATCGTGCGAGCGCATGGTCTGCAGCACCAGATGACCTTCGGGTGCCCGGATCCGCTCGAAGGTGTTGCACGTGAATACCGCCTTGCCTGACGGCGTCAGGAAGCGATGCTCGTTAACGGCGTTGGGCAGCCGGAATCCACCCGGGCTTGCGCACCCTGGCGTTGAAGTCCTCGAAGTCCGGTACGACACGGGAGATCCGGTTAGGGATCGTGTGGTAGTCGGCTTCGAAGTCCTCCCAGTGAATAGCGGGTGTGTCGCCAACGGCGCGCCGATCGGTTCCCATTAGGTTCTCGAGCATTCATCGAGATTGCGGACCAGTACTAAGACCTCGCGACTAGCGGCAGCTCCGGCAGACACAAAACGCTCTGAGTCGCTGGGAACCCGGCAACCGGCCGGAAACCGGGAACCAGCCCAACATGCCCGGCCCGGTCGACCCACTCCTCAACCAGCACGCGCAACACCTGCCGGACGATGTGCCCGCCCCGGCAACGCATCGACCCCGCACCCAAACTCCAATGCCGGTGCGCCCTATCGCCAATCACAAGATCATCGGTGGACATGGCATCGCTGCCGTCCCGCTGCACCGCAGCGAAACACAACATCACCGTCACATCGGCCGGCAGCTCTACCGCACCGACGGTCGTTGGCTGGGTAGTAAAACGTTGGCAGCTCTGCACCATCGGCTCCAACCGTAGGACCTCTTCAACGAACCTGCGTATCAGCTCAGGCTGGCGCCGAAGCATGTCGCACAAGTCGGGGCGGCGTGCCAACTCGAATAGGTGCCAGCTGGCGTGTTTGAACAGGTTGCAGCACGCCTCGTAAAAGACGTGGCCGGACCGCCCAGACAGCTGCTCGAAAGGCAATAGTTGCAGCTGCGACACGATCTCGAAAAGAGCGCTAGCCATCGGCGTGGTCACATCGGCCACCGCGTCCCCGCCACCAGCGGCGGTAAAACGATCGATCAGTGCGGCGGCGGTCGAACGGAACTCCGCCGCAACGTCATGAGCTGACTTTGGCGCGAACAGCTGCTGGTGAGCCTGGAGATCACTCTCGGGAACAGCACGGGGGCGATCGAACCTCGCATCGTCGAGATTCGCTAACACCTCCTCCCGTCCGACGACAAACGCCCAGTTTGCCTCTGGATGTCGCAAAACCGGGCCGGCCTGTCGCGCCAGGCGCCAACCCAAGCCGCGGTCCGTGCTGAGGGCGGTTGCCGCCTCGTCGGGAAAGACTGGGCAGTCGGCGAGCTTCACATGCCCCCTCCTCATTCTCAGCCGCGTGGCGCTGTGGATTCCCGCAACTTCGCCACGATACCTATCCGCACCTATTCCGCACCTGTCCGCACCTATTCCGCACCTGTCCGCAACTATCCGCGAATTTGCCCCGAAAGCCTTAATGCTGTCCGTGACTAAGGCTTGCACCGCGCGGTAAGTCAGAGCTGTCGCCGATGGGGATGCGGTGCGAGAATGAGGGATGTCGAATAGGCGCACGCCCCCTCGTCCCGAGGACGCGCAAACCAACGCCGAGGAGTGGGCGCGATTCTTCGAACTGTTTGGCCACGCCAAGATTCGGCGCGGGATTCGGCTGCTCTCGAAGCTACCGTCCGCCCCCCGGTGCGAGGCTTGTGGCAACCCGTTCGGGGGCGTCGGCGGTTGGCTGATGCGACGGATGGACAAGAGCCCGTCGCGCAAGAATCCGCGGTGGTGCAAGGTGTGCTTCGAGGCGGCGCCCCAGGGTGGCATGACCCTGACCATCGGGGTGCTCTTCGCCGATGTCCGCAACTCAACTGCCCTCGCCGAGACGCTGCCACCGGACGAGATGGCCGGACGCCTCAATCGCTTCTACTCCGAGCTCACGCAGGTGATCGTCCAGCACGGAATCGTCGACAAGCTCATCGGGGACGAAGTGATGGGTCTCTACCTTCCGCCCCTCACACGCGACGGCCGATACGTCGACGCGATGGTGAGTGACGCTCGCACCATTCTGCGCACGCAGGGTCGCGGCTCGCCCAAGGGTCCGCGGCTTGAGGTGGGCATCGGCTTGGATGTCGGCCCGGCGTACGTTGGGGTCGTCGGCGACGGCCAGATCCGCGATTTCACCGCGATTGGTGATGTCGTGAACACCGCGTCGCGGCTCCAAAGCGTTGCGGCGGGGGGCGAGATCGTGATGCCCGAGACTGTCGCGCGCATCGCGTCCGTCGACGGGGGCGAGGTCGTCACGCTCGACCTCAAAGGTAAAGCCGAACCCGTGACGGCACGCCGTATCACCGTCGCGGGCTAGCAACGTTACGCTCACATCTTCGCCGAGACGGGGTTACATGTTCGATGCTCGACGGATCGTCGAATCTCCATTCGTATCAAGACAAATCGACGTCTTGTGTTACAGCTACGACGTGAAGACCGGTGTCCGATCATGAACGCCGCCGAAACGGAACTCAAGATCGGAACCGTCATCTTCGATGACATGGACCAGATCGATTTCACCGGACACCGGGCTCGGATTTCGAATTGGCACAAGGCTTTTTGCTCACTGAGCACATCATCGAGCAGCGCGACGACGTGGAGACGATCCGCTACTGCGGCGGTACCGGGCCCGACACTTGCGCCCGAGGTGCCGGCTCCCGACGTCGACGTGACCCGCAACTTTTACACCACCTCGTCGTGCGGAGTGTGCGGCAAGGCCTCGCTGGATGCGGTACGACTCACCAGCCGCTACCCGCTGGGCGACGAACCGGCCCGTGTCGCCGCGC
>DATJOR010000058.1:0-15025 GCA_035506875.1 Mycobacterium sp.
CGGGCTAGGCCTGCACGACCTGTTTCTCCACGACCTGGGAGACAAGCAGATCGCAAAGGCACCCGAGACGATCGCTCGACTACTCCACCACCTGTTGAAGTCAACCGTCGACCAATTCCATCAGGCGCTCAAGATCCAAGAGATCTACGTTCAGTTGGTAGACGCCGGGGTTGATGCCGAAGTTTTGCACCGCATCGCGGAAGAAGCAACACGCTTGCGAGTCGACGTCGTGGTGCAGTAACTGTGTGGCGGGAAGAAGCCAACATCTTCGCGACCCCAGCCGTCATCGGTCGCGTGAGCCTCGGGCCCCGCAGTGCCCCCGACCTCCGTTGCTTAGACCGACTGAGCAGGGCTTTTGCAGCGAAGATTAGCAGGCGCTCGCGACACGCTGAAATTTTGTGAAAGTAGCTAGGCGCGTCTTGTCAATCTTCGTTGCATCTCGACATCAAACAAATTGGCCACGTCTCATTTCACTTGGCCACACAATGGCCAATTGGCCATTCGAGTGAGACAAACGCGCAGACCTCCTGCTCGCCATTAAAGTGCCCGGCACTAATCGCTTAACTCAGTAGTTATCGGCGTCGATTTGAGTCGACCTGCAGCCAAGTCGGGATCGGCACCGGCTATGTCCATGCGACGAACAGCGCATCTATATCGCCTGTGGTTCGGGCCTTCTCGTATCGGTCGATATGGTCGGCTCGGTAGTCGGTCATGTGTGAGGGAATGTCTCGGCCGATGAGGATCGCTTTCATGACCTCGTTGAGGCATTGATGGCCCAGGTTGTAGGCGAACGTCGAGACCGACTCGCAGGCGCTCTCTGAAACGGGCCCGCCGTGAATTACAGCGTTGCGCAGTCGCTTTAGTCGCCCTAGTTGGCGGTCAAAACGCCGGCCTTGCTCTTCGAGGCGGCTATACATCCCCGCTGGCGTGGCCAGGATCGTTTCGAGTTCGCCGAGGCCGCGGACGAGCCAATGGTCGGCATAGATCCGCTTGAGCGCGGGCACGTGATCCGCGGCGGCGCGAGCATTGAACATCTGGTGGGGCCACTCCCGGACTTGCAGCTTCGAGTTAATCTCGTGAAGTTCCTTGTTGCGCGGGTCGCGGGGTAGGCCCGGTGAGTTGTCCACCGCTGCCCGGCTGTAGCGGCCGATGAATTCGACTATCTTGATTCGGCTTTGAGCTTTCTTAAAGTGGTCAGAGACGAAATCTGCCCAGTGCGGCACACCTGCGGTTGTTCGTGCGTTGACGTGCTCGATGGCGCGCACAGCCGCCATGATGATCATTTGAGGGTTCATTCCTGCGGACTCTTTGAGCGCCATGCTGAGGTGTATCGCCTGCTGCAGCTCGTCCATGGATTGCGGGTCGAGCGTCTGGTTACGGACCGCCATCCGCTCGATATCTTGGCCCATCCAGTCGTTCTCCGCGTAGAAAGGATCGGGCGTATCTTCCTTTGGGCCCCAGGACAATGGCGACGAGCGCCGGCCGTCGATGAAAAGTATTGAACCGTTGAGGATGCGCCAGGTGTCCGGGTTTGCATGGTGTATCGACTTGAGCGCTTCAACCAGAGCGCGCGCTTTATCCGGTGCTGTGTGAACCACTGTGTCGGGCAATAGAACTCGTGCGTAAGCCATGTGGTAGTTGGGCTCCCACTCCACCTCGTCATGGACACGAATGGGTGGATCCACCGATGGGTCAAGGACTTCGGTCGGCGCTACTGTGAACCTGTCGGCAAGTTCGGGGTGGCCGATGAAGCTGCTCAGGTAGTCGGCGTTGTAGAAGGTCACCTGCCCGTGCGTGACTTCCCAACTGCGGCAGCGATGCCGGTGCCAGTCGTAGCCACACGACGCAATCGGCTCGCTGGGCCGGTTTGGCCAGCATCTCCTCGCACATCTTGAACCGCTGCCACGTTGCTTGTCCGGTGGGCTCATCGGTGAGCGGCACCGGCTGGTGGTCAACCCCTGCCGCGGTATCGAGTTCTCGTTGCACTGCGTCGGGGTTGTCCGTAATGACTGCGCGCATATCCCAGAAGATCCCGAACCGACCGAGGTCGAGATCTCGCCGAGCGGCGATGGACCAGAGGGTGTCGCGGCGAGACATCAGCTCCTCGACTGCCCGATGTGTCTTTTCGGAGGTCGATAACAGATCAAGCCATGCCGCGCGGATGGCCGATTCGGTCGCCAGCTCGGAGGCCAGTTGGTGCAGCATGGGCAAGAGTGTGGCCCGCACTGATGCGTCGATGGCATAGATCGGGGAGCCGTCGGGCGCCGGGGCGATGGAGATCAGTTGTCCAAGGAGTGGCTGAACGCTGCCAGTAATTGCGGTGACCACCGCGCGCAGCTTCGGTCCCGAAGTATTCAGACTTTCGCGGAAGTCGTCGATGACCTGCAGCCAGTCGTCGCCCTGTGCTGGGCGGAAGGCACGCTCATCAGCAACCCAATCCAAGAGATCCGCAGTCGCCTCGGGCAGCGTCATGACGGCACCGCTGGCGGTGATAGCACCAAGATGTTGACCGACGACGACCTCGAGCTCCTGCACCTGTCGTTCGTGCCGCCGCCCAAACACGGACGTCCCCTCCCGTACTTGCCGCCTCCGAACCATGCCGCGCTCGCCGCTGCTAACAGCGTAGACAGGCCAAATATCACAATCCCGATCTCGCAGCTGCAGTACTAGGCCGGCGTGAGCGCATCAGACGAAGCGCGTGCTCCCACAACAAACGCGACCAGGACGATCCAGGCCGCTGATCGAAAGCCTATTCGTGGCCCTGCGTGACACCTCAGCTGCGCCGTTGCGGCGTGGCGAAGGAGGCGATGTGATCGATGGTGGTGGTCAGTGCGGTCCGTAGGGGCTCGCCGTCGCGAAAGGTCTTGGCCAGCAGCAGCCCGCCCTGCAGGGCAGCCAGCAATGCCGTGGCTAGTTGGTCGACGTCGGCGCTTTCGACGAGTGCGCCGCGGGCCTTCATCGCTCCCAGGCCGTCACGGATGGCGCCCTGCCATCGCCGGTAGCCGACCACGACGTCGTCTCGTGCGACGTCGTCTGTGTCGGCGAGCTCGCTAGCCAACGAACCCAGCGGGCATCCGCCTCGAAAGTCGTTGGCCCGCGCGCTGTCCACCACCGCCTGGGCCCAGTCACGCAATCCGTCGATGTCGTCGAGGTGGGCCAGCAGGGGTTTGTGAAACCCGAGGTTCGTGTCGCTCCAATATCCGATGACGGCGCACGTGAGGGAGTGTTTGTCGCCGAAGTAGTGGTAGATCTGCGACGCGCTGACCCCGGCGGCGGCCTGGAGATCCTCGAAGCTGGTGCCAGCTACTCCCTGCTGGTACATCAGGGCCGCGGCCACGGCCAGGATGCGGTCACGGGTGGCTTGGCCCTTGCGCGTGATCATCCCGCAAGAATAGCCGAGTTTGGTATTTAAACTCCAAAGGCAGCCAGCGTTTGTGGAGTGATCACTTCAGCCTATCAGAAGGGCGCCCATAGGACGATGCAAACACCCATCAGCGCGCATCGGGCTGCGTCGTCGGCTATTTCACAGCAGATCGCAAAACTAACAATGTGATACGGGCGGCCAGGATGCGGTTACAGCTTGGCTGCGCCCTTGCGTGAGGCCACGTTGATTCTGGTGTTGACATTCCAAACCTGATGGGGTTTTGTGAAGTAGTCATTCCAAACCGACGGAAGGTGGTCGCATACGACGCAGAGTTCCACCATCGCGAGGCAGTCGGAGGCGGCTGGGGCATCACCGCAATGCGCTGACGCCTACATCGCGCTGCACGCGGCCGCCGTGCAGCAACCCGCGGTCCTCACCGGTGACGTCGAGCCGATCCTGGGCCGACGGGTCACGCCGTTCGCTCAGTGGGTGGACAACCGGCGCGAGCTCGTCAACAACGACTAGCCAAGCTCCCCGCAGAGAAGGAACACGAATGAAATTCAGTGGCAAAAACGTGCTCGTCACCGGTGCGACATCCGGTGTCGGGAGAGAAGCCGCGAAACTGTTCGCCCAGCATGGCGCCGCGGTGATCGTCACCGGCCGCGACGAAACGCGCGGCAAAGCCGTGGTCGAGGAGCTGGCGACGGCAAGCGCACCTGCCCGCTTCATCGCCGCCGACCTCAACGTGTCCGACGACGTGCGAGGGCTGATTCAGCAGGCCGGGGACGTCGACATCCTGGTCAACAATGCCGGTTTCTGGGATTTGGCCCCGACCGCGGAAGCCACCGAAGCGGGTTTGGACGCCATGTTCGCGGTCAACGTCAAGGCACCGTTCCTGCTGACCGCAGCCTTTGCCCCGGCGATGGCAGGAAACGGCGGCGGCGCCATTGTGAACGTGTCCACGATGGTCGCCGACCGCGGCCAGGCCGGCATGGCCGGCTACGGCGCCGCCAAAGCAGCCCTGGAATCGCTGACCCGCTCCTGGGCCGCGGAATACGGGCCCGAGGGCGTGCGCGTCAACGCTGTCGCGCTGGGCCCCACCATGACTCCGGCGATGGATCCGATGGCGCACATGCTGCCCACCTTCGTCGCAGCCATTCCGTTGGGCCGTGCCGCCCAGCCGATTGAGATCGCCAACGCCATCGCCTACCTGTGTAGCGAGGAGTCGAGCTTCATCACCGGTGCCGTCGTCCCGGTCGACGGTGGCCGCGTATCGGTGCTGTGACCGGCTGCCCATACTCATCTGATCCTGGGCGCAACGCCCCCACTTTCACGCTAAAACCTCACGATTAGGAGATTTCAATGAGCAAGCTGCCCGCCCCAAACGGCCGGATGCGGGGCCAGACCGTCCTGGTCACCGGCACCACCAAGGGTGGCATCGGCTACGAGACCGCCCGCCTTCTCGGTGACGAGGGAGCCATCGTCCTGACGCACGGCCGCACTCCGAAAGCGGCGGGCGCCAGCGTTGACAGCCTCGTGGTCGACGGCAACGGGGCGGGCAGGTTCATCCCGGTCGCCGCCGATCTGGGCTCGATTGCCGGCGCCTGGCAGCTAGCAGACGCAGTCCGAGCCGTAGCCCCCCAGGGCATCCACGGTCTGGTCAACAACGCCGGCGCCGGGTTCAACGAGCGGCGGCTATCCCCAGACGGCTTCGAGATGACCATGGCTATCAACCACGTGGCGGTAGCCGCCCTGACCGACGCGCTCCTCGACCTGTTGCACGCAGGTGCGGATTCCTTGGGAAGACCGTCGCGGGTCACCAACATGACCGCGTTGATCGAGGGGCGCGGCAAAGTCGAGACCGACTGGTCCTATTCGGGCAAATACAGCCAGACTCAGGCCTACTTCAACGCCAAGTTGACCAACCTGCTCCACACCTACGCCCTGGCTCGCCGCCTCGACGGCCACGGGATCACCGTCAACGCGGTCAGCCCCGGCAGCGTGAACAGCGGTTTCGGCGCCAAGGCCGGCGGAACCTTCGGGCTGATGATGAAGCTGGGTTCACCGATCTACGGCCACGCCAGTAAAGGCTCCCGCGGGGTCATCCGGATCATGACCGACCCCGACCTGGCCACCGTCACCGGCGGCTACCACACGCCGTCCAAGCAAAAGAAATCCTCCAAGAAGTCCCGCACACCGGAACTGCAGGAGCAGGTCTACCTGCAAACCGAACGCGTCCTGCGTGCCCACCGCGACAACCACACCCAGAAGCGTCGGTGATGACCGCGTTCGCCGCGGATCGGAGCGTTTCGAGTAGGGAGTCACCGCGGCGGACGGATCGGGTGCGATACCAGCAGACGGTGATCATGCCGTGGCGCTAAGGACGTCGACCCTGAGCTGGCCGCTACGCCCGGGCGCTGGGGCGTAGCGGCCAGCTCCCAACCAGCCGCAGACCGGACGGCTGAGGACGCGTGCAACGACCAGTTGGTCGCCAGGACCAGGCCGCCGGCGGTGGTGTTGCCGGCTAGTAGGTCCGAGAGGAATCAGACGAATTCGGAAAGGGGGGCAGGGCAGCGGGAACCGCCGCGACGGATCTCGCGAACCTGGCCAACAGTGATGGCAGCGAACGCATCGGTCGCCGAGCCGCACCGGCTCACCCCCAGGGGACAGGCCACCCGGGAGCGGATCGTGGCGACAGCATCGCAACTGATCTACGACCACGGTGTCGCCGGCACGAGCCTGGGCGATGTCTATAAGTCCGCGGGAGTCGGCCCTTCGCAGATGTATCACTACTTCCAGGACAGGCAATCCCTGATCAGGGCCGTCATCGCCCACCGCGTGCACGCTGTGCTGGCGACGCTTGGAGGGCTGGACAGCATGGAAAGGTTGCGCGCCTGGCGTGACGTGGTCGTCGACACCTATCGCCAGCAGAACTGCGAGGGCGGCTGCCCGCTGGGGTCGCTGGTCGGGGAGCTGGCCGAGCCCTTCCCGGAGTGTCGGGCTGACCTCGCCGGTGGGTTCGTTGCTGATCTGGTTGTGGGCCTCGGTGCCTGGGCAGCTACCGAGGCGTTGTCAGGGAATCTGAGCGAACGAGACGCAGAGCGAATTCGTCCGTACTTGATAGCCGAATCAATGTGGGGAGACCTAGCAAGTGAGATGGTCTTGAGGGGGACTCATCCCTTCCGCTGTGAAATATGTTGCGTACGTGCGGCAATGCGTAGAATGTCGAGCTTGGCAACTGTGTGGTTAGCCGAATTATTCTGTGGCACAACGTTGTAACGATTGCAGAGTACTTTGCGTCACACCCCCGGCTATTGGCACTGGGGCCGATGGTTGAGCAGGGGAGGCAGCGGGTTCCGAGGTCGTACGTCACAGCGACGAATCAATCGCCGATACATTGGGAGGTCGCACTGGCGCCTGCGAGTGCCTCCCGTCTGCTAATGGGCCGGTTCAGAAAAGTGGACACGGAAGTGAGACAAAAAGGTGTGGACACAATGTGAGACAACTCGCATCTGTGCACGTCAGCGCGCCTCGAGTGGGCAGGAAGTTTGAGAACCTACACTAGTTATAGCGGTAGTGCTCAAACAAAATGGCCACGTCTCATTTAGTTGGCCACGCGATGACCAATTGGCCATCTGAGGGAGACAGATCTGTAGACCGCCAATTAACCTGGCGGACGCGTGGTGAATCCGCCACTGGATTGCTTGCTAGCGGTGCGCTGCTGCGTCACGGGATTTGTGGGGTCGCAGCTAGCAGATCGAAGGAGTAACCGATGAAAGCGTGGCTGTGGGATGGCCAGGCGGGATTAGATCACGTCCGCCTCGACGAAACCTCAGATCCGATACCGGGCGAGGGTGAGGTTGTGCTGGACGTTCAGTACGCGGCCCTCAATCCCGCCGATCGGATGCTGGCCGAGCGACGGTATCCCTATCCGGTGTATCCAGATCCGCCACATGTGTTGGGCCGCGACGGGATTGGTGTCGTGACCGAGATCGGCGAAGGTGTCAACGACGTAGAGGTCGGAGATCGGCGAGTTCTTCTGCGCAGCCAAATCGGTCTGATGCGGTGGGGCATGTTCGCCGAGAAGGTCGTGATTCCCGCGAACGCTCTAGCCGAACTCCCCGCAGATTGGAGCGAAGAAGAATCCGCGGGAGCTGCCGTAGTGTACTTATCGGCCTACCGCGCACTAACCATGTGGGAACCGCTCAAACCAGGCTCCGTCGTTTTGGTCACCGGCGCATCCGGCGGAGTCGGTGTCGCGACGGTGCAACTGGCAATAGCGTTGGAGCACACGGTCATCGCGCTATCTCGAAGCAGCGAAAAGCAGAACCGGCTGAAAGAACTCGGCGCCTCTTTCACCTTCAACCCCGAAGAGCCTCAATGGACAACGCACTTAAAAGAAGCTCTCGGATCCCGTGGTGTCAACCTTGCCGTCGACACCATCGGAGGCACGCAACTACCCGACGTCATCAAAACCATGGGAGACAATGGCCGACTCAGCTTAATAGGCCAACTAGGCGGCCCGGTACCCGAATTCGACACCGGCACACTGTTTTCCCGCTGGCTGCGACTCGGTGCAATGGCTCTGAGCCTCTACACCCCAGAGCAACATCGAACCGCCTGGCACGACCTCATAACCATCATGGCGCGAACAGGTGCGAAGCCGCTGATCGACCGCGTTTTCAGCTTCGATCAACTGCCCAAAGCCTTTGATCGACTAGCTGACGGACCGATGGGAAAAGTCATCCTCAAGGTGAAGCCATAAAGCTTCGTTGCAGTGCCACGACGCGCTGAATACTTACCCAACGTCAAGAGGCACCGATGCACTGGGACAGATGCACAACGTTGGATCGCTTACCCAGGCGCACGGTGCGACTGGGGCACTAGACCAGCCGCCCGCGTGCAATACACAGTCAGTACTCGTGGTCTGCCAAATGCGACGCGGTGCCTTCTACTACTCCGTTGTTCGTCTCAGCGATGGCGCGAGCATTGAACTCGACAACGCTGTGCGATCGTCCGTCGGCTTCGACGTCACGAACCCGACAGATGGAACGCGCTAGCTCATCCGACCGATGAACCTCGCCAGACGAAAATGTATCGACTGAGCCAATACTGGAATAAGCGTCGAGCTAACCCTACCTCGGTTGCTGTTTCGTGGCGTAGTCCAACTATTCTGTCTTCCAGCAACATTCGCAAGAAAGTTGCTACTGTGCTGCGCGCCGACCTAACTCGTGATTATCGGCAGAAGAAGAAGGATTGGACTTCGGGGTTAGCAGGGCCTCAACTCAACGAGATTCAAGAAAGCTCGACACCTAGCCGCATCGCATGAGCCGCTGAGTTCCTTTTACAGTAAAGCGGTCTCGCTCGTCCGTTTCGTGACTCTTGACACCGCGGCAATCAGGTGTGTTCGTTTCGTTGCGGAAGTCGACGCGGTCGCAGCCGGACGGCGGGCAGTGGCGGGGCGGGCAATCGGCTGACCGGGCCTCGATATCCCTGGACGGCGCCGAAGCGTTGGTCGGCGTCCTCCCATGATTGGCGATAGCCTGCGATCTCGTCGTGGGTTGTCGACCGGCCAACGCGGTTCAGTTCACGAACCACGCGGGCTGTAGGGCCGATGGCCGCCACCTGTCGCACCTCACTTACCCATCCACTATCGGTGAAGGACCCACATCGCGATGACAACTTCAGATAACGGCGCTAGTCTGTGGCGCTTTTCGGCGGCCAGAACGCTGCGCCGCCGGATCGCTGCATTGATGCTCGCGGCGGCCTCGGTATTGGCGCCGGCCATCACCACCAATGTTGCTGCGGGCGACCCCTGCTCTGATGTGGAAGTCGTCTTTGCCCGAGGCACCAACGAACCGCCCGGTGTGGGAGCCACCGGCCAAGCCTTCACCGATGCGCTGATCGCCCGTCTGCCCGGTAAATCCGTGGACGTCTATGGGGTGGATTACCCGGCATCTTTGGACTTTTCTCGAGCGGCCGAGGGGGTCGCCGATGCAAGCAACAGGATCACCTCTGTCGAGGCCGCTTGCCCGCAGACCAGAATCGTCGTTGGCGGTTATTCTCAAGGCGCTGCGATCGCGGCCTACATCACCACAGACAACGTCCCGGACGGCTACGCATTACCGCCCGGAATCAGCGGCCCCCTACCACCGAGCATGGCCAATCACATCGCGGCGGTCTCGCTGTTTGGTAAGCCTTCCAATGGCTTTCTAGATCTCGTTGACCGCAATGCACCACCAATCACGATCGGGCACTTGTAAGTTGAAAAAACCGACGACCTTTGCGCTCCCAGCGATCCCGTGTTTTCGACGACGGGATTCAGTCGCGCAGCCCACAGCGCCTGCCGAACCAACGGAATGACCGCTCAGGCTGCAGATGTCGCCGCCAACGCTATTAAGGACGGTACCTGAACGTGGACCTTTATGACGTCATGCGCACCACGGCCGCAGTACGCGAATTCACCGACGACCCCCTGCCCGACGACGTGTTGGAGCGGATCCTCGACAACGCACGGTTCGCGCCCAGCGGCGGCAACCGCCAAGGCGCCCGGATCATCGTGATTCGCGACCGCGCGACTCGCCAAGCGCTGGCCGACCTGACGGCGACGGGCGCCCGCCGATATGCCGCACAGCTGGCCAACGGAGAGAGCCCGTGGAACCCGCTACATGCGCCTGGGCCGAC
Organism: Mycobacterium sp.; assembly: GCA_035506875.1. Lineage (GTDB taxonomy): Bacteria > Actinomycetota > Actinomycetes > Mycobacteriales > Mycobacteriaceae > Mycobacterium. The sequence continues at coordinate 10,049 of DATJOR010000058.1, forward strand.
AGCTGCTGAGATCGCGGCCACTGAAGTGCCGTCCCAATTCACCGCTCCCTTGCACGACGCCGCGGTAGTGCTGGTGGCCTGTGTCGACCTCGAGGTGGTCGCCGCGATAGATCAAAACCTCGACCGGATCGGCGTGATCAGCGGCGCATCGATTTACCCGTTGGTGTGGAACATCCTGCTGGCCGCGCGCAACGAGGGTTACGGCGGCACCCTCACCACGATGGCGGTGGCCGAAGAGCCGCGGATCAAGGAATTGCTCGGGGTGCCGAAGTCATACGCCGTCGCCGCGGTGTTGCCGCTGGGCAAGCCGCGCAAACAGCTGACGAATCTCAGGCGCGCCAGCGTCGCCGAACTCGCCACCCGAGAGCGATTCGACGGCCCGCCGTTCGGTTAGTCGGCGGTCACCGCGTCGCCGGGCTGCTGCTGGCTGGGTTGCCGCGCTCTGATCAGGATCGGCTTCAGCTCGAAGAGCAGGCCGCTCTTGATCTGGGCATCGTGACTTTCGCGGATCGGCCACCGTCCGAAGCTGGAGCGGGTAATGAGTTACTCACGCGCTTGTGCGGCACGAAGCCCGGATCGCTCTCAATGAGGCAACCGGGCTGTGTGGGGATAAGCGAATGATTCTTCTGGTGGCGCGGGTGAGTAGATGAAAAATGTCAGGTGATGTGACGGAACATTCGCGCGACATCACCCTTGATACCTACCGCTATCTGCGTGGGGGCATGGCGGTGATGATCGTGATGCTCGGCGCGGCTGTGATCGGCGAACGGCTGACCGCAAGCTGCTGGCAAACCTCGATCAGCGCCTTCTACTTCACCACTGCACACAGCATCTTCGTGGCGGTGCTCTGTGCCCTCGGCGTGCTATTCATCGTCTACAAGGGCAGCAGCGACACCGAAGATGTCCTGCTGACTCTGGCGGGCATCCTGGCGTTCATCGTCGCCATGGTCCCCACCACCCGACCAATCTTGCTGTGCGGGCGATACGGTTTGCCGGCCGACTACAACATCAAGCACGCAATCACGAACAATGTGTGGGCCGTCGTGATCGCCTTGGTGATCGCTCGCGTAGTGGCGTGGTGGCTGTACCGACGCACCAACACCACCGTGCCTAAGAGCCAATTGGGCACGGTGTCGATGTACCTTCTGCGGGCGATCGTGGCCGTAGGGCTTGTCGCGTTTATCTTTTTCCCGGACCGCTTCGCCTCGAATGGACACGGCGTTGCCGCGGTGATCATGTTCCTGGCGATTATCACTACCGTCGTGACCACGGCATTCTTGGTCAGCCGTCAAGATGACGCCAAATCTCCACACCGGTACCTCTATTGCGTGCTCTACGAGGGCATTGCGGCGGCGATGATCGTGACGTTGATCGCCGTTGTGGTGCTGCACCTCGTGCTCGACAGCTGGAGCCACTGGGTCATCGTTGTTGAGACCGCGCTGATCCTCGAGTTCACCGGATATTGGGTCATTCAAACCGTCGAACTATGGAGAACTCCCAACCGATTCGAACTGCTTCCCGACGCCGATCAGCCCAAGCTCGCGCAACGACGGCGCACGCGAGGCCCCGTCGGATCGCTCCCTGAGGTCGTTGAGACGACGAGAACGCCTGTCCGAGAACGACTTCTGACTGCCCTCTAGGAGGGCACAGGCCAACCAGATGCAGCAATTTACTTGACGAATCGACAGATATCCTGTCTGACGACAGATGGAAGTGAGTAATAGCGAATGCGGCGGACTTTCCGGTAAAGCCTCACATTCCTTTCCGTCGTGTTCGTCGTAGGCGGCGCGCTTCTGCGTACTGAGAGAGTGCGTTTGGGCGCGCCTGGGGGCGCCGCGGTCAGCGACCATCGTGGACAACATCACTCGCTGCGCTGTTTGCCAATGGTCTCGTTGGGTGATTGAGGGCAAGTTCAAGTCGCCGCACTCATAGCCGGGTAATAGCTTGCACCGACGCAGGACTCACCCACACACAAGAAGGTGGTGGTCAGTGACGACAACGTGAGGGTCGAGCTAAGTGGCCGGGAACCGACAACGCGATTGGTGGGTTTCGGCCTACAGCGGCGTAGGAGCATGACATGACCGCACCAGGTAAGGTATCCGGTTCGCGCGACGGGTGGACACGCGCAGGTAGCGCGCTCAAACCACGCAGGTATCCGGTTAGCGACGCGACACCGCTTGAGGTCATCGAAGACGGTCCCAGCATGGCCGGCCGGCTGGCCTGGCTGGACGCTCGGCTGACCATCCGTCCCGCGCTGGCAATTGGCAGCCACCTGGCATCTCTACCGTGGCCGTGGGGCGCGATCGACTTCGCGTCGCGGGCGTTGATGCCGATCCCGGGCACCATCCGGGCCACGATCGGCCTGCCGCACTGTACCGCCCAGCTGGTCCGCGCCAAGGGTGTGTTGCCCGCCGACGGGACACGCCGGATCGTGCTGTACATGCACGGCGGTGGGTTCTTGACCTGCGGGTCCAACTCGCACGGCCGGTTGACGACGATGATCTCCCGATACGCCGACGCGCCGGTGCTGGTGTTGAACTACCGGATGATCCCCAAGCATTCAATGGGTGAGGCCGTCGAGGACTGCTACGACGGCTGGCGGTGGCTGCGTGGGCAGGGCTATGCGCCCGAGCAGATAGTGCTGGCGGGGGATTCGGCTGGTGGGTATCTGGCGTTGGCGTTGGCTGAGCGGCTGCTGGATGACTGTGAGGCTCCGGCCGCGTTGGTGTCGATGTCGCCGCTGATGCAGCTGGATATGCAGCCCAAGCAGGCCCATCCGAATAGCCGAAGCGATGCGATGTTTCCGCCCAACGCGTTTGAGGCTCTGGTCAAGCTGATCGCGAAGGCTGCGGCGCGACGGATTGTCGATGGGCACCCCGAAGAGGTGTTCGAGCCGCTCGACCATATTGACCCGGGCCTGCCGCGCACGCTGATCCATGTGTCCGGCTCAGAGGTGTTGCTCTACGACGCACGCCTGGCCGCGCAGCGGCTGGCCGCCGCGGGCGTGCCCGCGGAGATCCACGTCTGGCCAGGGCAGCTGCATGTCTTCCAACTGTGCGCGCCGGCGGTGCCGGAGGCCGCCCGGTCGCTGCGCCAAATAGGGGAGTACATCAGGGAAGCCACCGGATGAGACTGGTACAACAACCGCCAACTGCACAGCACGCTCAGCCATGTCCTCCACTGCGGTCCCTGATCCGGACGGACTCGAGCTACGGTTCTACACCTCGAGCCACACGGGCTGGCCGGGTCCGCCGCGGCTTCGATTGGCCTTGGCTCGGCACCGGACCCGTCACCGAATCTTGCTGTTGCACAATGTGATAACAAATGTACAGAGGTCTGACGACATAATCGGGTGTTATCGGTGGTGGAGGTGAACCGCCTTAATTATGTGAGCGGTGTCGACGACAAATGCTTGAAGAGGGACGTTGCCCTTGGCTTACTGGGCCACAAGCATCCGACAGGTAGCAGGGCCAGACGGAGCCAACCCTTGGGGCAGACTCGGTGATTTAGCTGTCAGAAGAGAGAACGGCCAATCGAGCAGGGAGGCTATGGGGCTGGAATCATCGCAGGCGTGATGCGCGACGGCTGGACGGGACGGTTGTGGGCCGAAGCTGCCGGCACCTACGCGGCGATCTTGCAGCACCCATTCCTGGCTGGCCTGACCGACGGCAGCCTCGACCCGGAGCTCTTCACCCACTACGTGCTCCAGGACGCGCACTATCTGCGGGATTTTGCTCGCACGCTGATCGTTGTGGGCAGCAAGGCACCGACACACGCCGCTGTCGGCATGTTTGCCCGACACGCCGCCGGCACCGCCGAGGTCGAGCTCGCCCTGCACGAGTCGCTGCTAACCGAACTGGGCATCCAGAACATCGATGCCATGCCGGTCGCGCCAACCACCCTCGCCTATACGAGCTACCTGTTGGCCACCGCTTACCGCGGCACCTTCGCCGATGGGTTCGCCGCGGTGCTGCCGTGTTACTGGATTTATGCCGAGGTGGGCGCCGAGCTCGTTAAGCGCGGTTCGCCGGATCCGCGCTACCAGCGCTGGATCGACACCTATGCCGACGACGAGTATCAGACCATCGTCGCCGAGGTGCTGGCGCTGGCCGACAACGTTGGCCTGACCCTGTGCGCTGCCGACGAGACGCGCGCCCGGGCCCATTTCGCCACCACCGCCCGCTATGAGTGGATGTTCTGGGACGCCGCGTGGCGCCGCGAGGTGTGGCCGGTCTGAGACGTACGACGCGGGCGACGAGCCTGGTCAGGGCCTTAACAGGCGTTGACTACTACGGCCACACGGGACGGTCGACGCCTTTCGCCGGTGCGGTTCTTGCTAGAGATTGCCGCCGTTTTGGCGCAATTAGCACAGCACGCCCGCATCTTGCACAAGGTCGTGATTCGCGTCCTGATCGAGCGTGACGCGCCGATGACCGGTCAAAGGCTAGCCTCCCCCGGCTAGTGGTTGTTCACGGTGTCACGCCTCCTTGAGCAGTACGGGTGATGACTCATCCTGTCGATCCCTCGGTCACCGTCGTTGTGACGGAGAGCAATCCCGACATGCTAAGGGGCGCTGATGAGTTGGCAGCGCCGTTGGATTTGTGTTCTTGACCAGTTCGGCGACGGGTGTGGCCCAGGGATGATGCCGGACACCTCGTCGAGCAGGTTTGTGCTTGGTCTGGCCAGAGACAGAGTACGGTGGGACCGCGCGCAGCGGGTTTGGGCTGGGAATTGGCAACGATCGCCGAAAACCGCTCCGATGTGGGGCCGGACAAGGGCGATCAGCGTTTCGCGAGGTGCGGATTCATGAAATCGGAAGTCATCCTCAAACACCACAACGGGCGCCCCGCGCCGTCAGGACCGGCTCCGCCTCGGAAGTGGTGACATGATCCCTTACTCCGATGGCATTCCGGCCCGCCGGTTCCCGATTGTCAATGTCGCGCTGATCGTCGCCAACTTCGCGGTCTTTCTGTTTTA
>DATJOR010000059.1:0-2446 GCA_035506875.1 Mycobacterium sp.
GCTCAGACTGGTCACGGGATACCTCTTGAATTTGTCTGGATAGCTGTATCCAGAGTGATTCCGACAGCTAGAAAGCACAATGTCTCGGCACACAACATGAAGGCCGGTTCGGTGTGACCGCACACATCGGCCGGTGTCCGCGCATAAGGTTTGCGAGTATGAGCGCGGTATCGCACGCCGGCGGCGTCTCGCGTCGCGCCGACCCTGATCCGCACATCGTCAAGCTCGGCAAGCTCATGCTGGCCCGTGCCCCGGAACTCGGCGACACGCTTGCGGACCGGCTGTTTCGCGAGATCGACGCCTACCACGACGGCACCGTCGTCACGAAAGACGAAGTACGCGCAAGTTGTGAGGCAAACCTGACGTTCGTCTTCGACTCACTGGCGGGACACACGGACGTCGATGTCTCGGTTGCTGAGCGCACCGGAGCCACCCGCGCAATGGCCGGCGTTCCGCTGCCGGCGTTGATGACGGCCTATCGGATCGGTTTCCGATTCATGTGGGAGGAGACCCTCGCCGTCGCGCGGGCCGCGCGAATACCCGTCGAATCCATCGTGGACGCCACGGCACTCGTCTTTCTTGCCCAAGACACCTTTACTCAGGCGATGGCCGATGCTTATCGGCAACAGCTGACCGCGCAAATTCTCGAGCAGGAGGAAGAACGGTCGGCGCTGGTCGAGGCGCTGCTGTCGAGCCGGATAACCGACACCCACAGCCTCTGGGAGGCAGCCGATTTGCTCCGGCTACCCACTACCGGGCCGTACGTCGTGGTCGCCGCCGAGTTGCCGGCCATCGGGAAACTGGGCTTGCCCGCGATCGAAAATAAACTCGCGACTCGCGACATCCGCTCGGCGTGGCGACTGCTGCCGGACTTACACGTCGGTATCGTCCACGTGCGGAACCGCCACACCGTCAGCACGTTGATTTCGGTGCTCCGCCAGTCCGCGACCGTCCGAGTCGGCATCAGCCCGCCGTTTAACGACTTGGCCGAAACCAGCGACGCGCTGCGATTCGCCCGGCTGGCGGTCACCGGGAAGCCGTCGGCCGACTCGCTGGTCACGGTGTTCGACGACACCCCTCTTGCCGTCGCGGCCGTCAGCGCGCCCGAGGTGATGGCCAAGATCAGGTCGTCGGTGCTACGGCGAATAGACGAACTGCCGGACGCCGAACGCAAGATCCTCCTCGACACGTTTCAAGCGTGGTTGCAGGAGGGCGGCTCCGCTAACGACACCGCGGAGAAGATTTTCTGCCATCCCAACACGGTGCGGCATCGCCTTCGTCGCATCGAGGAGTTGACTGGCAGGTCACTGTCGCGGCCCAAGGACATCGCCGAACTCTGCCTGGCCTTCGAGGTCGAGCAGCGCCTGCCCTAGGCGAGGGCTCAGGCCTTTAGCTGGGAGTCAACGCCTTCAGCCGGTGGCGAACCTGGAATGCGCTGATGACATCCACGATGCCGATCGCGATTAGCCAGCAGCCGGCGACCAAGGTCAGGATCGCGATCGAATCCAGTGGAGAGATGATAAGCACCCCGCCGCCGATAACGATGATCACACCGGAGAGGATCTGCCAGCCGCGTGCGGGCAGGTGGTCGAAGGACAACGCCGCGGCGAGCAGGGTAATCCCACGGAATAGCCACCCGATGCCGATCCACAGAGCCAACAGCAGGATCGACTCGAGTTTGTCGCGGAAGCAGAAGAACCCCAGCACCAGCGATACCACGCCGGTGAGGAACGACAGCACTCTCATTGCGGCGCCGGCGTGCGAGCCGAAAGCGGCGAACACGTATCCGACCCCGGATACCACCAGGTAGATGCCGAACAGGACACCCGCCACCACCAGTGACGGGCCCGGCCAGGCCAGCACGATGACACCGAGGGCCACGCCCAGGAGGCCGATCAGGAGCAGCAACTGCCACGTGTTACGAGCGAGCTGATGTAGTGGACCCTCGAACAGGGTCTTTTCGCTGGTTGTCATGCAAAAAAGATAGTCCGCGGCGCTTGCGAAGGAATTGTTTTCAGCGACAGCGTTAAGCACTTCGCAAAGGGGTCACGAACAATGCCGGGCCGATGCCACCCAGGTAGATGGCTGGTCCGCGACGGCTTTGTCTCCGGAACACAACAATCCGCCGCAACTTGGTCGTTTGACGACGTCGCCACCCCGCGCTGGCGCCGCTAAATTTCTCCTTACGAACGCACCACAGCGTTCCAGGACCACCAAGCTAATCCTGAATTAGCAAGTGCCACAACTCAACCCAACCAAAGAAAGAAGACCAAGCCATGTTGTTGCCCGCCCTCATCTTCCTGATGATCCTGTTCCCCGTCCTGCTGCCCGCCGGCATCACCGCCGTCGACGCCATCCGCCGCGCCTACCGACGCAACCTGGCGCCCCGCCCGTTCGCCGTCCCAGCCGCCGCCTAACATCTGACATCCCCCAGTCGGGGCCACAC
>DATJOR010000060.1:0-3955 GCA_035506875.1 Mycobacterium sp.
ATCGACGTCGTCGACGCCTACGAGATCCAGCTGATCAACATCCGTCAGCGGGTCGCCGAGGGCGCCCGGGTGGTGGGGCACAAGGTGGGCCTCTCGTCGCTGGCGATGCAGCAGATGATGGGCGTCGACGAGCCGGACTACGGACATCTGCTCAACGAGATGCAGGTATTCGAGGACACCCCGGTCAAGGCGGACAAGTACCTCTACCCGCGGGTCGAGGTCGAAGTCGGTTTCATCCTGGCCCACGACCTGCCGGGCGCGGCCTGCACCGAAGACGATGTCGTCGCGGCCACCGAAGCGTTGGTGCCGTCGATCGAGCTGATCGACACCAGGATCACCGAATGGAAGATCGCGCTGTGCGACACCATCGCCGACAATGCCTCCTCGGCGGGCTTCGTGCTCGGCACCGGACGAGTGGCACCGACCGACATCGACATCACCCAGATCGACGCGGTGCTGACCTGCAACGGCGAGGTGGTGGCCAAGGGTCGCAGCGACGCCGTCCTGGGAAATCCGGTGATCGCGGTGGCGTGGCTGGCCCGCAAGGTGGAGAGTTTTGGTGTACGGCTTCGAGCCGGAGACATCGTATTACCGGGTTCGTGCACCCGGGCTATCGACGTTCACCCGGGCGACCACTTCGTCGCCGATTTCGCCGGCCTCGGATCCGTCCGGTTGTCTTTCGAGTAAAGGAGCTTCGATGCCTTCCAAGGCCAGTGTCGCCATTGTCGGGTCGGGCAATATCAGCACCGACCTGCTGTACAAACTGCTGCGCTCCGACTGGCTCGAGCCGCGCTGGATGGTGGGGATCGACCCGGAAAGCGAAGGCTTGGCGCGGGCCCGCAAGCTGGGGCTGGAGACCACCCACGAAGGTGTCGACTGGCTGCTCGCCCAGCCCGACAAGCCCGACATGGTGTTCGAGGCGACCAGCGCATACGTGCACCGCGACGCTGCTCCGAAGTACGAGGCCGCGGGCATCCGGGCCATCGACCTGACGCCGGCCGCGGTCGGCCCGGCGGTGATCCCGCCGGCGAATCTGCGCGAGCACCTCGACGCACCGAACGTCAATATGATCACCTGCGGCGGGCAGGCGACCATCCCGATCGTCTACGCCGTCTCCCGGGTGGTGGAGGTGCCTTACGCCGAGATCGTCGCGTCGGTGGCCTCTGTTTCAGCGGGGCCGGGCACCCGGGCCAACATTGACGAGTTCACCAAGACCACGTCGCGTGGAGTCCAGACCATCGGTGGCGCCAACCGTGGCAAGGCGATCATCATCTTGAACCCGGCCGATCCGCCGATGATCATGCGGGACACCATCTTCTGCGCCATCCCGGAGGATGCCGACCGCGATGCGATCGCCCAGTCGATTCGAGACGTCGTCGCCGAGGTGCAGACCTATGTGCCCGGCTACCGGCTGCTCAACGACCCACAGTTCGACGAGCCGTCGATGCACTCCGGCGGCCAAGCCCTGGTGACCACGTTCGTCGAGGTCGAAGGCGCCGGGGATTACCTGCCCCCATATGCGGGCAACCTCGACATCATGACCGCCGCGGCCACCAAGGTCGGCGAGGAGATCGCGAAAGAATCGCTTTCCGCGACGGCGGGAGGAGCGCAGGCATGAGCACTCGGGAGATTTTCTTCAACCCGATCTGGGACGTCCGGATGACCGACACGTCGCTGCGGGACGGCTCCCACCACAAACGCCACCAGTTCACCAAAGACGAGGTCGGCGCGATTGTGGCGGCGCTGGACACCGCGGGTGTGCCGGTCATCGAGGTCACCCACGGCGACGGGCTGGGTGGTTCGAGCTTCAACTACGGGTTCTCCAAGACACCCGAGCAGGAACTGATCAAGCTGGCCGCCGAGACCGCCAAAGAGGCCAAGATCGCCTTCCTGATGCTGCCCGGCGTGGGCACCAAGGAGGACATCAAGGAAGCCCAGAACAACGGCGGATCCATTTGCCGGATTGCCACGCACTGCACCGAGGCCGACGTCTCGATCCAGCACTTCGGCCTGGCCCGCGAGTTGGGGCTGGAGACCGTCGGGTTCCTGATGATGGCGCACACCATTCCGCCGGAGAAGCTGGCCGCGCAGGCGCGCATCATGGCCGACGCCGGGTGTCAATGCGTCTACGTCGTCGACTCTGCCGGCGCGCTGGTCCTCGACGGGGTGGCCGATCGGGTATCGGCGTTGGTCGCCGAGCTCGGCGACGACGCGCAGGTCGGTTTCCATGGCCACGAAAACCTCGGGCTGGGGGTCGCCAATTCGGTGGAGGCCGTACGGGCAGGCGCCAAGCAGATCGACGGCTCCTGCCGCCGCTTCGGCGCTGGGGCGGGCAACGCGCCCGTCGAGGCGCTGATCGGCGTGTTCGACAAGATCGGCGTCAAGACCGGCATCGACTTCTTCGACATCGCTGACGCCGCCGAGGACGTGGTGCGCCCCGCCATGCCGGCCGAATGCCTGCTCGACCGCAACGCCCTGATCATGGGCTACTCAGGGGTCTACTCGAGCTTCCTCAAGCACGCCGTTCGCCAGGCTGAGCGCTACGACGTCCCGGCTCACCAGCTGTTGCACCGGGCCGGGCAGCGCAAACTCATCGGCGGCCAGGAAGACCAGCTCATCGACATCGCGCTGGAGATCAAGCGCGAACAAGCAAGCGGTGCCGCGGCCTCGCATTAGCACGGGTCGCGCACAGGTCGCACGGAGATACCGCGGGTAGCCTGACGCGTATGAGCGTGACATCTAAAACAGTCGGCCCCCGTCGCCGCGGACTGTTCCGCCTGCTCGCGGGGGGACTTTTAACTGCTGCCGCCGCGTCGGTGATCGCGATGCCGGTGGCCAACGCGCAATGCGATGGCGAGACGGTTGGTAATTCCATCAACTCGTACCTGCAGCGGCATCCCGATGTGCACCAGCAGCTGCAGGCCAGGTCCGAGGCCGAGGGCGGCGGCCCCAACGTCCTCGATTACCTGAACCGGCATCCGGATGTGCGGCAGCATCTGATCGATCTATCGCAGCAGTGCGCGCCGTAGCAAAGTAGCGAGCGGGCGTCGTCGGCGAGCGGCCACGACAACACGCGATATGTTCGCTTGTTGACGAAAACTAGAACACGTTCTAGCGTCTAGGCGTGTCTGCTTCTCTCTTTTCTGAGCCGCTCATCTCAGCGATCGCTGAGGCCGAAGAACTGGTCGCCGCCGCACCGCATATCGAGACCGAAGCCGACCTGCTCGAAGGGCTGCAATACCTGGCCGGTTGCGTGGCTGCCTGCACGCACATGGTGTTCGACTACGACCGTGATCACCCGATGCTGCTGTCGGGCACCGGGCCGTTCACCAAGATGGGCCTGGACAACCCGGACACCCTCTACTTCGGCTGCCGAGTCCAGCCGAACCACGATTACCTGGTCACCGGGGTCCGTGGCACGACCACGGACCTGAGCTTTCAGTTGCTCGGCGGTGAGTACACCGATGACAATGTGCCCGCCAGCCAGGCCGCGTTCGACGACCGTGAGCTCGAGATCGCCGCGGACGGCAGCTTCCAATGGCAGGTGCGGCCGAACAGCCCCGGCCAGCTGGTGATCCGCGAGGTCTACGGCGACTGGTCGGCGCGACGCGGGGTCGTCACGATCGAACGACTGGACACCGCTGGCACTGCGCCTCCGCCGCTGACCCGCGCCGTGATCGAAAAGCGTTACGCCACAGCGGGCAAACAACTCGTCAACCGCATCAAAACCTGGCTTCAGTTCCCGCAGTGGTTCTACCTCGACATCCCGGTCAACACCATGGTGCCACCACGCCTCACACCCGGCGGCCTGGCCACGCAGTACTCCTCGGTCGGGCACTTCGACTTGCGGCCCGATCAGGCCCTGATCATCACGCTGCCGGTGACCGACGCGCCCTACCTCGGCTTCCAGCTGGGCAGCATGTGGTACATCTCGCTGGACTACATCAACCACCAG
>DATJOR010000061.1:0-19532 GCA_035506875.1 Mycobacterium sp.
CCACCGTCGCCCAACTCACCAAGTTCAACGGCGCGCCGGCAACCGAACCGATCCGCGCCTACGCCGGACTGGAATCCGCCGACGGCATCACCGCCACCGCGGAGCTGGCCGCGCGAGAATTGCAGCGCACCGGCGGATTACGACGTGCGGTCATCGCGGTCGGAACCACCACGGGCACCGGCTGGATCAACGAGGCGGAGGCCGACGCCTTGGAGTACATGTACAACGGCAACACCGCAATCGTGAGCATGCAGTACTCGTTCCTGCCCAGCTGGTTGTCGTTCCTGGTGGACAAGAACAACGCCCGGCACGCCGGCCAGGCGCTGTTCGAGGCAGTCGACCGCCTGGTGCGCCAACTGCCCGAGGCACAGCGCCCCAAGCTCGTGGTGTTCGGCGAAAGCCTAGGCTCGTTCGGCGGCGAAGCGCCGTTCATGACCCTCGACAATGTGCTGGCCCGCACCGACGGCGCATTGTTTTCCGGACCGACGTTCCAGAACACCATCTGGACCGATCTCACCGCGACCCGCGATCGCGGCTCACCGGAATGGCTGCCGATCTACGACAACGGACGTAATGCGCGGTTCGTGGCCCGCCCGGACGACCTGGATCGCCCGCACACCGCGTGGCGGCACCCGCGGGTGGTGTATCTGCAACACGCATCCGATCCCATCGCCTGGTGGAATCCCGACCTGCTGTTCCGCAGACCAGACTGGCTACGCGAAAAGCGCGGCTATGACGTGCTGCCGGAGACCGAGTGGATCCCCGTCGTGACGTTCTTGCAGGTGTCAGCCGACATGGCGGTAGCGACCGGTGTGCCCCAGGGGCACGGCCACGTCTACGTCGCCGACGTGGCCAACGGCTGGGCGGCGGTGCTCGAGCCGCCGGGCTGGACGCCGGAGAAGACGGCCAGACTGCGTCCGCTGCTGCACGCCAGCGACACCTGACGCTGCGAGCCGCTGAGTGTGCGACGGGTTTCGGCTCCGTAAACGGACGCAACGGTGGGATGAATATCTCCTCCTGCGACCAATTCCCTGGCAACATTTGCCTACTGGGATCCGATGAAAATTGTGAGATTCGGCACCCGGTGAAGGGAGTTTTCAATGACTGGGACAAGGTCATCCAGCCCGCGCAGCAGCATCGCTAAGATCGCGGTAGCGGGAGTGCTTGTCGGTATACCCATCGCCGCGGTGAGCGTGCCGGCGTATGCCGCGCCCGCGGGAACGCCGGCTGTGCTTCCGGCGCCGCTGCCAGCGGCCCCGGAAACCAATGAGCCGGCCCCGCCGCCACCGGCCCCCGCGCAGCCGAATTACGGCTACACCGAGACCGAGGACTGGTGGGGTTATGGCACCGGCGGCGAGGGCGGCGGCGGTGGCGGCGGCTAAGACGAACTTGCGGGCGATCGCGAGCGCGGCGAAGCCGGGCGCAGCGGGTCGCCCGCCGACTAGCTTTGCGGGCGATCGCGAGCGCGGCGAAGCCGGGCGCAGCGGGTCGCCCGCCGACTAGCTTTGCGGGCGATCGCGAGCGCGGCGAAGCCGGGCGCAGCGGGTCGCCCGCCGACTAGCTAACGCCTGCCAATACGCCTGCGGCGGCCAGCGCGCGATAGCCGCCGATGACGTCGGTGGCCCGATGCAGGCCGAGGTCCTGCAGTGCAGCCGCCGCAAGGCTCGACGTATAGCCCTCCGAGCACAGGATCACCCACTCCACGTCGTCGCTGACGGCCTGGGGCAGACGGGCGTCGCTGGTGGGGTCGCAGCGCCACTCGAGCACGTTGCGTTCGATGACCAAAGCCTTGAGCGCCTCGGGCACCTCCCCTTCACGTGTGCGCTGCTCTTGCGGCCGGATGTCGACCAACAATGCGCCGCGGCGCAAGGCGCCGGGCACCTCGTCGGCGGCCAGCCGGCGCAGCCGGGCCCGGGCGCCGTCCAAAACCTGATCGATGCGGCTCATAGCTTTTCCGGTTCGCCGGTCAACTCGGTGCGTTTGCGACGCAGCGTGTGCTGCGCAGTGACCTCGTAATAGGACATCACCGTCAGGGGCGGCGAATATGCATGCACGCTCAACGTGGGCCCCTGAATATCGATAGCCGCGGCGGTCGGTGCCCACAGCACGTCGTGCACCCAACCCAACGGGAACCCGGCTTGGTCGCCGGACTCAAGACGTCGGCGCCGTAAATGCTCTCCGTCCCAACGGAATTCGTCAAGCGACCCGGACAGCAACGTCAGCGCGCCCAGCGACCCGCCGTGATCGTGCAACTCGGTGCGATGCCCGGGCGCCCAGCTGATCAGCCAGATGTCGAGTTCGTCGTCACCGTGCAGCCGAGTGAACCACCGGTCGTCACTGGGTACACCACCCGGCGGGACGAGGTGGTCGTAGCGACCGCGCAGCACCTCGTCGCTGGTTTCGTCGGTGATGTGCAACAGGTCGGCGAGTCGCAGCCGGGTGGGGCCGGAAACCGATCGGACCGCAGAGCGGCGGGACGGGGCGCGATCAGCAACAAGGTTTGCAGAAACCATGCAAGAACTCCAGAACGAACGATTTGACCAGGGGGCGGCGGGAAGTCAGCGCCGACAACACTCCCAAAATCCAGTTCGCTCCATCACGGCAGCCAGTGTTGCATAGATTGACGGCGTGCGCTGGCACCCATGTCGCCCGCTGCTATGGGGCACGGTCGCCCTCGTAGCCGTCGCTCCGGTCGCGGTGGGCTGCTCGGCAGATCGCGCGGCAACCCGGCCGTCGGTGTCCCCACCCGCTGCTCCAGGTCCCTCCGCGGCATGGCCGTCCGCGCGTCCGGGCCTCTCGCCCGGCGGCGTGACTACCCGCATTGACGCTCCCGCCCAGTCGACCGAGGAAGAGTACTTTCAGGCCTGCCACGCTGCGAAGACATGGATGCTGGACCGGCCCGGTGATCGGGAGGCATTGGTAGAGGCGTACCTGGCGGCCGTTCAGGCACCGCAGGCCACCGGGGCCGGCACCTGGAACGTCCCGTGGGCCCGGCTGAGCCCGGCACGGCAGGCAGCGGTGATCGTCGCGGCGCACGCCGCCGCCAACGACGAATGCGGATGACCTGAGCACCGCTCGGGGATTGAATCACAGTGGGCGAAAATACGAACCGGGTGTGGGGACGGCAGTTCGTCGACACCGGCCGACGGCTCAGAGCCTAGAACGTATCGACCTGGCCGACCGGTAGGAATTCATTTGTTTGGAATTCTCACCACTTATAGTTCGGCTTTGGGACACGCTACGGAAATTCCCAGCGTTTTTCCAGCGGCGCCAGTGCATAATTGCCCGAATCGACCCGAGTGTATGTAGGGCGTTAATGTGGGCCCACCCACCGTAATGAAGTCGCTAAAATGGCTTCCGGCAGTTGTTTCCGGTGCGTTAGATATTTACCTTCGGTGCCATGCCTACATTTAATGTGAACACCGTCGACTGGGATGAGCTCTACAACGGGGAGGCGTCCTACGCGCCCGGAAATCCCGGCTGGAATATCGGGGAATTGCAACCCGAACTCGCAGCTCTGGAACGCCAACGGCGTTTCCGCAGTCCGGTTCTCGACTCCGGCTGTGGCGTCGGCGTCACGACGTTGGCGCTCGCCGAAAAGGGATATGACGTGGTCGGCCTCGACCTTTCCGCCAGTGCCATCGAGCAAGCCAAGCACGCGGCGGCCGACCGCGGTCTGACCGCCGAATTCGGCGTCGCCGACCTCTCGAAAAAGACCGGCTACGACAGCTATTTCGGCACGGTCGTCGACGGACTGGTCTTTCACTGCCTGCCTGAGGCGCTGCGCGACGGATACATCGAATCGAGCGCACAGGCGCTGCGACCCGGCGGGAATTTCTTTGCGTTGGTTTTCTCCACTGACGCGTTCCCGCCGGCCGCCGACTTCGGACCACGGCCATTCACCGAGCCGCAATTGCGCGAGATCGTCGGCAGGCACCTGGTCGTCGACGAGCTACGGCCCGCCCGGGCATGGGTCAACGTGCCCGGGACACTGCCCGATGGTTTCGAATACCGCAATGTGACGATCGGGTCCGACGGCCGCGCGCAGCTACCGTCGTTCCTGGTGAGCGCTCATCGCAGCTGATTCGCCGAGGATTCGCGGTCGCCGCCGGGTGCCTGCCGAACTCGTCTCGACGGTGCGCGGTCGATGCGTACCACCACCGCGGGCGGACAGTGCGCGGGGCGGGGAACAATGAGCCCATGGCGGACTCGGATGCCCAACGCGCCGACAATTCGTCGCGGCCTCGCGTCGCGCTGGCACTCGGCAGCGGCGGCGCACGCGGATACGCCCATATCGGGGTGATCCACGAGCTGCACGACCGCGGGTACCAGATCGTCGGGATCGCCGGTTCATCGATGGGCGCACTCGTCGGCGGATTGCAGGCGGCGGGACGGCTCCACGAGTTCGCGGACTGGGCGCGCGCACTGACGCAACGCGCCATCCTGCGGCTGCTGGATCCGTCGATCAGCGCGGCCGGTGTGCTGCGGGCCGAGAAGATCCTGGACGCGGTGCGCGACATCCTCGGTGCGGAAACCATCGAGCAGCTGCCGATCCCGTACACCGCGGTGGCGACCGACCTGTTGGCCGGCAAGTCGGTATGGCTGCAGCGCGGGCCGGTCGACGAGGCCATCCGGGCGTCGATCGCGATTCCGGGGGTGATCGCGCCGCACGTGGTCGACGGGCGCCTGCTCGCCGACGGCGGGATCCTCGACCCGCTGCCGATGGCGCCGATCGCCGCCGTCAACGCCGACCTGACCATCGCGGTCAGCCTGTCCGGCAGCGAGACCGTCGGCGATGGCGAGCCCGAACCCCGGCCCACGACCGAATGGCTGAACCGCATGCTGAGCAGCACCTCTGCGCTCTTCGACAGCGCCTCTGCCCGTGCACTGCTCAACCGCTTCGGCGTTGGCGATCCCGAATCCGACATCGAGGCCGACGCCGATGAAGAACCCGCGGAACCTGCAGAAACCGGGGTACCGAAGCTCGGCGGTTTCGAAGTGATGAACCGAACCATCGACATCGCCCAGGCCGCCCTGGCCCGCCACACCCTGGCCGCCCACCCGCCCGACTTGCTGATCGAGGTGCCGCGCTCGGCTTGCCGCGGCTTGGAATTCCACCGTGCGGCTGAGGTGATCGACATCGGCCGCGCGCTGGCCGCCCACGCACTGGATACGCTGGACACCGCTCCACCCGACATTGGCGGCACCCTCTGAGGGAGTGGATCAGCCATGGCACGAGCGACTTCACCCGACGCCCCGGCGCCGGATCGACCGTGGCGACGGCCCGGTGCTGCACGCTACGCGTTGGAGCGCCTGCGCGGTTTCGTGCGATCGCCCGCCGACGTTTACCCGGCGCGACCTTCTGCACTGGCGATCGACGACAACGTCGCTGTTCGCACTCGCGACGGAACCGTGTTGCGCGTCAACGTGTATCGGCCACCCGACGGCGGTCCGTTCCCCGTCTTGCTATGCGCACATCCCTACGGCAAGGACAAACTTCCCGCCAAAAAGAGGCTCGGCCGCGGTTATTCGGTCTCCATCCAGTACCAGGTGCTGCGCCAACCGACGCGACCGCGGTTTTCCGACCTGACCGGCTGGGAGGCGCCCGACCCGGCGTGGTGGACAGAGCACGGGTTCGCGGTGGTCAATTGCGACCTGCGCGGCGCCGGTCGATCCGAAGGAGTGTGCTCACTGCTTTCCGATCAGGAAGGCGAGGATGTCTACGACCTAGTGGAATGGGCTGCAGCGCAACCGTGGAGCAGCGGCGCGGTAGGCATGATCGGAGTTTCTTACCTTGCCATCTCGCAGTGGAAAACCGCGGCGCTGCGACCGCCGCACCTTGCCGCGATCGTTCCGTGGGAAGGATTCACCGACGCCTACCGCGACTTCGCCCGCACGGGCGGCATCCGCGAGACCGGCTTCCTCACGATGTGGAGCCGCGGCCTGAGGGCCGCGCGGCTGAAGTACAACCTGAAGGACGAAGCCGCCAAAAGACCGTTGCGCGACGAGTGGTGGCAGGCGCTGGCCCCCAACTTGCCGAACATTGAAGTGCCGGCGTTGATTTGCGGCAGCTTTTCCGACAACAACCTGCACAGCCGCGGGGCGATGCGCGCCTTCGAGCAGATCAGTTCGCCGGAACGTCATCTCTACACGCACCGCGGCGGCAAGTGGACGACGTTCTATTCCTCGTCGGCGCTCGACACGCAATTGGCGTTCCTCGACCGGCATCTGCGTGGTGGGACGGACGCACCGCAGCCGAGAGTTCGGCTGGAAGTCCGCGAAGGCCGCGACAATATCGTCGAGGTCCGCGACGAAAGCAGCTGGCCGCTGGAGTCGACCAGCTGGACGGCCCTTTACCTCGGCGACGCCGGGCTAAGACCTTCAGCGCCTGGACGAGCGGGTTCGATCACCTTCGATACCCGTTCGGGCGGAGCACGATTCGGCTTAACAGTGCACGTCAGCACCGAAATCACCGGGCCGATGGCGGTGCGGCTGTTCGTTACCGTGCAGGACAGCGACGACGTGGACCTTTTCGTCGGTGTCGAAAAATGGCGTGGCCGAGTGTATGTGCCGTTCGAAGGTTCCTACGGCTTTGGGCGCGATCGGATCACCAGCGGATGGTTGAAGGCATCCATGCGGGCACTCGACGAGTCCCACTCGCGGCCGTTTGAGCCGTTACCCGCCCTGGACCGGCGTAACCCTCTGCCAGCCGGGCAGATCGCGCAGGTCGACATCCCACTCGGGCCGTCTGCGACGCTGTTTCGCGCCGGCGAGCAGCTGCGGCTTGTTGTCGCGGGCCGGTGGCTGTGGCCCCGCAACCCGCTCACCGGTCAGTTCCCCTCGGCATACGAGCCCGGCCCACGCTGCAAGTGCACACTGCACTGGGGACCGGATCACGCTGCCCGACTGCTTGTTCCGGTGATCGGCTAGGTCGGTCCTATACCGAGGAACGCGCCAACCCCGGCCGCCTCGCGCCGGCCCTGCGTCCGCCCGGCCTGCGCCGAAGGGATCCGGCAGCGCGGATCCAGCGCGTTGGGCCCGAAGACTGCCAGCGACTTGTCGTCGGCGAACAGGCCCAACGCCCTACCGCCAAAGGCCGCGATCTCGGCGACCGGTCCGGGACCGAACGGTGATGGCGCCGACACTCCAGCGGGTACCAGCACCACCGCCGCGTCGCAGTCCTTGGCAGCGTCGAGATTGATCGTGCTGCCGATCCCGCCGTCCATGTAGCGCCGGTCCCCGATCGTTACCGGTGGCCACGCGCCGGGAACCGCGCAACTGGCGGCCACCGCGTCGACCAGTTCGACACCCGAATCCCGGTCGAACACAACCAGTTCACCCGTCGCGGTGTCGATGGCGGTGACCCGCAACTCCCGGTCGGGCCACGCGTGCGTCGGCAATCGTTGAGCGATCACAGAGCGCCGGGCCGACTCGGCCACGGTTTCGGTTGCCAGCGCGACCGCCCCGATCCGTTGGCGCTTCTGCGCCACGGTGGCGTCGGGTTGCGACAGGGCGGCCAGGAAGAGGTCGGTGAGGGTCTGAATCCCGACGCCCGGGTCGATTTCCGCCGACGTTTCGCCGACTTGGCGCGAGAACAGGTCCTCAAGACTCCAGCCGCTGCATATCTGTGCGACGACCGCAGAACCTGCCGAAGTGCCTAACAGCACGTCCGAATCCAGCAGTGCCGTTGCCGCCTTCGGCGACTCGTCGGCGATACCGCGCAGAATGCCTGTTTCCCAACCGATTCCGGCTACACCGCCGCCGCCGAGCACCAGGGCTCGTCTGGTCGTCACGTCCACCCGCTAAGCCGATTCGTGCACCGAGGCAAGAGCCGCCGGACTCAGATCCGCTTCGCTTAGCTTGTGCTTGGGCGGGTTCGGCAGCACCAGGTCGCGGCTGATCTGCAATCCGGCATCGACGTGGACCAGCTCTCCAGGATCAATGAGTCTCCATCGTGCGACATCATCCATCGGCTCGGTGGCGAACACCACCGACGGCCGCGAACGCAGATGTTCGGAAAACGCGCGAATGCGCTTGGTGCGCAGATGGAATTGGGAGTCCGGCGTGGTTTTACGGCGGTCCGATACATACAGCTTGTGCGATTCGGGGTAGCGTAGCGCCCACATGTCGGTGGCCGTACAGAGCAGCACATTGACCGCATAAATCGGTACGTTGTCGGCCAGCCAACCCATGGCGTCGACCAGACCGGCCGTGACGTCACCGTCACGCGCCCGGATCGACGCGGTGATCAACGCAAACACCCGCTCGGAGTCGGTCTGCCCCAAAACCAAGTCAGCAGTACCGACTTCCTGCAACCGCTCGTCGAGCACGTCGAGGCCCTCCACCACGCCGTTGTGCGCAAAGATCCGGTCGTCTTGCAAGAACGGATGGGTGTTGACCACGTCGTGGGATCCGGTGGTCGCGTAGCGGACATGCGCGATGAAGGTGGTACCGGTGATGTCCTGGGCTTCGGTGGCGAAGTCGGCGTCGTGCCAGGCAGCGATCGGCTGTTTGCGCACTTGCGGATGCCCCTGGCCGTCGAAGACGCCAAGCCCGGTGCCGTCCGGGTTTCTTCTGCTCTGCGCGGCGAGGTTGTCCGGAGCGTCCAGCAGCCAAAAGGTAGCGGTGACAACGTTAGTCCCGGCATGCAACCCGAAAAGTCGGCACATGATCAGCCCGTCAGCAAGGTTGACAGTGTTTCCAGCGATCGGCGCGCGTAGCCCTTCCACAGCACGCCGAGCGCCGGCAACAGTGGCGCGGTGAGCGGCGAGCGGGCATGGATGTTCCAGCGCCAGGTGACGGTGCTCTGCGAGGGCACCGTACCGCCCGCACTGAAGCGCCACTCGCCGTCGGCGCGGCCGACCAGCAATCCCAGTGGGCCGGTAATGCCGGTCAGGGCGTAACCGAAAGAATGCGGCGGGTCAAGACTGGTCAGCTCTTCGTGGAAGCTTCCGCTGGGGGTGAGCAGCACAGTGCGGGTCTGCCCGGCGGCATCCCAGTCGCCGGTCTGATCGCGGACTTCTTTGATCGGGCCGATGGGCCCGTACCAGTGGCTGAAAATCGTCGTCAGTGGCTGCGGCAATGTGCCGGCAAAGGCCTTCTCGACATCGACGGGTATGACGCGGGACTGCTCGACGGCCAAGGAGCGTGTCATGACCGCAGGCTACCGCGATAAGCCGGGCGCGGCCCGGCCGGTAATCAGCGGCAGGTCGAAGAAGCTTTGCAGGCCGGCCGGGGCCGCGCACGTCGCCGGGACGGCGTTGACGCAGTGCGCCGCGGTCGCGACGATGCCGGGGTTGCTTTTCAGCCCGGCCTCGACGCTTTCCGGCTGCCAGCCCTTGACCGTGATGAATGCGTCCGGGTTGCCGCGGACTTCGATCTCGTAGCGTTCCCCGGCCGCCCCGAACGACCAAGGCGGATCGAGGTTTTCCTCACCCATCAACCAGTTCACCGTGATCCGGACGACCACCGTGTCGCCGACCAACGCCTCCCAGTGGAAGCGGCGCCCGGCAACCTGCCCCGGCTCGATCACCCCGATCGGCGAGTCGATCGGCGCGCTGGCCACCGCGATCTCCTGCGAGGTACGGACCTCGGGTTCGGCGGCGAAACCCAACCGGTCGACACATAGCCGCACCGATTGGATGAAACCACCATCAAGAATCTTCTGCATGGGTCCGGTCAGCGCCTTGTCCGGAGTTCCGCCGAAACCCATCACGTGGCGCAGCACATCCGGTGCGCCGTAGGTCCGTAGGTCTGAGAACTCCTCGGAGCGAACGAAAGTGACGCCGGTGGCCATCACCGACAGCAGCAACGGGAACAGCTCGGTCGCCGCGCCCGGCCCGATGCCGGCGCCGTGCAGGGTTGCGTTGCCGGCCTGCGCGGCAACCTCAAGCGGCGCGGCCTCCCGCTCGCTGGGATAGAACCAGCCCACCGGGGTGACGACATTCTTGCCGGAGCGCAGCAGAGCTGCGACTTCCTCGGCGTTGGGCAGCAACGGCGCGTAGATCACCGCATCGGCGTCCAGGGACAGGATGTCGTCGAGACTGTTGGTCGCGGTCACGCCCAGCGGCGGCGTTCCGATGATATCGCCGACGTCCTTGCCGCTCTTGGCCTCTGAATGCACCCAGCAACCGGCGAGTTCCAGTTCGGGGTGCTCGAGCACGCCTTTGATCGCGGCTACCCCGACCGACCCCGTTGCCCATTGAATGACCCGCAGGCTCATGGCACTCCTTCCCAGCGGCTAGTCTCGTGCCTCGCTGACCTGATAGACGCCATCGGCGTAGCGGGACCGGATGATCTTCTTGTCGTACTTCCCGACACTGGTACGGGGAATTTCGTCGATGAACGTCCAACGTTCGGGCAACCACCACCGAACAACCTTGTCGGACAAGAAGGTTCGTAGATCGCTGGCGCTAACCGAGGAACCTTCTCTGGCGACGACAGCGGCCAGCGGCCGTTCCTGCCAGCGCTCGTCGGGCACCCCGACCACCGCGGCCTCGACGACATCGGGGTGCGCGACCAAGCAGTTCTCCAATTCGACCGACGAAATCCATTCCCCGCCAGACTTGATCACGTCTTTGGCGCGGTCGGTCAGCGTGATGAAGCCCCGTTCGTCGATGCGGCCTACGTCGCCGGTGCGCAACCAACCGGAATCGAATTTCGAGTCGTCGTGTCCGCGGTAGTAGGAACTGGTGATCCAGGGTCCGCGAACTTCCACCTCACCGACGGCCTTATTGTCGTTGGGCAACACCCGCCCGTGGTCGTCGACGATGCGCGTTTCCACACCGCACAGGGGTTGACCCTGGGTGGCGCGAAAAGCCCAGTGTTGCTCTTCGGATGTGCCCGGCGGCGGCCAGGCCATGGTGGCCGTCGGTGAGGTTTCGGTCATGCCCCACAACTGCCGGATCTGCACGCCGTGTTTTTCCTCGAAGGTGCGCATCAGCGACACCGGCACTGCCGAGCCACCGCAGGCGACAATCCGCAGCGTCGACATATCGTGGTCGGGATCCTTCTCCAGGTAGTGCATGACGTCGTTCCAGATGGTCGGTACCGCGCCCGCGACGGTGGGCCGCAGCTTCTCGACCATGTCGATCAGCGACTTGGCGTCCAGATGGCAATCGGGCAGCACCAGATCGGCGCCCGCCATCAGCGCCGCATAGGGCAGCCCCCAGCCGTTTGCGTGGAACATCGGCACCACCGGAAGTACACAATCAGCTGAGCTGATCCCAATGCCGTTGCCGGTACACGCTGCCATGGTGTGCAGGTAGCTCGACCGGTGGCTGTAGACAACGCCTTTGGGGTTGCCGGTGGTGCCGCTGGTGTAGCACATCGCGGCCGCGGAATTCTCGTCAATGTCCGGCCAGTCGAACTCGGTCGGCTCGTCGGCAATCACATCGGCGTAGCGCAGCACCGTCTTGCCCGAGCCATCCAGTGCGGCCAAGTCACCCTCTCCGACCGCGATCAGGGTGTGCACGGTGTCGAGCTCGCCCAATATCGGCGTGAGGAGTTTGGCCAGCGACAGATCGATCAACACCACCTGGTCCTCGGCCTCGTTGGCGACGTAGACGATCTGCTCGGGAAAGAGCCGGATGTTGAGCGTATGCAGCACGGCACCCATGGACGGCACGGCCATATACGCCGCCAAATGTTCGGCGTTGTTCCACATGAAGGTGCCAACCCGCTGGTCCCCGGTAACGCCGACGCGCCGCAGCGCATGGGCCAGCTGAGCTGCCTGCTGACCGAGTTGCGCGTACGTGCAATCGCGGTAGCCGCTGCCGGTCGCGGTGGTGACCTTGCGTACCCCGTGCACGTTGACGGCGTGCCGCAGGATGGCGGAGATCGTCAATGGAAAGCTCTGCATCGTGCTGTACATCGATGGACCGCCCTTATGGTTCTGCCTGCTCCTAGGGCCGGCCCGCCGAGCGGGCCGCCCTGATGGCGATCATTGCACGGCCCAACGATCGCCTCGGCGGCGATGTGGCCAGAGCGGCCGCTAGGCCGGTGTCGGCTCGAGACCCAGCAGGTCAGCGAATGCCCACTGGTGCGGGGCGGTGGGTACCTCGTCGGGTGTCCGCGGGTCCTCCCCCGCGGCGCTCGGCGCGATCGTCAGGACGGTCACCGCGCCGGCGTAGTCGGCGATGTACAGACGGTTCCCATCGGGGCTCTCCGTCACGCAGGACGGCTGCGCACCGGTGACGATGCTGCCGATGACGTCGTGCGTCGAGGTAGACCACACCGTCACGCCGCTGTCGTCGACGAGATAGGCACGCAGGCCGTCGCGACTCAACGCCAATTGCGTTACCCAGCGGGCGATCTCGCCGATCTTGTAGGTGTTGACGACGGTGTTGCCCTGGGTGTTGACCACGTCGAGCACCGCGCCGAAGTCGGGGCCGCAGCCGGCGACATACGCGGTGGCGCCGTCCGCACTAAGTGCGATATCCCTGATCGGCGAACCGATTTCGATGGTGTTGGCCACACGGCTGGTGTGTGTGTCGACCACCACCAGCTCGGCCGCGGATGGTCCGTTCGCCGCGACATACAATCGCCGACCATCGGGGCTCACGCGCACGCACGCCGCGGTGGTACCGGCGGCAGCCGCGATGCCGATGGAGTCTTCCTTGCCGGTCTCGGTGTCGAGGATTGCGACGTCGGCGCCGTTGGCGGCGGTCCGGCTAGCGTAAACGTGCCGTCCGTCCGGGCTCACCGTCAAATCGGTCACGCTGTGCGCCACCGGGTACGCCGCGACGACCCGGTTATCCTCCGTGTCGAAGGTCAAAATCGAGTCATAGGCTCCCGATACGGTGCTGACGTAGGCACGGGCACCGTTGTCCGACACGGCGACGGCGAACGGTTCGTCGATGTCAACGATCGTGTGCGCGATCTCGCCATGACGAGTGTCGATCAGCGAAACACTGTGGTCGCCGTTGTGCGTAACGATCAGCTGCGTGCCGTCGGGGCTGACGGCGATGCCGCTGACAGCGCCACGCTGCACGGCGATCTCCGCGGCCACCGTGAAGCCCGGGGCGTTACCGATTGCGGGGAGCGCCTGCTCGGCCCGCTCCCGTCCGTTCGCACGGCTCATTTTGTTCACTGTGGCACCAGCCTCTTCTCGTTGATCCGGTGGGCGGACGTTTGAACACGCAAAGTCAATAACGTCTGCGACGCAAACCCGGATTCCTCCGATCAGGCGCGTGGGCGCCGATTTCCGCCGAGTCTACCGGCCGAATTCGGGCCTAAAAAGCACAGTTTGAGCGATTGTTGCCGACATCACCTCGCGCCCTCAGGGTGCCCTTAAAGAACATTCGTGACGTGTCGGCTGCGGCCCCAAGCAGCAAACAAAGCAGTACGTCTCGCCTGGTGTTTCACAATTTTCGCGAACCGGAACCGGTTATGACACCATGATTTGTAAATAAGAGGTTCTTAATCGTTTGGGGCGCGGAAGAGGTCCAAATCACATCGGGCCTAGGCGCTCCGAATCGTTCGTGTCGGCAAGGCGATCGACCAATCCTCACCGATGACCCACATACAGGAGCCGCGCCCTGGGCGTCTTGGCCTGGGACTTCAGTCAAGTCTTTGGACCGAGCATTACACCGACGAACGATTTATTGTTGCAGGATGAGCCAGCCGGCACAGGTCGATCCCAGCCGTTACGAAAAGATGTATCGCGATCAGCAGGTCGCGAACGGGTTGCCGGCCGCCACACCCTGGGACATCGGTGGTCCGCAGCAGGTGGTAAAGCAACTTGTGGCGCTGGGGGCGATCAAGGGCGAGGTGCTTGACCCAGGTACCGGCCCGGGCCACCACGCGATTTACTTCGCCTCGAAGGGCTATTCGGTCACCGGCATTGACTCCTCGCCGACCGCGATCGAACGGGCGAAGGAGAACGCACGGAGAGCCGGGGTGTCGGTCAACTTTCAAGTGGGCGACGCAATCCAGCTGGAGGGTCTGGAGAACCGTTTCGACACCGTCGTCGACAGCGCCTTTTATCACGTGTTCTCGGAGGTCCCGGAGGCGACGACGACGTACGCGCGGGCTTTGCACCGGGCGACCAAGCCCGGTGCGCGGCTTTATATGTTCGAGTTCGCGCCTGGCAATATCAACGGCATTGGCGCGCCTCGGTCGCTGTCCGAGGACGACTTCCTTAAGGTCTTCCCTAGCGCCGGTTGGGAGATCACGTATCTGGCGCCGGCCACTTATCAGGTCAACATGAGCTCAGAGGCCTTTGACGCGATGCTTGCACGCAACCCCGACAACGCTGACCAGATCAAGGCTAGCGCGCTGTTGTTCCGGGTAATCGAGGCGATGCTGCCAAATGGACGGGCACACGCCCCGGTCTGGGAAATGCACGCCACCCGCATCGACTAATCGGCGATCGCGCTTCGCCTTACTGGCGAGCCGCGAGAGCGGTTGTGGTGCATAGCACTTCGTCGAGGCTAGCGGTGTGGAGCCGGGCGGCAGCCGCGCGTCGTGCGAGTTCGGTGATCGGGTCTGGGTCGGTGCCACGCACTCCGCCGGCTCGGTCCAGTCGTGCGGTGTCGAACATTGCCGGGCCGCTCGCCATCACATCGGTGAGCACGTAGCGGCCGGCTTTGGGGGTCCGACGGACCATCGGCTCGGCGGCGCATGTACCGGTGAGCGTGACTGCATCGCCGAGGTTGATGCCCACTTGGAACACGTGCGTTTCGGCTTCCAGCACCGCGGTTAGCCGGGTGATGAAATTCTCTGGGGCAAAAAACCGCCAACCTTCACCCAGGTGCAGCCAGAAGCGTCCGTCGAGCTGGTCGCGGATTTGCGCGAGCTCGGCGGTGCCCGCGTCATCGGCGCTGCGATCGGCGAATTCGAGGAACGGATAGCGCTCATGCAGCATCGCGCGAACTTGGGTTGATAGGCCGGCACCAGTTATCAGGAAGCGTCCGACCCGTGACACGTCGGTGCAGCAGTGCAGGAACGAGTTGAGCGTGTGCTCGATGGCAGACTGATCCGGTCCGGCGACCAGAGTGACAGTGACGTCCGAGCCGGGCGACCCAGCGATAAGGTTGCGCGCCAGCATATCTGGGTATGGCGACGCCGCTTCGAGCATGATCGGCACCGCCAAATCGCGATTACCCGCAATTCGTTGTCGCTCGCTATCCGGGAGGTCGGGGCGGGCGATCAGGCGTCGCCACAGCGTAAACGCTTCAACCTGCTTGCCGACGAGGTACGCGCACCCCGCCTGCTGATCGACCGCGCGCCACGCGTAGAGGTCTGGGTCCGGCACAATCACGTCGTCGTCGGGTAGCGGGATTTCGGCGGCGCGCTGGGCGAACAGATAGCCCAGGCGGTAGCGCTTTTCGGCCCGGTAGTGTCGGGCGATGCCATAGAGAGGCTCCGCGCGGGTCGGTCGGAACTCCCAGGCTCGCAGGTAAGCGTCCTGGACATCGGGCCACGGCGTACCGAGCATCTCCATCGACTGGGCGAACCGGAGCATGGCCAAGAAGGTGTCCTCTTCCGGGCCACCTATCTCAACCATCCGCGCATACCACTTGCCCGCGTTGGTGAAATCGCCCTCACGGAAATAGATCTGGGCCAGCATGTTTACCGCTTGCGCGTCGCCGGGGTTGCGTTGCACCCTGGGCAGTAGCTGATCGATGAGACGCTTGTGGGGATCGACGTCGCGGGCCACATCGCCGGCTCTCACGATGCTATCCATGGCCGCCTCCACCTGGACCTGCGTTACCTCGAGGCCCAGTTCCTCGATGAGGCCGCGGATCACCATCTCGGGGGTGGCACGAAGCGCCTCAAAATCAATCGTGACCTTCGCACCGTCAGCTAGCGCGGAATCGCGCGCGCCAATCAGATGCGCCGTCGACGCAGCCCGTTCCTGTTCATCCGCGAACCAGCCAAGCCTGTTCAGCGACGCCACCACTTTCTCGAAAGGCCGGTCAACCACCAGCGGCACCACTGGAATCCCGGCGTCACGGATGAAATCGATCGCGAGGCAAAGAAGCGGGTCCTTGGCCCCTGGCCGACGACCTGCCATGCGGGCCGTGTGGCGGTGCTGGTCGGCCCAACTGCGAAGTTTCGTCTCGAAAGATCGAGGTTCCATTTGCAGATGCAGGCTGCGCTCGTTAAAGGCCCTGCGGCACAACTGGCTTAGCCGCGAGTCTTCCCACGTTTGGTCCATATCGCGATAGGCCCACGTGAAATCTGCGCCCATGAACACGCCAAGGTGATGCAGGACACCGGCGACGGCCGACGTGCCTCCGCACCGCGGACCGAGCACCAGGATGATCGGCTCAACGAACGCCATGACGCCCTCCAGCAGTGCCAACTGCTAGAAACGGTACCTTGGTGGACGGTTGTCTCGCCCGCAACATAGTTGAGCCGCCGAGCGGCGACTTGGGTAAGCTGTGTCGATCCGAAGACGCCCCCGACAGGCTGCGACAACGGGGAGCCAACACGCTGCTGGCGTTCCTGGTCGCACTACCCAGCTCTTCGACATCACTGCGACCACATTGGAGTTAAGCCAGCGATGAACGACACCGATGTGCCCGGAGGCGGCAGCGTGACGTCGCCTCCGTTACACCACAAGGAGAGTCCGTTCTTCGCGGCAGACCGGGCCGCCTTTTGGCGTCACCTTGGCGAGCTCGGCCCGGTAGTGAAGATAGACACCGGCGATCCACTGCTGCACGGCTACTACCTGACGCGCCGTGACGACGTGCGTGCGGCGTTGCTCGACCCGCAGACCTTTGCGTCGCCGCCGAAAACCTTTGCGATTCAGTTGCTCGGCCAATCGCTTCCCCAGGTGCCGCTTTCTATCGGGACGCGAGAGGAGCATGCCCGTTTCGGCAAGGTCTTGCATCCCCTCTTCAGCCCAAAAGCGTTGGCCCCCTTCGTTCCGGAATTGCGGGCCCGCGCGGCGAAACTGGTCGACCAAGTCGCTGCCAGAAGGCAGTGTGATGCGGCCGAAATCGCCGACAGGTATGCGTGCCAAGCGCTGTTCATGGTGTGCGGGTTGCCGCCAGAAGACCTGCGGGCACACCAGATGACCCGCGCCGCAGTAATCGGCGACACCACCGGTCAAGCCCAGCTTGAACTGGTCAAGTGGCTGAACAACAGCTTCGATGCCGGACGGGTAGACCCTGAGCGGCCTCCTGGCATTCTCTGGCCGCTACTGGAGCAACTCGCCGGCGATAAAGACTTTCCGCTCACCAGGGTCGAAGTGATGTCGGTCATCCTTTTGTTGTTCTCTGTCGCAGGCATTGAAATGGTCGCGTCGGCAATTACTTTCGCGCTGCTGCATCTCGCGCGCGACCCGCAACTGCGGGCCCAGTTGCGCGAAGACCCGGCACAGATCCCCGCGTTCGCCGAGGAAATCTTCCGGCTGGAACCGCCGGGGCCGGCCATTCCGCGCGTGACCACGAGGGAAGTCGAGGTCGGTGGCGTCACGATCCCGGCGTTCAGTTCGGTCTGGCTGGGCCTGGAAGCCGCGGGCAGAACAAACGGCGGCGACGAGATATCGAGGGGCAGCGACGGAGAGGTCCGGCGGCAGCGTCACTGGGCGTTTGGCGGCGGCATGCACAGATGCTTGGGCATGCACCTGGCTCGTCTTGAAATGGATGCGTTCGTCGGCGAGTGGTTGAACCGCATCCCGGATTTCGAACTCAAACCGGGCTTCACCCCGACCGTCGTACACAAGCCGACCAGCGTGACCCACCTGCGCCGCCTGAAGCTGCGCTGGTAGGCATGTCCCGCGCCGGCGACGATGCCAGAGCACAGCGATAAGGAGGAGCGGCGCGCATGTCTGACGCGGTGAACGACGCCGAGCTGGAGACCCATATCAACGGGTTCCTGCTGGCGCTGGGCGAACGTCCGGAGGAACTGATACCGACGCGCTTAGCCGAAATCGAACAGCCGAATCCCCAGGACACCGAAGACCTCCGGCGCTACGTCAATGAACTAAAAGCGCTCTACGGGCAGGGCTTGCTGGACATGTACCGGCGGATCGAGTCGCACGGCCGCGCCATATGTGAGCTGACCGATGAGACCGAGATAATCGAGCGTGTCCAGAAGATCATGACGTTGGTGGCGCTGGACGGCGCGGACGTCCCGAAAATACTGGCGAGCTTTGAAGACGCCGCGAACCAACTGAATCCGCTCGCTATGGCAAGGCTGTTCATGACAATTCAAGGGGCCAGTGCGGGCGGGCTGCCGCGACAAGCTCAGCGAGACGAGTTGATACTTGACTTCACGACCTATTGCCTGACGCGCTTCCCGCCGTCAGAGGATGACTGAGGTTCGAGATCAATTTCCGTTCCCATCGTTTAGCTTCAGCCACTGTGGGTCGAAACGGCGCTCGAATAGATATGTTCCGGCATGCACTAAATGCGCCCAGGGCGCGGCGTAAACCTTGAAACCGTGGCGACGTGCGGTCCGGCAGAAATGGTAATCTTCCGTGATCAGCTTGCCCGTCCCAGGCTCGATCGTCGTGGCGTAGAATTCTTTGATCATCCTTCCACCCGGTGTGTAATCGGACACGTGGTCAGATAAGGCCTCAAACACCCCGCGCTTGATGAGCATAAACCCGGTACCTCCGGCTTCAATCTCAAATAAATCGTCCGAGTCGGCTTCGTCAACGTCGGCCGAGCTGTCCATAGGTTTAATGGCGAAAGAGCCTGCGTGGTTGCTTAACTCCTCCGGCGGGACGCCAACCTCGACCGCTCGCGCCACACGCTTCCAATCAATTTCTTTCCTGGGATATATACCACACACGATGTCCCTATCGGCTATCAGCATGGTCAAAATGTCCACAGCGTGAAACCCAATATCAGCATCGATCCACATCAAATGGGTGGCGGTGGATTCTAGAAATTGGTGAGTCAAGACATTCCTGGCATTTGGCACAAGGCTTTCATTCCACTGAAAAGCGTATGATGAATCCACCCCACTTCTCAGAAAAGTAGCGGATAGTTGCACCATTGAAGCGGTATAAATACCCGTAGCCATGGCCCCATACATGGGCGTAGCGATGAATACGTTCGGCCTGCCCGCACCGCTGTCAGGGTTTTGTTCGGCGCCAGCATCAAGTTCGGAAAGCCAATCAACCATCGGCCAACTATATGCAGTCGCCGGGCGTGCTCGCTGTTTCGGAGCCGCGGGCCATCGACGGTGCCGACGACTGGGCCGCCGAGCGAGGCTGCCGGCGAGCCTTCGCCGGGACGAAGCGTGGCAGGACCGTTCGCCTGATCCGCCGCAGTGAAGTGCGTGCCGCTAAAAAATCGTAAAGGTATGCGGCCCCCATGACCCGACCGCAGCAAGATGCGGGTTGTGGGCACAAGTTGCCCGCTAAGAAAAGACTTAGATCAAGCTTAGGAGAGCCTGAGAGAACGCTGAGCTGGCCGCGCGCCGCAGTACGTGCCCCCAGTCGGACTCGAACCGACACTTGGCGGATTTTAAGTCCGCTGCCTCTGCCGATTGGGCTATGGGGGCGGGCACGAATGTAAGACGAATGTAACGCGAAACCTTAACTGGGCGCCCAAAACGCCCGGTCGGTA
>DATJOR010000062.1:0-2013 GCA_035506875.1 Mycobacterium sp.
CTCAAGGCGATGCTGGCTTCCTTCAAGGACCGGCTGCAGGTGGTCGGGCAGGCGGTGGGCGCCGACCGCGCGGTCGGCGTCGTCGACGAGCTGCAACCCGACATCGTGCTGTGCGACGTGCGCATGCAGGGCGTCAGCGGGCTAGACCTGTGCAAAGTGCTCCGCGAGCACGACCCCGACCGCAAGGTCGTGATGCTGTCCGTATACGACGACGAGCAGTACTTATTCCAGGCCTTGCGGGTGGGCGCCAGTGGCTACCTGCTGAAAAGCATCAACAGCGATGAGCTGGTGCGCCAGCTGGAATTGGTGCACAACGGGGAAACCGTGATCGACCCGGGGATGGCGGCCCGGGCGGCGGACACCGCGGCACGCATGCAGCGTGACGAGTTCTGGCCGGGCGCCCGGCAGGGGTTGACGCAACGCGAGAGCGAAATCCTGTCGTACATGGTCAACGGGTTGTCCAACCGCGGCATCGCCAACAAGCTCGTGATCGGCGAGGAAACCGTGAAAAGCCACCTGCGGTCGATTTACCGCAAGCTTGGCGTCAGCGACCGGACCGGCGCGGTCGCCACTGCGCTGCGCGAAGGCATTTACAAATGACGCCCGACCCGCCCGATAGTGTCGCCCACCGGCCGCACGCGGTCCGCGATCTTGTCGATACCGACCGTGAACTCGCGCTGCTGCGCGAGCTCATCCGGGCCGCCTCGAGCGGGCCCGGAGTGGAGCCGCTGGCGGCCGCGGCGGCGCGGATGATCACCGCGGCCACCGGGACCGACGTGTGCTTCGTGCACGTGCTCGACGACAGCGACCGCTCGCTGACCCTGGCCGGGGCGACGCCGCCCTTCGACGGCCAGGTGGGCAAGATCCGGCTGCCGTTGGGATCGGGGATCTCCGGGTGGGTGGCCAAGCACCGCGAACCCGTCGTCATCACCGACGACAAAGAAGCCGACCCCCGCTATCTACCGATCCAATCGCTGCGTGGACGCGACTTCACCTCGATGGTGTCCATGCCGATGGAAACCGACCCGGGCGGGCTGGTCGGCGTGCTCAACGTGCACACGGTCGCGCGGCGCGAGTTCACCGAGGGCGACGTCGAACTGCTGCGGGTCATCGGCCGGCTGATCGCCGGCGCCATGCACCAGGCCCGGCTGCACCGGCAACTGGTGGCCCGGGAGCGGGCGCACGAGCTGTTCGTCGAGCAGGTGATCGAGGCCCAGGAGATCGAACGCCGCCGGCTCGCCGGCGATATCCACGACGGGATTTCTCAGCGCCTCATCACGTTGTCGTACCGGCTCGATGCCGCGGCGCGAGCCGTCAGCGGCGATCCGGCGGAAGCCTCGGAGCAACTCGATCAGGCCAGAGAACTGGCCGGGTTGACGTTGCAGGAGGCGCGGGCCGCGATTGGTGGGCTGCGCCCGCCGGTTCTCGACGACTTGGGCTTGGCCGGCGGGCTGGCCAGCCTGGCCCGGTCCATCCCGCAGCTGGTCACCGAACTCGAACTGGCCGACGTCCGGCTGCCCGAGCACGTCGAGATCGCGTTGTACCGGATCGCCCAAGAGGCCCTGCAGAACATCGTCAAACATGCCAACGCATCGGTGGCACAGCTGCGCTTCAGGGTCGACGACGACACCGCGCGGCTCGAAATCGTCGACAACGGAATCGGTTTCGACACCTTCGAGAATCCGCTCGGTGGCGACGAGATGGGCGGCTACGGTGTGCTGTCGATGGCCGAGCGCGCCGAGCTGGTCGGGGGCACATTGAACATCCGGTCGCGTCCCGGCTCCGGGACCGCGGTCACCGCGACGATTCCGGTGCCCTCGACGATCGACTAGAAGTCGCCGGCGTTGTGCCGCAATGTCTCGATCGACGACACCAGCGCCCGCGATTCGCCGTCGGATATCCCGATATCGCAGAACACCTGCTCGTTGAGCGTGACGGTGGCGTCCTCGACGGTCGAGCGGCCCAGGTCGGTGATCTGTACCAGCGTGGTGCGCCCGTCGGTGGGGTGCGGGA
>DATJOR010000063.1:0-3672 GCA_035506875.1 Mycobacterium sp.
GCCGGCGATCGCGGCCACCGAGGCCCTCTACGGCGAAATGTGGGCTCAGGACGCCGCGGCGATGTACGGCTACGCCGGGTCCTCGGCGGCCGCTTCGACGGTGACGCCGTTCGGGTCGCCGCCGGAGACCACCAATGCGGCAGGAGCGGCCAGCCAAGCCGGCACGGTTGCTCAAGCAACGGGCACGTCGTCTAGCGCCGGTGTGCAGTCAACACTGTCGCAGGTAGTGTCCTCGCTTCCGAATGCGCTGCAGAGCATGGCTGCACCGGTGTCCGGGACGAATCCGTTTGCGCCAGGATCGAATACGGCCACCACGGGCATCGCCGGGTTTTTGAATCTGCTCGACGGGGAGACCGGGTCCGCCTTCGGGAGCTTGTTGAGCTCCGGGCTGTCAAATGGGTTCCTCTCCGGTAACTGGGTGAACCCGGCCAGCGTGATGCCCGCTGTGACGAGCTCCTTCGGTGACATCGGGTTCTTGGCGGTGGCCGGTCAGAGCATCGGCGGCCTCAATCCGGCTCTGTTGCAAGGGGTCACCGCGCCGTCGGCAATCGGCGCGGCGAGCCACGTCGGTTCGTTGGCCGGCGCACTCGGATCACCGGGCCTGGGCGGATCGGCGGTATCGGCCGGTGTGGGCCGCGCGACCCTGGTCGGCGCGATGTCGGTGCCGCAGAGTTGGGCCGCCGCCGCGCCTCCTGGGACCAGCGCCCCGCTTATGGCGTCGTCATCGGGCGGTTGGGCCATCGCGCCCGGCGCCGGCACCGAGACGGCGGGGGTGCCGGGCATGCCCGGTATGCCGGCGATGCCGGTAGGGGCCACCGGCGGTCGGGGCTTCGGCTTTGCCGCTCCCCGCTACGGCTTCCGTCCGACCGTGGTCGCGCATCCACCGGCTGCCGGATAGCGGAAGGAGCAGCAAACCTGTGGGTCACACGCCCGTCACGATCAGCATCCGACGTCGGACTTGGCGCCGAACTCGACGTGGACGTCCACCGTGTCGAGAACCCGGTCCGCACGATATAAGCGTTCTGATCTACGAACAGCCGCAGCAGTTTTCGGCCGTCGCCGATGGCCCAGCCGGGCCGGCGGTGACCTTCGCGAAAGCGTCGTTTCACGACGCGCTATTGACAACCGTTTCCGTGAGTCGAGTTGACTCCCGTCGCGCAGGGTGGAACTATTGCCTGTGCAAGCACCTCGCTAGGTGAGGCGTCTGCACGGATACAGGCCACTGACCTCGAACGTCGAAAGACGCCCAGGGTCAGGACAGCTCTTCCCGGGTTAAGGGTTGAGCCCAAGTGGCTTCCGGCTCAGCCGGATACGCCGTGCAGTGCCAAAGCTCTGACGAGAGGGGTGCAGCGGCCGGCCGATTGCCGGTCCCGCCTCATCCCGTGTGCAACCTGTAGGCACCCCTGTGTGCCCTGGCCGCGAGGAGGTGAGGCGAAATGAGTCCTAGTGACAGTCCGTATCCGAGACCGGTGACCGTTTCGTTCGGATCCGGCCCCGGCAACGTTTCCATTATCTGAATCGGCTTGCGCCGCTTCGCCTAACACACGCACGCCGTGCTCTCGTACGCGCGCGTCGTCATGTCGTGCCCTGATACGACAGTCGGCGCCGATTCACCCTGCCTGGAAAAGGGGATTTCCAATGTCTTTCGTGACCACGCAGCCAGACCTGTTGACGTCAGCGGCCAACCAGCTGCAAGGGGTCGGCACGACCATCGACGCTCAGAATGCAGCCGCTGCAGCCTCGACGACGCAAGTTGTACCGGCCGCTGCTGACGAAGTATCTGCCTTGACAGCAACACAATTCGGTGCTCATGCCGCGCTGTATCAGGCCGTCAGCGCCCAGGCCGCCGCCGTTCATGACATGTTCGTGCGCACCTTGGGCGCCAGCGCCGCTTCGTATGCGGCCACCGAGGCCGCCAACGCAATCGCAACCACTTAGGTGAGGCCACTTAGTTAAAGCCAGCTCGTAAAGGGGTGCAACATGTTGGATTTCGGAGCACTGCCACCGGAGATCAACTCCGCTCGCATGTACGCCGGCCCTGGCTCAGGGTCGATGATTACCGCCGCGGCCACCTGGGAAGGTTTGGCTGCCGACTTGCGTTCGCAGGCGGCCGCGTACAGTTCGGTCATCTCGGGGCTGACGAGCGAGGGATGGCGCGGTCCAGCGTCGACGTCGATGGCCGCCGCCGCCGCGCCCTATGCCGCGTGGATGAACACCACCGCTGCCCAAGCCGAGCAGACCGCGAACCAGGCCAAGTCGGCCGCCGCCGCGTATGAAGCTGCGTTTTCGGCGATGGTTCCGCCGCCGGTGGTCGCGGCCAACCGCGCTCAGCTGGCATCCCTGGTCGCGACAAATCTTCTGGGGCAAAACACCCCGGCGATCGCGGCCACCGAGGCGCACTACGCCGAGATGTGGGCCCAAGACGCCGCGGCAATGTACAGCTACGCGGGTTCGTCGGCGACGGCCACCCAGCTCACGCCGTTCACCGGGCCCGCACAGAACACCACCGCCGGTGGGGTAGCCGGCCAGTCCGCCGTAGTAGCCCAGGCCAGCGCCACCCCGGCAGGCACGGGTGCCCAGTCGCTCTCGCAGCTCGTCACCACCGTGCCAACCACGCTGCAGGGACTGGCGTCCCCCGCATCGTCGACGTCGTCCTCAGTGACGTCATCAACCTCTGGGCTCAGTGGCATCTGGAATCTGCTGGCTGGGGGGTCATCCGGGAATTCCGCGCTGGACAGCCTCTGGAACCAGTGGGGACCCGACGCCAACATCTGGAACACCATATTTTCGTCGGGGTTCTACATGCCGAGCAACACCTTGGGTGCCTTCTCGAGCTTGTTCGGCAGCCAAGCAGCCAGTGCGGCCGCAGACGCCGCAGGAGCGGCTGCGAGCAACGGGCTCGGTGCCGCCACCGGTGGGCTTGCCGGCCCGTTAGGCGGCCTCAGCGGCTTGGGGGGCCTCGGCGGCGCCGGTTCCTCGATGGCGGCCGGGCTCGGCCAGGCAACGTCGCTCGGGCCATTGTCGGTGCCGCCCAGCTGGTCTGCGGTGGCCCCGTCGCCCTCATCCCCGATCGCTTCGGCTTTGGGGGGCAACCCTTTGGCCGCGCCTCCGGAGGTCGCGGCAGGCGTGCCCGCCATGACGGGGACGGGTGCGAGTGCGGGTGCCCGCGCCGGAGCTGTTACGGGCCTGATGGACAACAGATTCCTCATTCGCCCGCCAATGGTGCCGGGATGGGCATCCGTCGGCTAACGGCCAATAAGCGGAGCAACACAACATATTTCGAGAGAAGGAGAATGAGATATGCCTACGCGTTTTATGACTGACCCGCACGAGATGCGGGCGATGGCGGGCCGTTTCGATGTGCACGCCCAGACAGTGGAGGACGAGGCCCGCAAGATGTGGGCGTCCAGCCAAAACATCGCCG
This sequence comes from Mycobacterium sp., assembly GCA_035506875.1. Classification (GTDB taxonomy): domain Bacteria; phylum Actinomycetota; class Actinomycetes; order Mycobacteriales; family Mycobacteriaceae; genus Mycobacterium. The sequence goes on from DATJOR010000063.1 coordinate 3,425, forward strand.
GTGCCGGCTGGAGTGGCACCGCCCAGATGACCTCCTACGACACCATGGGCCAGATGAACCAGGCGTTTCGCAACATCGTCAACATGCTGCACGGCGTGCGCGACGGGCTGATCCGGGATGCCAACAACTACGAGCAGCAAGAGCAGGCCTCCCAGCAGATCCTGTCCAGCTAACCCAAACCGTCACACGACTTTTAGAGGAGAACACCATGTCGATCAGTTACCAGTTCGGCGACGTGGATGCCCACG
>DATJOR010000064.1:0-11477 GCA_035506875.1 Mycobacterium sp.
GCAGTACTCCTCGGTCGGGCACTTCGACTTGCGGCCCGATCAGGCCCTGATCATCACGCTGCCGGTGACCGACGCGCCCTACCTCGGCTTCCAGCTGGGCAGCATGTGGTACATCTCGCTGGACTACATCAACCACCAGACGTCGCTGAACAACACTCAGGCCCAAGCGGATCCGGACGGCAAGGTGCGTATCGTCGTCGCCGATCAGAACCCGGGAGTGACGAACTGGGTTGAAACGCTGGACCATCGGCGCGGGTTCTTGCAGTTTCGCTGGCAGCGGGTGTCGCGAAAGCTCACTGACGCGGACGGGCCCAGCGTCGAGCTGGTCGACCTCGATGCGGTGCCCGCATCGCTGCCGTATTTTGACCACAACAAGATTTCCGAAGGCGACTGGGTGACGCGGATTGCGTTGCGCCAAAAACAAATTGCGGCAAGGATGCTGGGATGACGAAGATGCTCGACGGCAAGGTCGTGGTGATCAGCGGGGTGGGGCCGGGTCTGGGCACCACACTGGCGCACCGGTGCACACAAGAGGGTGCCGACCTGGTGCTGGCCGCCCGCACGCCGGAACGACTGGACGACGTTGCCAAGCAAATCGCCGACGTCGGGGGTCGGGCGGTGACGGTGCGTACCGACATCACCAACGACGATCAGGTCGCCAACCTGGTCGACGCCACCGTGGAGGCCTACGGCAAGGTCGACGTGCTGATCAACAACGCGTTCCGGGTCCCGTCGATGAAGCCGTTGGCCGGCACCACCTTTCAGCACATCCGCGACGCGATCGAGCTCAGCGCGTTGGGGGCGCTGCGGCTCATCCAGGGCTTCACCCCGGCGCTGGCCGCATCGCACGGCTCCGTCGTCAATGTCAACTCGATGGTGATCCGGCACTCCCAGGCGAAATACGGCGCCTACAAGATGGCCAAGTCCGCGCTGCTGTCCATGTCGCAGTCGTTGGCCACCGAACTCGGCGAGCAGGGTATTCGGGTGAATTCCGTTGCACCGGGCTATATCTGGGGTGACACCCTGCAGGCCTACTTCAACCATCAGGCCGGAAAGTACGGCACCACGGCCGAGCAGATCTACCAGGCCACCGCGGCGAACTCTGATCTCAAGCGGCTGCCCACCGAGGACGAGGTGGCATCCGCGATTCTGTTCATGGCAAGCGATCTGTCCAGCGGCATCACCGGCCAGACGCTCGACGTCAACTGCGGCGAGTACCACACCTGATGGAACGCACCGACATCGCCACTGTCGACGAACTGCATGCCTCGGCCACCAAGCTGACCGGGCTGGACGATTTCGGCGCCGACGACGACAACTACCGCGAAGCGCTGGATGTGCTGCTGGACTCGTATCGGCGGGAAGCCGGTCTCACCGTGTTGGGCAGCAAGATGAACCGGTTCTTCCTGCGTGGCGCGCTGGTGGCCAGGCTGCTGTCCGAATCCGCTTGGAAGCAATATCCGCAACATGCCGACGTCGCCGTCAAGCGACCCATCTTTGTCACCGGGCTGGTGCGCACCGGGACCACGGCTCTACACCGGCTGCTCGGCGCCGACCCGGCGCACCAGGGCCTGCACATGTGGCTCGCGGAGTTTCCGCAGCCGCGTCCGCCGCGCGACACCTGGGAATCCCATCCGTTGTACCGCCAACTCGACGCGCAGTTCACCCAGCACCACGAAGACAACCCCGGCTACACGGGCCTGCATTTCATGGCCGCGTACGAGCTCGAGGAATGCTGGCAGCTGCTGCGGCAGTCGCTGCATTCGGTGTCCTACGAGACGTTGGCCCATCTGCCGAGCTATTCAAAGTGGTTGTCGCAGCAGGACTGGACGCCCGCCTACCAGAGACACCGCAAGAACCTTCAGCTGATCGGGCTCAACGACGCCGACAAGCGATGGGTCCTGAAGAACCCGAGCCATCTGTTCGCGCTCGACGCACTGATGGCGACTTACCCTGACGCGCTGGTGATTCAGACGCACCGGCCGGTCGAGACGATCATGGCCTCGATGTGTTCGCTGGCGCAGCACACCGCTGAAGGGTGGTCGACGAATTTCGTCGGCGCTCAGATCGGCGCCGACGCAATGGAAACCTGGTCGCGTGGGCTGGAGCGGTTCAACACGGCCCGCGCCAAATACGATCCGGCTCAGTTCTACGACGTCGACTACCGCGAACTGATCGCCGACCCGATCGGCACGGTGGCCGACATTTACCGCCAATTCGGCATACCGCTGACCGACGCGGCCCGGCAAGCCATGGAAACGAGCCATGCCGAAAGCCGATCCGGTGAGCGCGCGCCCAAACACAAGTATTCGCTCGACGATTACGGGCTGACCGCCGAAGAAGTCAAAGAGCGCTTCGCCGGACTGTAATCAGCCGTCGCCAGCGGGCGGTGCGGTGGACACCGCCTCCAAACAGCCTTCGGCGACAGCGTGTTCGATGCTGTCGGCCAGTTTCGGGCACGACTTCATTCGTGCGCTGTTGGTGCCGCTCGCCCGCATTTCGGCGAAGTACGCGCAGCGTTGCGATGCGCCGCTATTCCATTGCACCGCAGTGTGTCCCGGCCCGAGTCGCTTGACATTGACCGTCGCATGGCAGAACCGGCAGTCCACCGGCTGCAACCCTGAGGTCAGGTAGCGGGTCTTGTCGGCCTGGGTCGCCGCACGCACCGCGGCGGCACGCTCGGGATCGCCGGCGAATGCCGGCGCCTTGGACCAAGATCCGTTGCGAGTATTGGCCGGAGCCGGCTCGTCACTGTGGTCGTGATCGCCGTGAAGCATCAACATCGACCGGGCCAGCCGGTCGACGTCGGGCGCCTCGTCCGGCGGGCTCATTGTGGAACCTGAGTCGGCTGTCCTTCCGACTCACCCTGCTTTTGCAGGTTTTCCTCGACCTCGACATGCCACTTCTCGTTGGCGATGGTGGTGTCCACCTCGATTTCGAAGCGGTCGGTCATGTCAGAGGTGACGTCGTCCACATCTACATAAAACTGCTGATACCACCGCCGCATCTGATATACGGCGCCGTCTTCCTCGACCAGCAACGGGTTGTCGATGCGGGTCTTGTGTTTCCAGATCTCGACGTCCTGCAGGAAGCCCTTGCTGACGCCTTCGGTGAAGACCTTGGCCAGCTTGTTCGTCATCTTCTCGTCCATGCCCTTGGGCTTTTCGACGATCACGCCCCACTGCAGCATGAACGAGTTCTGAGTGACCGGGTAGTGGCAGTTGATCAGGATCGACTCGGCCTTGTAGTCGCCGTACTTATTGTGCAGCCAGTTGATCATGAACGACGGGCCGAAGTAGGACGCCTCCGAATCCAGTTGCGCCTCCCCGTATGAGGTGCCCAGGTCGTTGACGTCGGGCCGCCCGACATTGTGCAGATACTGCGAAGCGATGTGGCCTTCAAAGACGTTCTTGAAGTACGTCGGGAGGCCGAAGTGGATGTAGAAAAAGTGCGCCATGTCGGTGACGTTGTCGATGATGTCGCGGCAGTTCGACCCTTCGATCAGGATCGAGTTCCATCGCCATTCGGTCCACTCGTCACTGGCCGCCTCGGGAATCTCCGGGATCTGCACCTCGGGCTGCGGCGGGTTGCCCTCGTGGTCATGCCAGATGAACAGCAGGCCGCCGCGCACGTCGGTGGTCCAGGATCGGGTGCGGGCCAGTCGCGGGGTGCGCTTGGCGTACGGCACCAGCTTGCATTTGCCGTCGCCACCCCAACGCCAGTCGTGGAACGGGCACGCGACTTCGTCGCCCTTGATGGTGCCCTGCGCCAGGTTGCCGCCCATGTGCCGGCAGTAGCCGTCGAGGACGTGCACGTGGCCGTGCGAGTCGGCGAACACGACGAGGTGGGTGCCGAACGCCTCGATCCCGTGCGGCTCGCCGTCCAGGTAGTCCTTGACCGGGCCAAGGCAATGCCAGCCGCGGGCATAGCGGTCGGGCAGGGTGCCGGCGTCGATCTCGCGAACACCGGCAGTCTCGGTAGCCATGACGCCTCCAACTTCGTGCTTCCAACTAGAACACGTTACAGTTTTCATGCGCTTCAGCGCAACGACAGTGCAACGACGGGGAGCTTTACCGCCGGTTAATCCGGTCCTGACGCCGGAGTACCCGGCCTGCGGTATATGTGAACGATGCCGCTGTTTTCCTTCGAAGGCCGGTCGCCGAAAGTCGACCCCACCGCCTTCGTCGCACCAACCGCCACCCTGGTCGGCGAAGTCACGATCGAGGGCGGGGCGTCGGTGTGGTTCAACACCGTGCTGCGCGCTGACTATGCGCCAGTCATTGTCCGCGAGGGGGCCAATGTGCAGGACGGATCGGTGTTGCACGCGCCGCCGGGTATCCCGGTCGACATCGGCCCCGGTGCGACGGTGGCGCACATGTGCCTTATCCACGGGGCCCACGTCGGGGCCGAGACACTGATCGCCAACCACGCCACGGTGCTCGACGGCGCGGTGATCGGCTCGCGCAGCTTGGTGGCGGCCGGCGCCGTGGTCGTCGGCGGCACCAAGATTCCCGACGAGGTGCTGGTGGTCGGGGCACCGGCCACAGTCAAGGGCCCGATCGCGGGCACCGGCGCCGAAATGTGGGTGAATGTGAACCCGAAGGCCTACCAGGACCTCGCCCAGCGCTATATGACCGGCCTGAAACCCGTTTAACCCGAAGGCTTATCGCATCCAGTCTGGTGTCACCGGCAGCCCATTGCGGTGGCGGTACTCGGCGATGGCTTTGAGGTTCTTCATCTCCAGCAGATGGCCCGCGCCGAACATCTCCCAGAAATCCCCCACCCACACCGGCCGTTCCGGTGGGCTGGCGTCCGGATAGGGGTTGTGGTCGTAGAACGGATGGTGACAGTTGGTCCACAGCACCACCGACCCCGGCTTGTCCAGCACGGCTTGCGCGTCGATGACCCGCATCAGGTAGATCATCCAAAGGTGCTTGCTCTGGTCCCACGCGCAGTGGTAGTCGACAGTACGGCCCTGCTCGGCGGCTTCGGTGCGTACGTAAATCTCGGTCTCCGACCCCAGGCGGTCGTAGGCGTGCCATAGCCCTGGCTCGTCGGTTTCGGTAAACCCGCGCAGGCTGTAGGTCCACTCTTCCAGGCAACGGGTGTCGGCCATGTAGGCGAACAGTTCGTCGGGCGGGCAGTCGATGTAGTCGTTGACGGTGCAGTACTGACCGAATACCTCGTCGTGCGGGTACACCGAGTGCATCATCTCCATGATCATCGGCGTGGCCTTCTCACGCGGGCTGGTCTCGATGCGGGTTACCCCCTCGATCGGCTGAGTGCTGCCGGTGTGGGCGGCGATATCTTCAAGGGCGGGCAGCGACATCGGATCGGCCTCCTTCGGGCGCGGCTCCTGTCAACGGGGTGGTCCCAAAAACGGTGCAAATGGGTGCTATCTCTTCGCAGATTACCCACGGAAACCGGTGAGCGAAATGGTCGAACCGATTGAGGCGCCCACTCGTAATATCTAATGTGCCCTGATGGGCACGGCAGCCGATCGCGCTCAGGTCGCCGCGGTGGGCTGGGTGTTGCTGCCTCGCGGGAGGACCATGAACATACGACTCGAAACTCGCGATACACCATTGCACGGACTGACTATTGAACTTTGCGACGTGGTGCGCGAATACCGGGTCGGCGGTCGGTGTGTGCGCGCACTCGACGAGATAAGCCTGTGGTTCGGCGGCGGCCAGTTTGTCTCGGTAGTAGGGCCGTCGGGCGCGGGCAAGAGCACAATGCTGCATCTGCTCGGCGCATTGGACTCGCCCGATTCCGGTTCGATCACCTTTGACGGCGATGAGATTGGTCATCTCAGCGACGAACAGCAGTCGGAATTTCGCCATCGGCGCGTGGGGTTCGTCTTTCAGTTCTTCAATCTGCTGCCGACCCTGTCGGCATGGGAAAACGTGGCGGTCCCCAAGCTGCTTGACGGTGTGCGGCTGGGCAAGGTGAAGTCGGACGCCGTTCGGCTGTTGGACCGGGTGGGGCTCGGCAACCGGACCGAGCATCGGCCGGCGGAACTGTCGGGCGGTCAAATGCAGCGGGTCGCGGTCGCGCGGGCGTTGATGATGGACCCGTCGCTGATTCTCGCCGATGAACCGACCGGAAACCTCGACTCTGCAACGGGCGCTTCAATATTGGAGCTGCTCGCCGAGGTCGCCCACGAGGACGGTGACCGTCGGTTGGTGGTGATGGTGACTCACAACCCGGAAGCCGCGGCGACGACGGATCGGGTGATCACCCTGCAAGACGGTCGTGTCGGTTCCGACGAGTTGTCAGCGGTCGCGGGATGAGACCGGCCTCGGCCATCGCGGCTACGGCGAGCCGGCTACGTGTATTCAGCTTGCGCGAACTCGTTGTACATCGTCGGCGCACGACGGCCTCGGTCGCCGTAATGGCGGTTTCCGCAATGTATCTGGTCGCGGTATTCGGCATTTTCGGATCGATCACCGGATCGGTGAACCGGCTGTCCGACGGGATCGCGGGAATCGCCGCGCTCGAGGTGTCGGGCATTACCGATGCGGGATTTCCCGACACGATAACGGCCGACGTCGCCGCCGTGCCCGGCGTCGCGACCGCGGCACCGATGATTCGCACTTCTGCGTCCACGGCATCAGGTCCGGTACTGCTGTTTGGCGCTGACAAGAGCAGCGAAGCGTTGGGTGGCGCGTTGAAAGACGCCGTCGCGAAACCAATAAAGATACTGTCCGCCAACCCCAACGGTGTCCAAGTCGGACCCGGTGTCGGTCACAAAAAAGGCGAGACATTCCAACTGGGCTCAGCTTCGGTCGCGGTCGCGGAGGTGCTCACCGGCAAGCAGCTTGCGGACCTCAACGGCGGCCACTACGTCCTTGCTCCACTTGCTCTGGCGCAGAACATAGCCGGGCGAAAAGGCCAGCTCGATTCGATACTGATCACGACCAAGCCCGGCGCCAGCCTTGCAGCCGTGCGCGCCGCGGTTACGGCCGCCGTAAAGGGCCGGGCAGTCGTTGCGGACCCGAGCATGCGGGCGGCCCGCGCCGGCGACGGCGTGAAGCTGATGGACTACATGGCGTTGATGGGTGCGGGAGTCGCGCTGGTGGTGGGCGCGTTCCTGATCTACACCACCATGACGATGGCGATCACCCAGCGCCGCCCAGTCATCTCGATGCTGCGCGCGATCGGCGGACGGCGCGCCACCATCGTTCTCGACTTGCTCGCCGAGGCTGCGATTTTAGGGGCGATCGGTGGAGCGATCGGGGCTGGCATCGGAATAGTCATGGGCCGCATCGCTATTGGTCGATTGCCTTCGGCAATTACCCAGGGTCTTGAGGCCCGGGTGGAGTACTGGTTGCCCGGCTATGCGGTACCGGTGGCGCTGGCGGCGACGGTGCTCACCAGCGCCGCGGCGTCGGCGATGGCTGCGCGGCAGGTGTACAAAGTCTCACCGGTCGAGGCCTTGGCGCCGGTCGGCGCTTCCGCCGCGGATTTCGTGCCGCGATGGCTGCGGATGGCAAGCGGGATTGCGGCCGTCGCAGTGATCGGAGCATCGGTCCTGGTCGTCGTCGACCAACGTGGCACGTTGGCATTCGCCGCGATCTTCGCGCTCTTCACTGCCGAAATCGCGCTTGGCTTCGCGCTCACCGCGCTGATGGTCAAGGCCGCCGCGGCAACGGCCCGCATGTTCGGATCTGTCGGGCGCCTCGCGGCGGCCACGATCGAGCGGGCGCCCCGGCGAGTGTGGGCCACCGTGATGACCGTGCTCATCGCAGTGGTCACCACCGTCGTGATCACCGGTACGAACGCCGACATGATCCGCTCGGCGCGCGCCATCTTCGCACCGGTCGCCGGCGTCGACGTGTGGGTAAGCGCGGATCCTCCCGACAGCTATGCCGCCGACGCACTGCCGCGAGATCTTGCCGGCCAGGTCGCCGCAGTGCCGGGCGTAAAAAGTGTCACCGAAGGTTCATTCGGTTTCGCTGAGGTCGGCGGGACGCGCGTAATGCTCGACGGATTCTCCGCCGGGACAGCCGATCCGCTCTACCGCGCGCTCGATGAGCGGGTACGCAATGCCGTGCTCGCCGGTCGCGGCGTGGTGCTTTCGCAGAACCTCGGCAAGACACTCCATGTCCGGGTCGGCGACGGCCTCCAGCTGCAAACGCCACACGGCCCGCGTCGAGCGGCTGTGCTGGCCCTGGTCCCGTACTTCTCGACCGTCATCGGCACCGTTGGGCTAGACGTCGATCGGATGCGAATGTGGTTCGATCGTCCGTCAGCGACAGAACTCCAAATCACCGCGGCGCCAGGCGTGGATCCGAATCACTTATTGGCCGACGTCCGTCATGTGGTGCCGGCACCGAATTACGTATACACCGGTCGCATGGCGCTGGCAGGCCTTGAGGCGCCACTCCATCAGAGCATGTTCATCGCCAACGCCGTGTGGATCATTGTTGTATTCGTCGCGGCGGTAGCACTTTTCAACACGTTGACGCTATCGGTGCTTGAACGGCGCCGCGAAATCGGTGTGTTGCGGGCGATGGGAACCAGCCGGCGGTTCACCTTGCAGATGATCCTCGCCGAGGCGGCCGCCATTGGTGTCGTCGGCGGCGTCTGCGGACTGCTGATCGGCCTGACCGATCAATGGCTTTACAGCCTCGTCAGCGGGGACATGATGAACTTCACCGTCGGGTTCCGGCCGAGCCCGATGGCGCTGGTCTTCACCGCCGGCGCGCTGGCGATCAGCCTGCTCGGCTCGCTACCGCCGGCGCGCCGCGCGGCGCGACTGAACATCATCGAGGCCGTAGGCGTCGAGTAGGACGACGGCGATCTCAGTTCAGCTGTCCACCTCACAGGCCGAAGAAGTCGTTCATAACGAGGATGTCCCACAGCCCTGAGAGGGGATCCGTGAAGGGAATGGTGAAGCTGCTGTCGAGGGCTGGATTCATCGCGTCGACGAACGTGTTGACTGTGATGCCAGCGGTCCCGATGCCGGTGTCGTCGGGAATCGGCACCCCAAGTGTGGCCAACATATCCGAGGGGTCCTGCCCAGACGTCAACACATCTGTGATGCCGAGAGAAGGAATGTTCAAAATCATCCCCTCAAAATTATCGTCAGGGTCGGCCGCCCCGATGTCCGTGACGCCCAGGAGCTTAAGCAATGGGTCGGTGGCAGAGATAAAGTCCGTGTCCGCTGCCGGCCCGATGTCCTCACCGTCGGCTCGGGCGGAGGCGGCGGTTGCCAATGGGATGAGTCCGGCGGCCAGGAAGGCGCCGGCGGCGGTGCCGATAGCGAGCGTGGTACCCCGAGCACTCATGGGAGACTCCAATTCTCGAATCTTTGGCTGATGTGCATTGCGGGCTACCCGCGGCCGACGACGTGCCCCCTTTGACTCGGTGATGACGTTGTGGGTCGCCCGACAGCGGGCGACTCGCGAGTGACGAGTCAACCGCTGTAATAGTGACACGCGCCACAGATGAATAGAAGCTATCTAATAGATGAACTAAAGATGAACAAACCTGAGGATCGGTGGCCTAGGGCTCGATGACGGTGGCGAAGCCTTGCAGATGAGGACTGCAGGGTGGCGGCACCAGGGTGCGTCGGATGCTGCGCAATCCGCCGAAATCGAATCCGGCGGCGGCAATGGCGTCGACGGTGCGACGGTTCGGTTCGCAACCGGAAGCCAGCCACGACCAGGGCTTGGCGATCAGGTCCTGGAACCGACCCATCACCCCGTCGCCGCGGACATGCTCGAGGACCACCAGCCTGCCGCCGGAGGCGAGCACACGCCGGATTTCCCCAAGCGTCGCGGCCACATCATCGACCGAGCACAACACCAGGCCAACGTGCACCGAGTCGAAACTGTCGTCCGGGAATGGAATCGACTCGCCGCTGCCGTCGACTACGTCAACCGCGATGCCGTGACGGCGCGCCAACCGGGAAGCCATTCGGCGCATCGCCGCCTCCGGCTCCACGGCAGCTACCGAGCTCACCGCAGGTGGAAGAAACAGCAAGTCACTTCCCGGGCCCAGGCCCACCATCAGCAGCCGGCCGGTGGCGTTGCTCATCGCCTCGCGGCGATACCGGCGGTAGAACAGCCGGTCGAAAAGCGGCATGCCGAGTCGGTAGATGTACGGGAACAGCGGATTACGGCGTGTCATCACTGCCCAAATCCAGTCGGAAAGGCGGATATTCGTCGCGCATCAACGACACATACACCGCCACCCGGTAGCGCCAACGAACGATGCCCAGCAGCAGGTCGCGGATGCCCGGCGGGATCGTGCCGGTGACCAAAAGCCAGAACGGGGCGATGACACACAGCAACTGCAGGAGCGGCTCCATCGCCCAGCAAACTAGGATCTGCGGCAGCGCCAATAGCCACCACTTCACCAGCACGGCCCAGTTTGTCAGCTGCTCCGGATAGTCGACCGCGAGATCGCCCGGATAGTCGGGCCGGGGCGCGAGCGTGAAGGGCGGGTACTTGTCGGTGCTGTTCATCGGAAATCGGTAATTCATCACCCGCCACGACCACCGCAGCACCCCGACGTTGAAGTCGAAGAGTGGACGCGGGTACCGTCCGGTGAACAAGATGGCGATGCCGGCGGCGACGGTCACCAGCGGATAGGCCAGATAGAGCAGTATCAAAATGGGATAGTGCGGTGCCGCCAGCACGCACCACTTGAACAGCCAGAGCCAGCGCGAGGGCGCGTCGAAATCGCCTCGCACCCGTACCGGATCGTCCCTTCGAACAGGCACGCCGTCCACAATTTGATTACGGGTCAGAGGAGTGCTGGGTTCAGATCTTGCGTGCGCTCGCGGTTGCCCGGTCAACCTCCCAGTAGGCACGCAGGGCCACCAACTGGCCGTCGTCGTTGGCCTTGTAGGTGAACACGCCTTCCGCGGTGACCTGGTGTCCGGCCGCGGTGATCAGGATGTGGCCGACGTTGGCTTCTTCATTGCCGCATTGATAAGTGTCGCGGAAGTGGAATTCGATCTTGTCCGTCGGCGCAATTGCCTTGTCCCAGAACGCTGAAATGGCGTCTCGGCCGCGATGCCCCTTGCCCTCGGGATCGAAATGCGACGGGCCGATCGGGTCCTCGACGATGGCGTCGTCGGTGAACACAGCCAGCCACGCATCTTTGTCTCTGGCGCCTACCGCATCGCGGGAACGCTTTCCTGCCGCGTGCGCCGGTGACTGGGTCATTTGCGCCGCTCCTCCTCATCGCTTCGCTCGGCATCGTTGCCGGAGCGAGTCATTTGTCCTGCCATCCCGAGTGGATATAGGTGTCGGCGAAGCGTTTCAGCGAATCCTTCTTCTTCTCTATCGGCGCATCGAAGCCGAGTCCCCCAAACTCGGGGTAAACCCAGGGGATGACGATGTTGTCGGTGACGCCGACCTCGGCCAGCTCCCGATGGCCGTCCACGCCGAACTTGTCGATGCAGACCGCCTGGTATTCGAAAGGCACATCCGCTCGGTCGTATTCGGCGAGTAGCGCCTTGA
>DATJOR010000065.1:0-3029 GCA_035506875.1 Mycobacterium sp.
TGGTGGAACACTTGCCTCTGCAAGCACCTCGCTAGGTGAGGCGTCTGCACGGATATAGGCCACTGACCTCGAACGTCGAAAGACGCCCAGGGTCAGGACAGCTCCTCCCGGGTTAAGGGTTGAGCCCAAGTGGCTTCCGGCTCAGCCGGATACGCCGTGCAGTGCCAAAGCTCTGACGAGAGGGGTGCCGCGGCCAGCTAATCTGGCGGGTCCGCCTCATCCCATGTGCAACGTGTTGGCATCCCTGTGTGCCCTGGCCGTGAGGAGGTGAGGCGAAATGAGTCCTAGTGACAGTCCGTATCCGAGACCGATGAGCATTTCGCTCGGATCCGGCCCCGGCGCTATCTCCATTATCTGAATCGGCTTGCGCCGCTTCACCTAACACACGCACGCCTAGTTCTCGTGCGCGCGTCGTCCTTGTTGTGCTCTGCGCGACAGTCGACGCTGATTCAGCCTGCCTGAAAAAAGGAGATTTCCAATGTCTTTCGTGACCACACAGCCAGAACTGTTGACATCAGCAGCCGACCAGCTGCGAGGTGTCGGCACAGCGATTGGCGCCCAAAACGCGGCCGCCGCCGCCCCGACGACGGGAGTTGTCCCGGCCGCTGCTGACGAAGTATCAGCCTTGACCGCAACACAATTCGGTGCTCATGCCGCGATGTATCAGGCAGTCAGCGCCCAGGCCGCCGCCGTACATGACATGTTCGTGCGCACCTTGGGCACCAGTGCCGGTTCGTATGCGGCCACCGAAGCCGCCAACGCAACGGCAACCACCTAGTTGGGGGCAACTTAGTTAAGACCAGTTTGTAAAGGGGTGCAGCATGCTGGATTTCGGAGCACTGCCACCGGAGATCAACTCCGCTCGCATGTACGCCGGCCCGGGCTCAGGGTCGATGATTACCGCCGCAGCCACCTGGGAAGGTTTGGCAGCTGACTTGCGTTCGCAGGCGGCCGCCTATAGCTCGATCATCTCGGGGCTCACGAGCGACGGATGGCGCGGTCCCGCATCGGCCTCAATGGCAGCCGCCGCCGCGCCGTACACGGCGTGGATGAACACTACTGCTGCACAGGCGGACGAGACCGCGGCACAGGCCAAGGCCGCTGCGGCGGCGTATGAAGCTGCGTTTGCGGCGACCGTGCCGCCGTCGGTGGTCGTAGCCAACCGCACTCAGCTGGCGTCGCTGGTCGCGACGAACTTTCTGGGGCAAAACACCCCGGCGATCGCGGCCAGCGAGGCGCAGTACGGCGAAATGTGGGCTCAAGACGCCGCGGCGATGTACGGCTACGCGGGTTCGTCGGCGACTGCGAGCCAGCTCACGCCGTTCACCGGGCCGGCACAGAACACCACCGCCGGTGGGGTAACCGGCCAGTCCGCCGCAGTAGCCCAGGCCACGTCCACCTCGGGTGGGACGGCCACCCAATCTCTGTCACAGGTGGTCACCACCGTGCCAAATACGCTGCAGGGATTGGCATCTCCGGCATCGTCGGCGTCGTCCTCGGTGACATCGACCTCGGGGCTCAGTGGCATCTGGAATCTGCTCGCTGGGGGGTCGTCGGGGAATTCCGCGCTCGACAACCTCTGGAACGAGTGGGGGCCCAACGCAAACATCTGGAACACCATATTTTCGTCCGGGTTCTACATGCCGAGCAACACGTTAGGTGCCTTCACGAGCTTGTTCGGCGGCCAAGCAGCTGGTGCGGCCGGTGACGCCGCAGGAGCGGCGGCGAGCGACGGGCTCGGTGCCGCTGCCGGTGGGCTCGCCAGCCCGCTGGGAGGTCTGGGAAACGTTGGCGGGCTGGGGGGGCTCGGCAGCGGGTTGTCGGCCGGGTTGGGCAAGGCGGCCTCGCTCGGGCCGTTGTCCGTGCCGTCGAGCTGGACTGCCGTGGCTCCAACGACAAGCCCTATCGCTTCGGCGTTGGGCGGCACCCCGCTAACCAGCCCGCCGGTCGCCCCCGGCGTGTCCGGGGTCCCACTGGCAGGTATGCCGGGACGGGGCGCTGCCGCCGCCGCCAGCATGGACACCCGGTTCTTGGATCGGCCCCCCATGGTGCCGCACTGGGCGGGGGTCGGGTAACGGAAAGAGAGGACCAGCAAGTCATTTCAGCTCGGTCAATCGGATTGGCCAGCGCAATAACCGTTTCGGATAAGGAGCAAAGGATATGCCTACGCGTTTTATGACTGACCCGCACGAGATGCGGTCGATGGCGGGCCGTTTTGACGTGCACGCCCAGACGGTGGAAGACGAGGCCCGCAAGATGTGGGCGTCGAGCCAGAACATCGCCGGTGCCGGCTGGAGTGGCACCGCCCAGATGACGTCCTACGACACCATGGGCCAGATGAACCAGGCCTTCCGCAACATCGTCAACATGCTGCACGGCGTGCGTGACGGGTTGATCCGGGATGCCAACAACTACGAGCAGCAAGAGCAGGCCTCCCAGCAGATCCTGTCCAGCTAACCCAAACCGTCACACGACTTTTAGGAGCACACCCTCATGTCGATCAGTTACCAATTCGGCGACGTGGACGCCCACGGCGCGCTCATCCGCGCCCAGGCCGCCTCGTTGGAGGCCGAGCACCAGTCCATCGTGCGCGATGTGCTGGCCGCCGGTGACTTCTGGGGCGGCGCGGGTTCGGTGGCCTGCCAGGAGTTCATCACCCAGCTGGGTCGCAACTTCCAGGTCATCTACGAACAGGCCAACTCCCACGGCCAAAAAGTCCAGACGGCCGGCAACAACATGAACTCCACCGACAGCGCCGTCGGCGGCAGCTGGGCCTAACCCCAAGTGCGGCAGTCGTATTGCCGCATCCCTAACGATGCCAATCAACCACCTTATGCGCTAGGAAGGGATATCCATGTCGCTAATCCAGCTATCTCAGTTGTTGCGCGCTCCCGTTGTCACGCCATCCGGTAAAGCTGTGGGCCGCGTTGACGACATCATTGTGCGACTACGCAGTGCGGACACCTACCCACTGGTGACCGGCGCGGGTTCGGGCATCGGCCAGGCGCTGGCCCTTGAATTGGCCCGCT
>DATJOR010000066.1:0-12307 GCA_035506875.1 Mycobacterium sp.
AGTGTGCTGCAGCAGCTGTCGTCGCTGGTCGGGCCGAACCATGTCAGCACCGACCCCGACGTGCTGTCCGGCCGCAGCATCGACCACACCGGCCGCTACCGCGGACGTGCCAGCGCCCTGGTGCGTCCGGGCTCGGCAACGGAAGTCGCCGAGGTGCTGCGGGTGTGCCGGGACGCCGGTGCCCACGTCACCATCCAGGGCGGTCGCACCTCCTTGGTGGCCGGCACCGTCCCCGAGCACGACGACGTGCTGCTGTCGACCGAAAGACTCAGCGCGATAAGCGATGTCGATATAATCGAGCACCGCGTCCAAGCCGGGGCGGGAGCGACCTTGGCCGCCGTTCAGCGTGCGGCGGCGGCGGCCGGTCTGGTGTTCGGCGTCGACCTGGCCGCGCGCGACACCGCCACCGTCGGGGGGATGGCGTCGACCAACGCCGGTGGGCTGCGAACCGTGCGTTACGGCAACATGGGCGAGCAGGTCATCGGTCTCGACGTCGCATTGCCCGACGGGTCGGTGGTACGACGGCACTCGCGGGTGCGGGCCGATAACACCGGCTACGACCTGCCGTCGCTGTTTGTCGGCGCCGAAGGAACGCTGGGCGTGATCACCGCGCTTGATCTGCGGCTGCACCCCGATCCGCCGCATCGGGTGACGGCCGTGTGCGGCTTCGAGGACCTTGACGCGTTGGTCGACGCCGGTCGGCTGTTTCGCGATCTGGACGGCATCGCCGCCCTGGAATTGATCGACGGCCGGGCCACCGCGCTCACCGACGAGCATCTGGGTGTGGCCGCGCCGGTGCGCGGTGCCTGGCTGCTGTTGGTGGAACTGGCGTCCGACGTCGACCAGACCGAGCGCCTCGCCGACGCGCTGGACGAAGTGCGGACATGCGATGAACCGGCGGTAGGTGTGGATTCGGCTGCGCAACAACGGCTGTGGCGGCTGAGGGAATCGATTGCCGAGGTGCTCGGCGTCTATGGGCCGCCGGTGAAGTTCGATGTGTCACTGCCGCTGTCAGCGGTCGCCGCGTTCGCCCTCGACGCGGACGCGTTGCTGCACCGCCACGCGCCCGACGCGATCGGGGTGCTGTTCGGGCACATCGGCGAGGGCAACCTGCATCTCAACGTGCTGCGCTGCAGCGACGAGCAGGAACGCGACCTGTACGCGGCGATGATGGATCTGATCGCCGGATGCGGCGGCAACGTCAGCTCCGAACACGGGGTCGGTAGCCGCAAACGCCGCTACGTCGGCATGTCCCGCGAACCCGCCGACATCGCGGCGATGCGAACGCTCAAGACGGCCTTCGACCCGACCGGCTATCTCAACGCCGCGGTGCTGTTCGACTGATTATTCCGGCGCCTTGATGCCCACCGCGTGGCGCAGCTGGGCCAAGAACTGGTCGGCGTCGTCGCTGCGGATCATGTAGTGGGAGAACGCAACTCGGATCGCAGTGGCCGCCTTCACCGCGGCGTTGGGACCCGGTATCAGCCGCTGCAAACCATCCCGCATCTGCGGGATGACGTTCGAGAACTGGCTGATGACATGTTCGGGCTCGATATCGACCATCCGCACACCCGTATAAGAGTGCTGGTAGTCGACGATGAACCGTAACGCCGCATCGAGCTTGTCTGCACCTTTGAGGCCGGCTGTCGCCCGGGCCATACCGCTTTCAAAGCTCTGCCGTTCGTAGCGGGAGAACGCCGACAGCAGCTCCTCCTTCGATGCGAACCAGCGGTAAAGCGTCGGCCTGGACACGCTGGCCTGGGCCGCGACGTCGGACAGGCTGAGTTTGCGTTTGCCGTTGCGGCCGAGTACTTCAGCGGTGGCCGCGAGGATCCGCTGCTGCGTCGAGGTGTCCGCTTCGATGGTCGGCGTCTGCTCCATACCCAAACTTTACAAAAATACCCCGAAGTGTCACGCTGTTTTCGTGTCACTGGTAGCTGACCACCAAATCTTAGCCGGGGCCCAGCGTATCGCCGCTGATCGGCGTCGTTCGTGAGCCACTCCCGGGCCGTCGTCATCACCGAGGCCTCCTCGCTCATCGCCCTTGCGACTGCGGCGCGGTTGGCCGCGGACGGGGACCTGGTGTTGATGGGGACACGTCGAACCGAGATTTGCGAGCGATTCGCGGCGCGCCTGCGGTCCGATGGTGCCGCTGCGTTCGCCGCTTACCTGGACCTTGCAGATCCGCCTTCCATCGATAGATTCGTCGAGTCCGCCGACTACCTGATCGGGTCTGTCGACGTGCTGGTCAGTAGCGCGGGTGTGGTCGAGGGTTCGTGGGTTGGTGCGCAACACTTTGCGGAACAAGTCATTCCGCCGATGATCGATCGTGGACGCGGTGACGTGGTGCTGATCGGCCCGCCGACCGGCAGGTCCCGTCGGAGGCTGGAAGCCTGGGTCGCCGGTTTGGACGCCGAATTCGTCGGCACCGGCGTACGCGCCTCGATCGTCCGGTCAACCGGATCAATGCCGCCGGACGATGTTGGATATCTGGTCGCGGCGGCAATCGGCGCACGCCTGCGGGTCGTCGACGTCATCGCACCGACGCCCGCGGCGTCGGGGTCGACGCCGGCGCGCTAAGACCCAGGGCGGCGGCGCACCAACACCGACTGCTGAATGCTGCCCACGGCCCCGGTCTCGTCGAACAGGGTGCCGACCGTCGTGCCGATACCGTCCGGGCCGTAGTTGGTTTCAGCGCGGATGCCGATCCACTCGCCGTCGGGAATCCGGTGCACGTGCACGACGAGGTCGTTGTTCAAAAACGTCCACTTGGTGATGTCGAGTTTGGAACCGATGCCGTTGGCGCAGTCGGCGACGGCGAACAGCCGCTCCAACGGCGTCATCCGCTCGCCGTCGACGAGGTTCGTGGTCGGCTTGATCCACGACTCACCCGGGCCGTCGTTAAGGGGCTTGGTCAGCCAGCGCCAGTCCAGGCTGTGCACATAGTTGCGGTCCCAGTCCTTCGCCAGATCGCGGCTGCGGGCCTCGCTGAGCGGACGCGGCTGCGGCGCGGGGGCGTGCACCAGGTCGGTGGTGTCGAGTTGCTGCAGCCGCCAACCGGTGGCCCGCGCGGTCGGCCGGGGCTGACCGTCGGGGCCCAGGGCGAGCGTCTCGGCGCTGATCAACTCGATCTGCTTACCGGGTCGTTCGACCTTCGAGCGGACCCAGATGTCGCCGTCGGCCGGCACCGGGCCGAGTAGGTCGACGGCGACCCGGCTGAGCCGGGTGTCGTCGCGGGCGGCGCAGCGTTCCAGCGCGCGGACCAACAACGCCGACACCGGAGCGGCATGCTGGATCGCGGCCGTCCACGTGCTCCTGACTAAGTCTGTGGCACGGAACTTTTCGCCCAACGGGCCGGCGTCTGATCCTGCTGCGAGCAACTCGTAATAGGAGTCGGTCATCGTTAACCTTTCAGGGCAGGCCGGCGCCGGGAGTATCCACGATCACCGTGTCGAGCCGGGACAGCCGGGTACCGATCAGCCGTTGGGGATAGGCGTCGGTGCTCGACAGCATGAACAACGTGCGGCGCGCGGAGCCGCCGAGCATGCAGGCGATCGCGGCGCGGTCGCCGATGTCGATGCGATGAGTCACTTCACCGCCCTCGACGATGCGCTCGAACTGGTGCGCCAGCGTCATCGACGTCCACACGCCGCCGTCAGCGTCGAGACTGATGCCGTCGGGTGGGCCGTCCAGGCCGTCGGCGAACACTCGGCGGTCGGACAACTCGCCGTCGTCGCCGATGCGCAGCGCGCTCAATCGCCGGCCGATGGACTCGGCGACGATCAGAGTTTTGTGGTCGGCGGTGATCGCCATTCCGTTGGGGAAGTCCAGATCTCGCGCCACCACGCTCACGCTGTTGTCGGGATCGACGCGCAAGATGACGCCGCCCTGGAAGGCCTGCGACCCGATGTAGGCGCGGCCGAGATGGTCGACAACCATGTCGCCGAGGTCTGCCGGTGCGACACCGCTCAGATCCGCGATCGTGGTGATGGTCTCCCCGTCGTAGCCAAGCAGCTGCCGGTTTTCGGTCGACACGATCAACAGTGAGCCGTCCGGCCGGAATCCCAGGCCGGAGGGAGCATGCCCCGGCAGCGACAACGTGGTCAGCGAGCCGTCCGGGTCGACGGTGTGCACGGCCTCGCCCAGCATGTCGGAGAACCACAACAGCCCCTCGAACCAGCGCGGGCCCTCACCGAAGCAGAAGCCGGTGGCCAGCGGTGTCAGGCCCTCAGTGATATCAGTGGTCGCCGTCATCGCGTGCATCCCGGATACGTCTTCGTCCAGTTCGCTGGGTTGGTGACGAAGTCATAGATGACCTCCGGTGCGCGAGCGAAGGCCGTTTCTGAGCTCGTGGTCACAATGCCCAACTGCGTCGCTCCTTCGCGGGTAAAACAGACCGGCCGGTCGCCCGACTGGCTTTACAGATTATCGTATAAATGTCACGCGGTATTTTGCAGGGACATCGTCGGCGTTCAGCTAAGGAAAGCGGCAGATGCATTTCACCATCACGCACCCGATGCACAGCCACCCATACAACCCGGAGTTGATCAGCGGCGACGGCATCGCCACGGTCGCAGCGGCCGCCGAAGCCGCGGGTATTCACGGCTTCGGATTCACCGATCATCCGGCGCCCAGCCAGCGCTGGCTGGAAGCCGGCGGACACGACGCGCTGGACCCGTTCGTCGCGATGGGCTACGCCGCGGCGCGCACCACCACACTGCGGCTGATCCCGAACATTGTCGTGCTGCCATACCGAAATCCGTTCGTAGTGGCCAAGTCTGGCGCAACACTGGACTTGCTCTCTGGCGGCAGGTTCACCCTCGCCGTCGGGGTCGGCTATCTCAAGCGTGAGTTCGCCGCGCTCGGTGTGGACTTCGAGGAGCGGGCTGCGCTGTTCGACGAGGCGCTCGATGTGATCCGGGCGATCTGGACTGGCGACGACATCACGTTCGAGGGCAGAAACTTCAGCGCGCGCGGCATCACCGCGCATCCACGGCCGGTAAGCGACCCTCATCCGCCGATCTGGATCGGCGGCAACACCGGGGCGGCCCGCCGCCGGGTCGCCGAGAAGGGCGACGGCTGGTGCCCGTTCGCCGCGCCGCCCGCGCTGGCCCAGACCGCGCGCACGGCACCGATGGATTCGGTGGAGGCCCTCGCCGACGGCATCGACGATCTGCGCCGCCGACTCGACGAGGCGGGCCGGGACGCCTCGAAGATCGACATCGTCTTCGGCAACTCCGAAGGTGGTAGCCCGGCCGACGATAACTTCAACGCCGATGCCTACCTGACCGGCCTGGAGCGGCTGGCCAAGCTGGGCGTGAACTGGGCGCAGGTGGGATTGCCGGGCGACAGTCTGGCGCATGCCCTGGAGGTCATCGAGCGGTTCAAGACCCTGGTGATCGACGCCTCCGGAGGAGCATAAGGCTTTACAAGTTTCAGCGAGAATGTCATTCTCGCTAGGTGACAACGGAATCTGAGCAGACGCACTGGTCGATAGCCGGCCTCCTGGATTTGTTCGACGCACGCCCCGACGGGGACAACCGTTTCGTCGCCGACACCGGGATCGCCGCCGAGGACGAACGTCAGGTGGTAGAAGGCACCCAGGTCCTTGCGCAGGTGATTGTTGCCGTCGCTAAACGGTTCCCGGAGAAGTCGGTGCGCTCGGTGCACGCCGTGTTCGCCCGCGCCGTCCTCGTCGGCCCGCCCGTCGAGTTCGACATCGACGTCGTCGCCGAAGGCCGCTCAACGGCGACCGCGGTGGTCAGCGTGACGCAGAACGGACGACGCGCCGTGACGATGACCGCGCTGCTGGATGTGCCATCCGACGACGTCATCCGCCACCACCTGCCCCGCCCCGAGGTGACCGGCCCCGCCGACGCCAACGACGGCGCGATGCCGATGGCCGGACGTGAACTAAGGCTGGTCGACGTAGTCGACGTGAACAGCCCCGACGAGGTCGGGCCCCCTGAGTTGTACGCCTGGCTGCACTACGACCCGATCCCTACCCGCGACGATCTGGCCAAGGCGCTGATCGCGTATTTTACTGGTCACCTTGGTATTTCGACCACAATGCGGGCTCATAAGGGTATCGGTACTGCTCAGTCGCACCTCACGGTGTCGACGGCGCCGATGACGATCTCGGTCAGCTTCCACGAGCCGGTGAAATGGACGGGCTGGCTGCTGTACACCCACGAGAGCACTCAAGTGGGTGCGGGCATGTCGTATGTCCGCGGGGCTGTGCACACCGAGGAGGGCGAGCTGATCGCCTCGTTCGCCCAAGACGCGTTGATCCGCCCACTGCGCACCTCCGACAACGCCATCAAAACCGAGGCGCGGCTGTAGCGCTCATGGACTTCGCCAGCGTCGAACTGTCCAGGGAGGACAAGGAATTCCGCGATCGGTTGCGGGCGTTCCTGGCCGTGCACGTCACCGACGAAGTGCGCCGACGCGACCGGCAGTCCGGAGAGAACTTCGACGAGGGCGTGCACCTGGCGCTGGGTGCCGAGGGCTATTTGGCCGCCGACTGGAAAGACGAATCAGAGGGTGGCTTCAGCGCACTGCGCCGACGGATTTGGGACTTGGAGATCGGCCGAGCGCACACGCCGTGGTTCCACTGGGGCACGACGGCGATGGTGGCGCGGACGTTGCGGCAGTTCGGATCAGCAGAGGTTACCGACGAGGTGCTGCCCGGCGTGCTGTCCGGCCACATCCGGCTGTGTCTCGGTTACACCGAACCCGAGGGCGGCTCCGACGTCGCGACCTGTAAGACCCGTGCGGTTCGCGACGGCGCGGGCTGGATCATCAACGGCTCGAAGATGTTTACGTCCAATGCCCACAACGCCCAATATGTTTTCCTGCTTACTAACAGCGATCCCGATGCGCCGAAACACAAGAACCTGACCATGTTCCTGGTGCCGCTGGATTCGCCGGGGGTAGAGATCCAACCCATCCGCACTATCGACGGCGACCGGACCAACATCGTCTATTACAGCGACGTGCGGGTGGATGACAAATACCGAATCGGTGAGGTCAACGGAGGCTGGGCGGTACTGCGCGGAGCGCTCGACGCAGAACACGGCACCGTTGAACGTGATGACGACGGCCTACAGACGATCGCGGTGATGAGCGAGCATCTCACGCTGATGGCCGAGGCGATCGACGAAATCGCCGCGCTGGTCGGACAACCCGACACCGCCGGCCGCCGGCCGATCGACGACAAGTCGGTGGCATATCGGTTGGGCCGCAGTATTGCCCGCACCGAGGCGGCGTTGAGCACCCCGGGAATGTTCGGGCGGGTAGCCAATGCGCAAACCATGCGGGACGTCGCGCCGGATCTGATGGACCTGCTGGGCACGGCGTCTTCGCTGCCGATCGAGACCAACGGAGCTGCCGATAACGGTGGCGCCGAATACATTTTCCGGCTGGCAGGGCCGACCGGTATCTACGGCGGCACGCTTGAGGTGTTCCGCAACATGATCGCGCAGCACGAGCTGGGACTCGGGCGGCCGAGCTATTCGCCGCCGAAGTCCTGAGCGGGCAGTTCGGCAAGTATCTCGGCGCGGGCCGGGTCGAAACTCAGGAAGCCCTTGATGGGCAGGCTTTCTGGCGGCGGGTCCTGATAGCTCCACGCCACGTCCTCGACTTCCGCGTCCCCGACGACGGCAGACCAATAAGTCGCGACACCCTTGTAATTGCAGTAGGTCGAGGTTTTGGTTTGGCGGAGTAGGTCGGTGCGCACTTGTGAAGAATCGACGTACAAGCGAGGTTCCAGTGCTGTCTCGAACACGATCACGGTGTCGTCGGTATCCACCAGCGTGGTGCCGCCGACGTCGACCCGCAGCCGCCGTTTGGTGGGCCGGCAGTCAACCCGGTGGTACGGGTTGGGCGGATAATGCACGAGTGTGCGTCCCTCTTCGATCCAGGTGTCCACCGCGTCCCACGGCACGTGCACAAATCCCGGCGCCTCGGCAACGGGATCACTGGGCAGGCCCTGCACATCCTCAGGACGAAAAGCGAAGGTGAGCGGGCGATCTGGCCGATGCACCAGCAACGCATGTTCGGTGTCGATCACCGTGCGCCCGCCTTTGACCGCGTGCACGCGCCGGCGATGCGGCTCGACATAGACGACGCCAGCGGGCACCGTCGGTGAAAACCAACCGGCCGGAGCACTGCTCAGCGGCCCGTGCCCGGTGACCATGCTCATGGAGCCTGAGCGTACGCGTGGCATGGTGTGTGGCATGGCCGGACCACTGGAAGGCATCAACGTCATCGAGCTGGGCGTCTGGGTCGCCGGCCCCGCGACAGGCGGCATCCTCGCCGAGTGGGGTGCGGACGTCGTGAAAATCGAGCCGCCGAGCGGCGATCCCGCGCGGCTGTTCGGCCGAATGCTGGGGCTCGATATCGACGTCAGTCCACCGTTCGAAATGGACAACCGCTCCAAGCGCAGCATCGTTCTCGACCTGACAACCAACACCGGCCGCGCCACGGCTCTCGAAT
This sequence comes from Mycobacterium sp., assembly GCA_035506875.1. Taxonomy (GTDB): domain Bacteria; phylum Actinomycetota; class Actinomycetes; order Mycobacteriales; family Mycobacteriaceae; genus Mycobacterium. The sequence continues at coordinate 8,497 of DATJOR010000066.1, forward strand.
TGATCAGCGGCGCCGACGTATTCGTGACAAACGTCCGGCCCGGGGCGTTGCAACGCCTCGGATTCGACTTCGAGTCGCTAGCTAACGATAACCCCCGCCTTGTCTACGGCCTGATCACCGGCTTCGGCGAAACCGGGCCCGACGCCGACCGGGCCGCTTACGACATCGCGGCCTTCTGGGCGCGCGCCGGGTTGGCCCATCTGCTGACCCGCCCCGGTGACACGCCACCCTTCCAGCGCGGCGGAATGGGCGACCACTCGGCCGGCATGACGCTGGCAGCGGCCATCTGCGCGGCGCTGGTGTCCCGCGACCGGACCGGATCCGGCCAGCTGGTCAGCACGTCGCTGTACCGCCAGGGCGCCTACACCGTGAGCTTCGACCTGAACACCTACCTGATGACGGGTCAGCCCATCGCGGTCGGGCAACGCGAAACGATGGGCAATCCGTGCATGAACAACTACGCCGCCGCCGACGGCCGGAGGTTCTGGATCGTGGGCCTGGAAGTCGATCGGCACTGGCCCCCGCTGTGCCGCGCCGTCGGCAAGGCCGAATGGTTGGATGACCCGCGGTTCGTAGATGCTCGTGCCCGCGCCGTGAACGCCGTCGAACTGATCGCCGAGTTGGACCAGATCTTTGCCACCAAACCCCTTGACGAGTGGGCGGAGATATTCGGAGGCGAACCGGACTTCTTCTGGTCACCGGTCAACTCCGTCGAGGATGTCGTCGCCGACGAGCAGTTCCACGCCGCCGGCGGCATGGTCGACGTGCCGGACAAGGCCGGAGATGTTCCGATGGTCGCGACACCCGCGGACTTCCACGGCACGCCGTGGGCACCACGGTGGACCGCGCCACGGCTGGGCGAGCACACCGACGAAGTTCTCGCCGAATTGAAGACCCGGCGCAATACGTAGCCTAATCGAACCTTTACAGATTGACGCAAAAGTGTCACGCTGGGTCGCGATGAGGACCTTTGACGTGGATTTCAGGAAACCGCGGTCGACCGCACCGCACCGCGACGGCGGCGCGGTCAAGTACCGCCTCGACGTCGTCGCCGCCAGCCCGGCCGACGTGGTGTGTTCGGTCGGGGGCTGGCTGTACGACCGGGTGCGGGCCGGGTGGGACGTCCATGTGCTGTTACCCCAGCAGTGTGATACCCGCCCGCTGCAGATCCTGGGCATGCGAGCAGCCGACCTCGATTCGCAGATCCCCGCCAGCACCGGATGCGCGACGCGCGGCCTGGCCGTCAGCGCGGAGATGTTCGCCTCGGACTCGAGGATTCGCCACGTGGTGCTTGCGGCGCTGGATCGCTGGATGACGGAAGTCACGCTCTGGCATGACGATTGGCCACTGGCCGTGGGGCATCGGACAACCACGGTGCAGCATGTGCTCAGCGGCGCGGCACGCGCCTTCAAGCGCCACGCCCTCACCGCGGCAGGCGTTTCGGGCACGGTCGGCCCCACCGAGACCCTGCGCAGCGACATGAAAGCCTGCTTGCCAGTCGATTCCGAACTGATCCCGGTCGGCTGATGCGGAAGTATCACAGCCACACGCTGCTGTATCTGCACGAGACGATTGCGCTGGGTTCTGGAACAAGCGACCAATTCACGCAAGCGTTCGTCGACACGTATCAGCCGATGATGGAAGAGCTTGGCGCCCGGTTGTTCTGCTTGTGGGAAACCACCCTCTACAACGGACACTGGCCGCAGGTGACGATCATCTGGGAGATCGACGCGTTCGCCGACTATGCGCGCATCGGGGCGGCACAGGCCCGTGGTGGCAGCCATGAGGCCGCTGCCGGGAAATGGTCGGCATTCCTTGCCGACGTCGGCGCCTCGGGGGAGGGACGGATCATGTACCCGGGGCCCAGCAACAAGACCCTCGCTGCGCTGCGCGAGGCGAATTTCAATGCGTCGGTGGTGATTCAAGAAATCATGCAGACCAAACCTGGCCGCCAGGATGACTACATCCGCGAGCTGGAGCGGCTCTACGTGCCGTGGTCGGAACGCACCGGCAAACGCTGGCTGGGATCGTTCACTACTACCTTCCGTTACAACGAGGTCATCCACTACTGGGCGCTCGACGGTGGTTGGGAGTGCTTCGCCGAGCACTATCCGTCGTGGAAGGACAACCCGCCGGCTGAGATCGTCACCTGGATGAGCGTGGCGCCGGCGCTTCGTGACGGCTGGGAAGATTCGATTCTGCAAGCCCTGCCCCCGTCGCCGCTGCAATGAAAGCCGCCTGGATGCAGGACTTCTCGTACGATCCGTTCGATCCCTCGGTGATGGCCGATCCTTTGCCCTACTACCGAGTCCTGCGCGAGCATTTCCCGGTCTACTACCTGGACGAGTGGGATACGTTCGCGCTCTCGCGGTTTGCCGACATTTGGGATGTGCTGGCGGTCAACGATGGAACGTTCGTCGCCTCGGAGGGCACCCTGCCGCCGGCATCGACGCTGGCCCATCACAACGACGGGCCGGTCGCAGACCCGCCGTGGCATCCGCTGCCGTTCCACGCGGTGTTCGACGCGCCGATTTACGACGGTGTCCGGCAGGCACACAGCAAGTCGTTCCGGCCAAGGGCGGCAGCGCAATTGGAGGACCGGATCCGCGCACTGGCCAACGAGCGGCTCGACCTGCTGCTGCCCCGCGGAACATTCGACCTCACCCAGGAGTATGGCGGGATCGTCGCAGCATCCGTGGTGTGCGAATTTCTTGGCATCCCCGTAGACCTGGCATCCGAGGTGCTGGCCGCGGTGAATGCGGGCAGCCTCGCCGAGCCCGGCAGCGGTGTCGACACTGCACGGTCGCGGCCCAACTACTTGGACTACCTCATCCCGTCGGTACGAGAGCGGCGGGCCCACGCGTCCGACGAGCAGTTGCCAGTGGTCGACGGCCTGCTCGGCTACCGGCTGCCTGACGACAGCTCGCTCGACGACATCGAAGTGGCCACGCAGATGCTGTGCGTGTTCATCGGCGGCACCGAAACCGTGCCCAAGATCGTGGCCCACGGTTTGTGGGAACTGTTGCGTCATCCCGATCAACTCGCCGCCGTGCGGGCAGACGCGAAGGCTAACGTGCCCGTCGCGCGCGAGGAGATGATCCGCTACTGCGCTCCCGCGCAGTGGTTCGCCCGAACGGCGCGTAAACCGTTCACCATTCACGACACCACGATCAAGCCGGGCCAGCGAATCATCACCCTGCTGGCGTCGGCCAACCGCGACGAGCGGGAGTATCCGGAACCCGACGAATTCATCTGGGACCGCCCCATCCAGCGTTCGCTCGCCTTCGGCCGGGGCCAGCACTTCTGCCTGGGCTACCACGTTGCCCGTCTTGAGATCGCCGTCATGGTTGAAGAATGGCTGCGGCGGGTGCCCGATTACCGGATCATCGACGAGGCGGCGTTCCGTCCGCCGTCCAGCTTCCAGTGGGGCTGGAGCCGGCTGCCGGTGGAGGTCTGACATGTGGTCCTACCGGATCGTCGCGCCGTATCTGTTCGAGCGGACATCGATCCCCGAGAAGACTCCTGACATCCTGCGCGATCGTCAAGTGCTGCTGCGGTTCCTGGCCGCCGGGGTCTGTGGCAGCGACATGCCGGCCTTTCGCGGTGTGCGCGGGCCACTTCCGGGCGACGACGGGCCCAGCGGCGCCGAAAAGGACGGCTTCCCGATCCACGAGGTCGTCGGGGAAGTCGTCGCCAGCCGCCATCCCGAGCATCGGCCCGGTGATCGTGTGGTGGGGTGGGCGTCGGCGTTCGACGGTTTGATGGAGTGCGTCGTGACCGACGGCGACCAGGTCGCGCCATACGATCCGGC
>DATJOR010000067.1:0-5687 GCA_035506875.1 Mycobacterium sp.
GTTTCCGCGGCGTCGAGGAAGTCGGTTGCGGGCGTGACGATTCCGGCTCGGTCGCCGTCGAGGGCGGCCGACAACGCGTCGATGCTGTGCCGAATACGCGTCGCGGCCGACGTGATCGCCTCCGCTAAGCGCGCCGAAGGCGGCTCGAATGGCTCGCTGTTGCGCGCCAGGGCTCGTCCATAGCGGTCGCACGCGGTGAGCATCCGCCGGGCGTGCCGAATGCTATGCCGGCCGGAAAAGCCGCCGACCCCGGCGGCGAGCGGCTTGGTGCTGGTCCGGAACTCCTGTAAATCTCGGCCGAGTTGACGCGCTTTCTCGGTCGGGCTCACGGTCGGAGCATGACCGAACAGCGACGCCACCGATGCGTCGATCACTTCGGCCAGGGTTGCCAAGAAGACCCGGGCATCGTTGCGCATGGACGTCCGGGCGTTGGTCGGCAGCACCAGGATCGCCACCGTGACGCCGATGATCGCACCGATCGCGGTCTCCTCCATGCGCAAAAGCAGTAGGCCGTAACTGAATTGGCCGCGCAGCCCATAGAGCAACGCCAGCATCGTGGTGATGAAGAAGGTCATCAGGCTGTAGGCGACCTTCATGAAGTAGAACGAGCAGAACAGGCACACGAAGATCAACACCAGCGATGCCGTGCGGTTGCCGGAGACCACCGCGGCGACCAGTACCCCGGCCGGCACCCCGAGGGCGGTGCCGATCAGGCGTGCCCAGCCCTTGGTGAGCGTTTCATTCCAGGTGTTGGTGCCGGCGAAGATCACGAACGCGGCAATCACTGCCCAATACCAACGGGCCGGGGACACTAACTCGCCGACGACGATCGCCAGCGATGCCGCGACGGCGACCTGAATCGCTTGCCTGGTTGTCGGCAGCAGGCCGGTGGGGCTCTCCTCCTGCTCGTCGGGCCCGCCGCCGTCCGGTGTCGTCGCTGCGGACGTTTCCGTCACAGCCTCTTCGACCATTGCGCGGACTTCGGACGCCGCTGACGTTGCCGCGATTATCGCGAGGGCGACGCGGCGGACGGCCGGGTTGGCTGCGGCGTCGGACGGGTGATCGAGCAGCTGCTGAGCAAGACGCGCGGCCCGCTGCAGCCCCTCCGGGTGCGGCAGGCGGATTGCCCTGGAGAGTTGCGAAAGTGCTCCGGCCAGGTCGGCGCGTGTCGCGGCCGGTATTTCGGCATCAGCGAGTGCGGCCCGCGCGCCGGCCGTGGCGACCCGCTCAACGGTGAGTTCGGCGTCGAACAGCCACAGCGCCAGGTCCTCACCGCTGACTCCGGGCCACACCGCGGCCGGGTTGACCTTGTCTTCGATCTGGCTCTGCACCATCAATGCGGTCTCGTTGAGCCCGACGGTCCGAAGCCGCAGCCGGCGCCCCTGCCGTTCGTCGAGCTGGCCGGCCAACACCAATTCGGCGGTGGTGTCGATGACGATGGCCATCCGTGCCCGTAGGGCCCGCACGGTGGCCCGCAGCACCCAATCGGGCCGATCGGGCAGCACGTAGACGGTCATCACAAAGCTGCATGCCGTGCCCACCAACACCGCCCCGACCAGCCAGGGCAGTTCGGCCGGTTTAGCTTGCAGATACAGGGTGAAGAAGTAGGCCATGAATCCGACCATGCCCAGTGCCCGCCCGCGCGGGCCGAACCGGCGGGCATAGACCGCGGCGAACACGACGGCCACGAACATCGCGTCGGCGGCCACTCGGTGCGGCGCGAGGAACGCGGCGGCGGTGATGGCCAGCGCGGCGGGCAGCGGTAGCAGCGCCATCGTGAGCTTCTGACTTTGCGGGCTTGGCTCGTTGACGGCCCGTCCCGCGACCATGGTGATCAGCACGCCGAGCAGTGCCACCGTCAGCGACTGATGGGTCGCCCTGGTCAGCAGAAACAAGATCAACAAGGCCAACGCCAACGCGGCGGTGGTACGAACGGCCATCCGTAGCCGCAACAGTCCCGGGTCGGAGCCGATCGCCCAGTTCGCGGCGCGCGCATACAGCGCAAATGCGCCACCGGACACCGTTGCCCCGCCTTTCTTGTGCCGAACTCTTGTCTATCCTGACCCTAGTGAACGTGACGGAGCCGACGCGGACGACGCTGGCTGATGGCCGTGAGCTGCTGTTCTTTTCGTTGCCCGGCCGCACCCCGACCCCGGTCGCCGACCGCCGGCCGCTGCACGCGCGGCACCCCAACCAGACCGAGTTGCGGTTCGACCGCACGACGGGGCAGTGGGTGATCGTTGCGGCGCTGCGGCAAGACCGCACCTACAAGCCGCCGGCCGACCAGTGCCCGCTGTGCCCCGGCCCGACCGGGCTGACCAGCGAGGTGCCCGCGACCGACTACGACGTCGTCGTCTTCGAAAACCGCTTCCCGAGCCTCTCGGGTGCGGGGGAGACGGCGTCGGTTCCTTCCGATGCGGGCTTCGTGTCGGTGCCCGGCAATGGGCGCTGTGAGGTGATTTGCTTCTCCAGCAACCACACTGGGTCGTTCGCCGACTTGGAGCCCGCGCACGCCCGGCTGGTGGTCGATGCGTGGCGGCACCGGACCGCCGACCTGATGGCGATCCCCGGCGTGGCGCAGGTGTTCTGCTTCGAGAACCGCGGCGACGAGATCGGCGTGACGCTGAGCCATCCGCACGGACAGATCTACGGGTATCCGTACCTGACGCCGCGGACCGCGGTGATGCTGCAGCAGGCTTCGGAGTATCGGAATGTGCACGGCGGCAACCTCTTCACCGACCTGCTGGGGCGCGAGGTGCACGACAGCAGCCGCGTCGTCGCGCGCACCGATCTGTTCACCGCGTTCGTGCCGTTCGCCGCGCGCTGGCCAGTGGAGGTGCACATCTACCCGAACCGGTTCGTGCACAACCTGCTTGACCTCGCCGACGCCGAGCTGGACGATTTCGCCCGGATCTACCTTGACGTGTTGCGGCGCTTCGACCGGATGTATTCCGGTCCGCTGCCGTATATTTCGGCGCTGCACCAATTCGCCGACACCGACGCTCAGCGGGAGGGCTACTTTCATGTCGAGCTGATGTCGATTCGGCGCAGCGCGGTCGCGTTGAAGTATCTGGCGGCGTCCGAGTCGGCGATGGACGCGTTCATCAGCGACGTGACGCCCGAGGCCGTGGCCGAGCGGTTGCGCGGACTCGGATGACGGTCCGCTATGCCGCGCCGGGGCGGATCAACCTGATCGGCGAGCACACCGACTACAACCTCGGCTGGGCGCTGCCGATCGCGCTGCCCCAAAATACGGTGGTGACGTTCGAGCCCTCGGATGCCGGCGAGATCACCGTGTCCAGCGACCGCGTCGACGGCGCGGTGCGGATTCCGTTGCGCACCAAGCCCGGTGAGGTGGGTGGGTGGGCCAGTTATGTGGCCGGCGTGGTCTGGGCGCTGCGCAGTTCCGGGCACGTCGTCCCCGGCGGGACGATGTCGATCAGCAGCGACGTCGAGATGGGATCGGGGCTGTCGTCGTCGGCGGCGCTGGAATGCGCGGCGCTGGGCGCTTTCGTGACGGCTGCAGGTTGGCGGATCGACCGGCTCGGGCAGGCGCGGCTGGCTCAGCGGGCCGAGAACGAGTACGTGGGCGCGCCAACGGGTTTGCTCGACCAGCTGTCGTCGCTGTTCGGTGCGGAGTCGACGGCGCTACTGATCGACTTCCGGAAGTTGACCGTCGAGCCGGTGGCGTTTGACCCGTCGGCGTCCGGTGTTGCGTTGCTGCTGATCGACTCGCGGGAGCGGCACGGTCACGTCGGCGGCGAATACGCGGCGCGTCGGTTGTCGTGTGAGCGGGCCGCCGCGGATGTCGGGGTGGTGTCGCTGCGAGAGATCCAGGACCGTGATATTTCGGTGCTCAACGGTGTTGCCGACCCGGTCGACGCCCGTCGTGCCCGTCACGTGCTGACCGAGAACCAGCGGGTGTTCGATTTCGTTGCGGCGGTGCGTGCTTCGGACTACGCCGAGGCCGGTCGGATCTTCAACGCTTCACACGCGTCCATGCGCGACGACTTTGACATCACGACCACGAACATCGATCTGATCGCCTCGGCCGCAGTCGGGGCGGGCGCTCTGGGCGCGCGGATGACCGGCGGCGGATTCGGCGGCTGTGTGATCGCATTGGTGCCCGCCGATCGAGTGGAGGCGGTTAGTGCGGCGGTGCGCTTGGCCGGGCAACCGGAGCCGGTGATTACCCGCACTCACGCGGCCCGAGGCGCCGCCGTTGTCACATCTGCCACATGAGTCTCTCGGAGAGGCGACTAGTCGATTTGCCCGCCTCTGAGCGACTTCTTCTCACGCAACCCGGTGCGGCGATGCCGCCGTAGTCGCTCTGAGGCGGGCAAAAAGCCACATGGTTCCGGCGCGAGCCAGCTGACAGTCGGCGCGCAGAAACTCCACGCAAGAATCGAGGCATGAGGATCGCGATCAGCGGCGCTGGGGTGGCGGGTGCGGCGCTGGCGTATTGGTTGCACCGCACCGGCCACACTCCGACTCTGATCGAGCAAGCGCCGGAATTCCGCACCGGCGGCTACATGATCGACTTCTGGGGCGTCGGCTACCGGGTGGCCAAACGCATGGGCATTGAAGATGCAATACGCGATGCGGGGTACCAGATCGAATGGCTCCGCTCCGTCGGCTCCCGCGGGGAGATCAAAGCCGACGTGGACGTCGACGTCTTTCGCCGCCTGATCGGTGAGGACTTCACCAGCCTGCCGCGCGGCGACCTGGCCGCTGCGATTTACACCACAATCGACGACAAGGTCGAAACGATATTCGGCGACAGCATCGCCACCGTCGACGAGCACGGTGACGGCGTCAGGTTGACCTTCGAGAACAGCACGCCCCGCGAGTTCGACCTGCTGGTCGGCGCCGACGGGTTGCATTCGAACGTGCGCAGCCTGGTCTTTGGGCCAGCGCGCGACTTCGAGCGTTACCTCGGCTGCAAGGTCGCGGCGGGTGTGGTCGACGGCTATCGGCCGCGTGACGAGCTCGTCTACGTCACCTATGGCGCACCCGGCCGCCAGCTGGCCCGATTCGCGTTGCGCGACAACCGAACGATGTTCTTGTTCATCTTTCGCGCCGAGCACGACCTCGTCCACGCGACGCCAAAAGAGCAGTTGAGCAACGAGTTCAGCGATGTCGGATGGGAATGTCAGGATTTCCTGGCAGCGCTCGACAAGGTCGACGACCTGTACTTCGATGTCGTCAGCCAGATTCGGATGGCTAACTGGTCGCGAGGTCGAGTGCTGCTGATCGGCGATGCCGCCGGGTGTATTTCGTTGCTTGGCGGCGAGGGTACCGGCCTGGCGATCACCGAGGCCTACGTGCTGGCTGGTGAACTCGCCCGCGCGGGGGCGGATTACCGGCGCGCGTTCGAGGCCTACCAGACGCGGCTGCGGCCATTCATCGAGGCCAAGCAAGCCGGTGCGGTGCGCTACATTCCGTTCTTCGCCACCCGGACCCGGTTCGGTCTGTGGCTCCGCAACGTGGGGTTGCGCATGGCGAACTTTGTGCCGCTGGCCACCTTGTTCGCCGGCAGCGTTCGTGACGACTTCCCGCTGCCGGACTACGGCATCTAGCCGGCCGGAGTGAACCGGATCGCGCGAAGGTTCAGCTTGTCGACGGCCTCGGCGAACTGGTCGTGAGTCGGCATTTGATGGTCCCGGAACCCTAATCCGAACGCCCGC
>DATJOR010000068.1:0-5586 GCA_035506875.1 Mycobacterium sp.
TTCTCCGCCATCAGACGTGAGGGGTACGACGACGAGTTGGTCGCGAAGATGGTGTCCGGCGGTGCGGCGCGGTCGATCTCGCCCCACAACGGAATCTTGATCTCGAGTTTCTCGGGGGCGGATTCCACGACAAGCCATGCGTCGTCCAGCGCCTCGGCCAGCGATGTGGTGCCCGTCGCGACGCCCGGTTCACCGAAACCGCGGGCCTCGATGACGCTCGGAAGTGCTTCGGCCACAGACTGTGTCGCGGACGCCAGCTGTTCGTCGCGCCGTGCGAAGATGCGCACGGTTCCGCCGCGGCTGGCGAACATCAGCGCGATCCGCCAACCCAACGTTCCCGCCCCGATCACCGCCACCGGACGGTTCCGGATGTCCTCGAAAGTGTATGCGTAAGCGCTAGTCACACATGCATGCTAATGGGATCGAGCTGGTCGCTGCTGTGCCGAAACGACAAAGACGAGCGACCCATTGTTGGTCGCGGACGAATATTCGCTACCCGACCCGGTTCCAGGGTCGACAGTTCTGCGACTCGAAGGCCTTAACCGATGTATTGATATTCGCAAACATCGGACCGACAGAGGTATTCGCTTGGAGTACATGGTCCTTCGCCGCATCAGACGTGCTGTAGGTAAACCACGAGCACATTGAGGCCTGGGTCGGCACATTGTTTATCCAAACCCCAAATGCTGATCCCGACCCACCGGTGTGGTAGAGGCCCGGTGCAATGTCAGGCCCGACCACAAAGACACCATTGCCGGGGATCGGGTCCATCGGATCGGCGACGACCGGCGGCGCTAACGCGACTGCCCCGACACATGCAATGGAAACGGCCGAGACGCGAAGTAGTGGGACCATCTTTCTTGACCTCCGATCGTCATGCATGGGGGCAGAACATTCCGAGGATCTGCTGACAATTACTCCGGTCGATGACAAACGGTGGTGGCGGCGGAGGTGGCGGTGGCGCCGGCGGGTCATCTCCGTCCCAGATTTCCTTCGCGACATTGCCCTGCCCCATGTCCACGTACCAGAAGGTGTGGCAGACACTGTTATCCCAAACTACTGGGTCGTTAACCATGTTGCCGGTATGGACCGGAGGGTCCCCTGGGCACCAGTGACATGGCCCGTTCCCCTGTTTCGGGCAGCCGGGCCACCCACCGGCTTCGGCGGTACCTGCTGCGGTCAGGCCCAAACCCGCCGCGAGGCCGACGGATAGCAACGCCCCGGCAATGACTGTCCTCAGACTGCGGGTGGCCGCCACAGCGGATTCCTTTCGCCGTTTTGTTACTCCGCAGCGTAAGGACGACCGCTTGAAAGATTCTTAATGCGTGCGGGCTGAGGGATTAGGGGGGTGGCGCGGGTGGCGGTGGGCTGGTCGGTCCGGGCGCAGCCGCAGCTCCATGCAGGCATTGCTGATATTCCGGAGTACCTGGGACGTTGTCGGCGCCGCAATTGCAATCATGAATCTGCGCGGGGTTGCCGAGCGAATCGCAAAAGTCGCTTAAAGCCGCGGCCGACGGTGCGGTCCACATAACACCAGCGGCCAAGGCTGCCGCTGCACCACCGACCATGGCCGTCAATACTGTCGTCTTCATGTTGGCTTCTTTTTCTCTCGGAGGCGACGGCACTCTGCTGCCGCTGGTTGCGCTAGCCGAATAGTAGGGCTTTTCAGAATGAAAGTCGCCGCCGTCAGGTGGCAGCGTCACAAAGACGCTCTAAAGCAGGGTCGCTTGTTCGGGCTCCGGCTTGGCAGGCTCGAGTAGCTCGGGCCCGTTGTTGCGCACGTTGTTGACCAGCGTTGAGATCTCGCGCATTTCGATGCCGCGCACATCGGGCGGGGCGGCCAGAAATTCGAGGTCGGCCGGCGCGTCCGGATCCAGCCAACGATCCCATTGACGTTCGGGCACGATCAGCGGCATCCGGTCGTGGATCTCGGCGAGCTGGCCCACCGCATCGGTGGTGATGATCGTGCAGCTCAGCAACGGGGTGGCCTCCGTGTCCGATTTCCACACCGACCACAAGCCCGCCATGAACAGCGTCTCGCCGTCGGCGCGATGCAGGAAGAAGGGTGTCTTGCGGGCTTTCTTGCCAGCTTCGGTATCAGGATTGGCGCGCCATTCGTAGTACCCGTCCATCGGGACCAGGCAGCGCTTGGATTTGGCGCTCGAGCGAAACGCCGGCGAGGTGGTGACCTTCTCGGCCCGCGCGTTGATCAACTGCGGGCCCTTGGATTCCGGCGCACCGTCGGATCCCGCCTTGACCCACGGCGGCACCAACCCCCAGCGCATCAGCCGCACCCGCCGGGTGGGCTCGTCGTCGGGTTCGTCATGACGACGGACCACGGTGGTGATGGTCGTGGTCGGCGCGACGTTGTAGTTCGGGCCGGCCGATTCGGCGGCACGTGCCTCGTTGATCGCGTTGATCTTCTCGGCCAGCGCAGCCGGGTCCGTCGTCACTGCGAATCGTCCGCACATATCTCCCATAGTGCCGGGCCGGCGGCTTTGGTCTGGTCAGTGGCCGAATCGCAACACCATCGCGACGACCGCCGCGGCCGCTAGGATCAGCGTGAGCATTGCGAAAGTCGCATACAACATCGAAGGCCGGCGGCTGCCTCCGGCTTCGCTCGCCGACGACGGTTCTTTCTCCATGGTGCCTGATCGTAGCTTTGCCATCGTCGGCGAAGTCACGATGCCTGCCGGGGTTAGTCGGGCGGCGACCCACTGCGCCCGGCTTCGCCGCGCTTGCGATCGCCGCTGTTAGTCCGGCGGCGACCCGCTGCACCCGGCTTCGCCGCGCTTGCGATCGCCGCTACGCAATGATGGAGCACGTGAATACCTGGGCCGCCCCGCATACGCCGCGGCCGGTGTCCGCGACGGTGACGGTGCCAGGCTCGAAGTCGCAGACCAACCGGGCCCTGGTGCTCGCGGCGCTGGCCGCCGCGAACGGCGGCGTCTCGACGATCACCGGTGCGCTGCGCAGCCGCGACACCGACCTGATGATCGGCGCACTGGTCGCGTTGGGCCTGCATGTCGAGGGGTCAGCGGCCGAACTGAAGGTCAGCGGCACGATCTCACCGGCGGCCGACGCCCGGATCGACTGCGGCCTGGCCGGCACCGTGCTGCGTTTCGTTCCGCCGCTGGCGGCACTGGGGATCGCCACGGTGACGTTCGACGGTGACGAGCAAGCCCGGCTGCGGCCGATTGCGCCACTTCTGGACGCGCTGCGCGGCCTGGGCGTCCACATCGACGGCGACGGCTTGCCGTTCCGGGTACAGGGCACCGGGTCGGTGGCCGGCGGTGCCGTGGACATCGACGCCTCGGCATCGTCGCAGTTCGTCTCCGGCCTACTGCTGTCCGGCGCGTCGTTCACCGACGGTCTGGTCGTGCAGCACACGGGTCCGCAGCTGCCGTCAGCGCCGCACATCGCCATGACGGTGGCGATGCTGCGGCAAGCCGGCGTCGATGTCGGCGACAGCACTCCCAACCGTTGGCAAGTCCGACCGGGCGTGGTGGCGGCCGGGCACTGGCAGATCGAACCGGATCTGTCCAACGCCGTCCCATTCATCGCGGCAGCCATCGTCAGCGCGGGCACGGTACGCATCACCGGCTGGCCAGCGGACAGCATTCAACCCGCCGATGCAATTCTCAATATCCTGCGCCAGCTGAATGCGGTTGTCACACAATCAGATTCGTCCCTCGAAGTGCGCGGCCCGCAATCCTATGGCGGCTTCGACGTGAACCTGCGCGACGTCGGTGAACTGACCCCGGCCGTGGCGGTACTCGCGGCGCTGGCCACCCCGGGCTCGGTGTCACGGCTGACCGGCGTCGCCCACCTGCGCGGCCACGAAACCGACCGGCTGGCCGCACTGCGCACCGAGATCAACCGGCTGGGCGGCGATTCCACGGAAACCCCTGACGGCCTGGAGATCACCGCGACGCCGCTGCGGCCGGGAACCTGGCAATCGTATGCCGATCACCGGATGGCCACTGCCGGCGCGATCGTCGGACTACGGGTCGCCGGCGTCGAGGTCGACGACATCGCCACCACCGCCAAGACGCTGCCACGGTTTCCCCAGATGTGGGCCGAGATGCTCGGGGAGTCCAGCGGTTGAGGCCGGGCGACTACGACGAGTCCGACGTCAAGATCCGCTCGGGACGCGGTTCCCGACCGCGGACCAAGACCCGCCCCGAGCACGCCGACGCACAACCGGCGATGGTGGTCAGCGTCGACCGCGGACGCTGGGGATGCGTGCTCGATGGCGACCCCGACCAGCGGGTCACCGCGATGCGGGCGCGGGAGCTGGGCCGCACCCCGATCGTCGTCGGCGACGACGTCGACGTGGTGGGCGACCTTTCCGGTCGGCCGGATACCTTGGCCCGCATCGTGCGGCGCGGGCCGCGGCGAACAGTGTTGCGGCGCACCGCCGATGACACCGACCCCACCGAGCGGATCGTCGTCGCCAATGCCGATCAACTCCTGATCGTGGTGGCTCTGGCCGACCCGCCGCCACGCACCGGCCTGGTCGACCGAACGCTGATCGCGGCCTATACCGGCGGGCTGACCCCGATCCTTTGCCTGACCAAGACCGATCTCGCGCCCACCGCCCCGTTCGCCGGGCAATTCGCCGACCTCGAGCTCACCGTGATCAGCGCTGGCCGCGACGACCCGCTGGACGCCGTCGCACACCTGCTCGCCGGGAAAATCACAGTGCTGCTTGGTCATTCCGGGGTGGGCAAGTCGACCTTGGTGAATCGCCTTGTGCCGGATGCGGATCGAGCGGTCGGCGAGGTGACCGATATCGGCAGAGGTCGACACACCTCGACGCAATCCGTAGCGCTACCGTTCAGCGACTCGGGCTGGGTGATCGACACCCCGGGAATCCGCTCGTTCGGGCTGGCCCACATCCAGCCCAACGACGTGATAGTCGCGTTTTCGGATCTGGCCGAAACCATCGAGGAGTGCCCGCGCGGGTGCGGGCACATGGGCCCGCCCGCCGATCCCGAATGCGCGTTGGACACCTTGACCGGCCCGGCCGCCCGTCGCGTCGCGGCCGCACGCCGGCTGCTGGCCGCGCTACGGGAGGGCTGACCGTCAGCTTTCGGCCTGCGACCGAACCTGTTCCAGGTTGGCCTGCATGTTCTGCTGCCATTCGGCAAGGCGGCGGGAGACGATCCTGGCCTCCTTCTCCGGTTGCGCGACGATCGCCGGGGTGAGGCCCGACGGTCCCGGCCCCATCCGGGCCCACTGCCGGACCAGCACACCGTCGCTGGCCGGTTCGACCTCGAAGGCCCATGTCGCGCTGACACCCTCGGGTCCGATGACGTTGTACACCCAACGGCGCTGGTCCTCGACCTCGACGACCTCGCACACGGTCGCCCAATCCCCGAACGCCTGATGCTTGTTGCGACCGCGGAACCGCGCACCGACGGCAACCGCGTTGGCCCCATCAAGCCACTCGACGGCCTCCAGCTCCGAAGAACACCGCGCGGGCAGGCCGATGTCGGTGACCAGATCCCACGCCGTGCGCACATCACATCGAACACGCTGTGTCACTTCAACTGTGGGTAGATCGCGATACCGCATGGTTCG
>DATJOR010000069.1:0-6316 GCA_035506875.1 Mycobacterium sp.
TCGGTGACGACTTCTTCGGCGCACATCAGCCCCTGCGCCTCGGCGATCGCAACGCGAACCGGTCTCGGCGCCACCGCGGCGGCCGTCACCCGGGTTTGTTGCTCCTCCACCGAACGCACAGCGCGCCTTTCTGCCGTCACAACGGCTCGGACACAACCGGACGTCGCCGGGCGCCTTAGTCTTCGGCCAGACCCAAACGGGTCACCAGCCACCGCCGTAGTTCCGGGCCGTAATCGTCACGGTCCAGTGCAAAGTCAACCGCAGCCTTGAGGTAGCCGCCGGGATTTCCCAAGTCGTGTCGGGAGCCACGATGCACCACAACGTGTACCGGGTGTCCCTCACGGATCAGCAACGCGATGGCATCCGTGAGTTGCATTTCGCCACCTGCGCCCCGCTCGATGCGCCGCAGCGCGTCGAAGATGGCGCGGTCGAGGACATAGCGGCCGGCGGCGGCGTACAACGACGGTGCCTCTTTGGCCTTCGGCTTTTCCACCATGCCGTTGACCTTCAGCACGTCTTTGTCGGCGCCGGGCACCGCCTCGACGTCGAAAACCCCGTAGGCGCTTATCTCTTCGGGAGAAACCTCGATCGCACACAACACTGTGCCGCCGCGGGCGGCGCGCACCTTCGACATCGTCTCCAGCACGCCGGTCGGCAGCACCAGGTCGTCGGGCAGCAACACCGATACCGCGTCCTCGTCGTCGGACAGCACCGGCTCCACGCAGCTGATGGCGTGTCCCAGACCGAGCGGCTCGGCCTGCACGACGGACTCGACTTTGATCAGCCCCGGTGCGCGACGGACCTTTGCCAGTATCGCCTTCTTGCCCCGCGCCTCCAGCGTGCCCTCGAGCACCAAGTCTTCGACGAAGTGCGCGACGACGCCGTCCTTGCCCTCGGAGGTGATGATCACCAGCCGCTCGGCCCCGGCCTCGGCGGCTTCGGCGGCCACCAACTCGATGCCGGGCGTGTCGACGACCGGCAATAGCTCCTTGGGCACCGTCTTGGTCGCGGGGAGAAAACGCGTGCCCAAACCGGCCGCGGGAACAATCGCCGTGCGCGGAACCGGAACTTGTGAGCTGGACATCGTTGAAACCATATCGTTGACCCTGTGGCGACCGCGGGCAAGGCCGCGTTACGAGATCGGCTTCTGGCCGCCCGGCGTTCAGTGGCCGACGACGTTCGGGCTGGCGAGGCGCGGTCCCTGATCGACCACCTCGACGCGGCGGTGAGTAGCGACAGCACGGTCTGCGCCTACGTGCCGGTGGGCGCCGAGCCGGGATCGATCGCGATGCTGGATGTGTTGCTGCGACGGACCGCCCGGGTGCTGCTGCCGGTCGCGCGTACCACTGCCGACGACTCGCCGGTCGCCATGCAGTGGGGTGAATACCGCCCGGGGCATCTGGTGGCCGCGCGGTTCGGACTGCTCGAACCGGCCGAGCCGTGGCTGCCGGCGACGACCGTGGCCGAGGCGAGCGTGGTGCTGGTTCCGGCGCTCGCCGTCGACCGCGCGGGCGTGCGGCTGGGACGAGGCGGCGGTTTCTACGACCGCACGCTGATGCACCGGGATCCGCAGGCACGCCTGATCGCGGTGGTCCGGGACGAGGAGCTGCTCGACGAGCTGCCGCACGAGCCGCACGACGTGCCGATGACACACGCGCTGACCCCCGGCGGCGGCCTGATCGAGCTTGGCAGCGCTTAGCAGTCCCGCAGTACCTGCCGCATCGCGTCTTTCTCCCGCCTGGACACCCACAGCTGGTAGTCGGTCTTCACCTCGACCTGACGGGCGACGAACGCACACCGGAACGCCACGTTCGGCGGTAACCACGAGGCGGCGTCACGAAACGCCTTGTCGAAGTTGGCCTGCCCGACGACGGCCAGCAGATTGCGCGGATCGTTGGCGAAGTCGCGCCGGCGTTGGTCGTCCCATAACCGTGCGCCCTTGTACCAGGCGTCGGACAGCGAGACCACGTGGTCGATCTGCACGGCGGGTGACGTATCCGGACCGCGAACGAAGGCGATGGTCGTGCCGGTGTAGGGGTCGTGCAGGATGCCGCTCTGCGCGAAGCAGGTTCCGGGCCGCACCTGCAGGTCGGCCAGATCGCGACGCAGGATGTCGTCGCGGGTGTTGCAACCGTTGTGGCCGAACTCCACGTTGACGTCGTCACTCCACGGCTCCCCGAATCGGCCGCGGTCGAAATCCTGGAGGCGGTCCCAACCCTTGACGGGCAGTGCGTCGAGTTCGTGGCGGGCCACGTCGTAGCTTGGCGTGGCCATCGGCGACGGCCCGGGCTCGGGTTGCCGGCTCGCGGCGTCACGGTAGTACGCCCAACCGACGCCCGCGGCGACGGCCAGCAGGATTACCAGCGCCAACGCATCTCTCCACCGGCCACGCCGGGCGGGAATGACACGCGCCACATAGCGGTTCTAGCACTTGAGACTGTAGAGTGCTAACTGTTTAGACCATCACGGAGGTTTGTGTGCCGACATACAGCTACGCGTGCACCGAATGCGACAACCGCTTCGATGTGGTTCAGGCCTTCACCGACGATTCCCTGACCACGTGCGACAAGTGCTCCGGCCGGCTGCGCAAACTGTTCAACTCGGTCGGCGTGGTGTTCAAGGGCAGCGGTTTCTACCGCACCGACAGCCGTGAGTCGACGAAGAGTTCGAGCAACGGCTCGACGAGTTCGTCTTCGGGCAGCGACGGCTCGAGCAGCAAAGACAAGTCCAGCTCATCGGAAAAGTCGAGCGGCTCAAGCGACAAGTCGTCGGACTCGGCGAGCTCCAAGGCCTCAGCGACGGCCGCGGCCAGCTAGCCGGTTATCCACAAGCGCCGTCCCGGCGGCCGCGCATACCACCCAGCGGCATTTACCGTTGCGGCGTGGGGGATCCCCTGAAATCGCTGAATCCGTCGCTGGCAACTCGCATCTCGCAGTGGCTGCGCCCCGACTGGTCACGAACCCTGCTGGCCCGGCGTATCGCCGCGGCCGGGCTGGTCGTCCTGGCCGGCGTTGCCGCACTGCGGCCCGACCCCGACGGTGAGCGAGCCCAGGTCTTGGTGGCGGCCCACGATCTGGGCCCCGGCGCCGCGCTGAGTGCCGACGATCTTCAACTCGAAAAGCGTTTGATACCAACCATTCCGGATGGGGCACAATCCGAGATCAACACCGTTGTCGGCTCGACACTGGCCGGGCCGGCTCGGCGCGGTGAAGTGCTGACCGACGTCCGGCTACTGGGCCGCCGACTGGCCGAGTCGGCCGCGGGCCCAGGCGCCCGGATCGTGCCGCTGCATCCGGTGGACAGCGCGCTGACCGACTTGGTCCGGCCCGGCGACGTCGTGGATGTGGTGGCCTCGTCAGACAGCGGTTCTGAGTCCAAGCCGCATGTCGTTGCCACCGACGCGATCGTCGTGTTGGTCTCGGCCAAACAGAAGGCTCAGGCCGCTGCCAATGACCGGGTGGTGCTGGTCGCGTTGCCGGCCGCCTCGGCCATTGCGGTGGCCGGCGCCGCTTTGGTGCAGACGGTAACCCTCACCCTGCACTGAGTAATGCCGGATAAAGAGCAAACTCTCGCACGGCCAGCCCGACTCGACTAGCTTTTTGTTGAGCTCCAATACTTTTGTCGCAAACCTACTGCAGAATGGACATCCAAATGTTGAAGGGTTTCAAGGAGTTTCTCGCACGCGGCAACGTCATCGACCTGTCTGTAGCGGTGGTGATCGGTACCGCGTTCACAGGTTTGGTCACCAAGTTCACTGAAAGTGTCATTCAGCCGCTGGTAAACCGAGTCGGTGCCGGCGGAAAATCCAACGTCGGGCTCTTGAAAATCGATATCGGCGGGGGTCAATTCATCGACTTCAACGTCGCTCTATCCGCCGCCATCAACTTCATCCTGGTAGCGGCGGTGGTGTACTTCCTGGTCGTGCTGCCGTTCAACACGCTGCGCAAGCGCGGTGAGGTCAAGCAAGCCGAGGACACCGAACTCAGCCTGCTCACCCAGATCCGGGATCTGCTCAGCGAATCCGAGGGCAGCTCAGTCGGTCATCACTCCGCCAACGCGCCGGAGAGCGCCACCATCGAGGATAAGTAGTTCGCCGGAGGCGCTTCAGATGTGGTGCGGGGGCGCGTTGTCGCGCAACCATTGCTCATGACCTTCGACGTCGCGATTAGCGTCCGGATCACGCTCGTCTGCCGATGTCTGCGGTAGCACCCCACGGTCGTCACCGGCTCGCTCGGTCATGCCGGCGTCAAATCTCCAAGCTCGAGAGCTGCCCGATGATGCCGACCGCCAGTGGATTCAGCGTGGCCATGCCGTCGCGCACGGCGTATCGCGAACCGGCCAGGTTGACCACCAAGGTGCTGCCCGAGATGCCCGCCAAACCACGTGACAAGCCGGCGTCCATGATGCCGGAGGACAAGCCGGACGCCCGGATGGCTTCGGAGATGCCGAGCAGCTCGCGGTCGAGGATCTCCAGAGTGGCTTCCGGGGTTACGTCACGCGGCGTCACGCCGGTGCCGCCGACCGACACCACCAGATCCACTCCCCCGATCACCGCGGTGTTCAGTGCGTTGCGGATCTCGATCTCATCGGCGGCGACGGCCACCACGCCGTCGACAACAAAGCCGGCTTCGGTGAGCAGCTCGGTGACCAATGGCCCGCTGTGGTCCTCATCGCCGTGCGCGGTCCGATCGTCGACAACGACGACGAGTGCCCTGCCGACCAACTCCGCCCTCTGTTCCATGGGTGCAACCGTATATCTGGGGTCGGACCACGTCGCGGCGACTCTCATCACTGCTGCGCCTTGCCCAAGGTGACCTGCACAGTCTTGCTGTCACCCGATGGATCTTTGAACGTCAGCGTTACTTTGTCGCCGGGTGCCTTGGATCGCACGGCGGCGACCAAGCCGTCGGCACTGTTGACCGGACGGTCGTCGACCTTGGTCACGACGACGCCGCTGGGCAGGCCGGCGGATGCCGCCGCGCCATTCGGTACCACCTCGACCACTTTGGCGCCGGGCGTGCCCTTGTCGTTGGTGACCTGAACGCCCAGTGATGCGTGCGATGCGGTTCCGGTCTTGATCAGCTCGTCGGCGATGCGCTTGGCCTGATCGACCGGAATCGCGAAACCGAGCCCGATCGAACCGCTCTGTGCATCGGACGAATCGCCACCAAGCGTGGCGATCGCGGAGTTCACGCCGACCAACTGTCCGCTCATGTTGACCAACGCGCCGCCGGAGTTACCCGGGTTGATCGCGGCATCGGTTTGAATGGCGTCAAGAACGGTGTTCTGGTTGCCCGTCTCGCCGGTTGTCGACACCGGCCGATTGAGCGCGCTGACGATGCCGGTGGTCACCGTGCCCTCCAAGCCGAGCGGCGATCCGACCGCCATCACCGGCTGTCCGACACGCAGGTTCGATGACGACCCGAGGCTGATCGGCGTCAAGCCGGAAACGCCTTGCACGCGTACGACGGCGATGTCGGTGGTCGGGTCCGCCCCCACTACGGTGAACTCTGCTGTGCGCCCGTCGGAGAACGTCGCTGTGGTCTTCGGTTGCCCCGCGGGGTGATCGGGGTCAGGCTCCTGGGGGCCACCTGGCTCTGGCTCGCGGGGGCCGCTGTGCTCGCGGTCTCGCGGTGCAGGAGTGTGGCTGGGATTGGCCGCAGTGGCCACGACGTGGTTGTTGGTCAGGATCAGCCCGTCCGACGACAAGATGATGCCCGAGCCCTCCTCGGACTGACGGCCGAGATCCGTCTCGAGCATGACCACGCTGGGCACGACCTTGGCCGCGACCTGTTCGACAGTCCCCATCGGAGGGTTCGCGGCCGGCACGCTGGGGGTCCCGCCGCCCAGCGACGTTCCGTCACTGGCGATCGGCAGTTGACCGTGGTGCTCGATCACTGAGGCCGCCGCGCCGCCGATACCGGCGGACACGACGGCGATCGTCAATGCACCGACAGCCAATCCTCCTGCGCGGGAACGCTTTCGCGGCGGGCCGACAGGGGGCGGCAGTGGGTTGCCGGCGGGGCCGGGCTGGCCGCCACCGAACGAGCCGTAAGGCTGCTGTCGGTACTGCGGCTGCTGGCCGTAACGCCAGTCATAGTGCTGCGGGTGCGTTTGCTGCTGCCCATGGCCGGAATAGCCTGGGGCCCCACGCTGATCGGAGCCCGGGCGGTACCCGGGCTGCTGCGGCGGTGGCGAATACCTCGGGTGATTCGTCATGTCGCTAGGTCGCTCTTTCCTTGAACGGTCGGTTCAGACTCGACAGTAACTCGATCACCGTGCCTGCGTGGTCTGAGATTCGACTGAGATAACGTTC
>DATJOR010000070.1:0-7459 GCA_035506875.1 Mycobacterium sp.
GTGCTCGCGCCGGTTACGGCACTCGTGGAACTTGTTGGCGGCGTGGCGTTGATGCTGGGCCTCGGTACGCGGCTGGTGTCGCTGGTATTGGCCGGGGATATGGTCGGCGCGTTGATCACGGACATCGGCCCGAATCTGGCGCAGAATTATCCGGCTCTATGGGACTTCCTCAGCAATCTGTTTTATGCCCCGGAGTGGCTGCTGGTAGGGCTGCTGTTGTGGCTAGTGTGTGTCGGAGCCGGTAAGGCCAGCTTGGACGCGCTGATCGGTCGAAGTTTAGCGATGGTGACTACCGGGGAGTGACTGTCCGCGTGGGCGCGCTAAGCGTCGGCAGGATCGACCGCATGTCGATCTGGAAGTTCGATTCGATCGTCGCTTGAAACATGCCTGGGCTGGCGCACATGCGCTCGACCCGTATCGGCCCGACGATCAGGATGTCCCGGTGCGGCGGGCATAGGCCGCGCGCTGGTCGGCGTCGACGTCGGTGGTGAACACCGAACTCGTTCCCGCTGCCCGCCCCGCCGCCTCCATCACCCGCTGCGGCAAAAACCGCTGGACGGTCGCGATTCTGCCGATCGAACGGGGAACGAACACACGCGCTTTCGGTTTGGCGATCACGCCGGCGACTGCGCGGGCGACGTCGTCCGGCTCGACATTCTTGATGCCCTTGCCATGTCCGACCCCGGCGATCATCTCGGTGTTGACAAGGGTCGGCAGAATAGCGGAAAAGTGGACGCCACTGCCGCGGTTCTCCAGGCGAACGCTGTCGGTATAACCGAGCACGGCATGTTTTGTGGCGCAATAGGTTGCGATGCCCTCGACCGGCACCACGCTACCCAGTGACGCGATGTTGACGATGTGGCCGTGGCCGCGAGGCAACATCCGTTGGGCGGCCAGCTTGGTGCCCACGATCACGCCGTAAATGTTGACATCGAGCACCCGCTGGGTGATGGCGTCGGCCTCGTCCACCGCTCTCCCGACTGCGATGACGCCGGCGTTGTTCACCAACACGTCAACGGGCCCCAGTTGGTCCTCGACATGGTCGAGAAATTCGGCGAAGGATCGCCGTTCCGTCACGTCCAGTCGGCGGCCAACTTTGAGCCCCAACCGACTGCCCGCCTCCTTGACCGCCGACCTGTCGATATCGCCGATCGCGACAGCGGCGCCCAGACCCTGTAGAACCGTCGCGGTGGCCAGCCCGATCCCGCGCGCCCCGCCGGTGATGGCAATGACCTTCTCTGCAACGGACACGCGTTTCATCGCACGGTGCTCCTTTTGGTTCGGGTTAAAGCCTAGGCGCTCAAGGAACTCGACGCCCTTTAGACTGACGCGGTGGCCCCGAGCTTCGCAGATGTCGCCAAGGCGCAGTACATCCTGCTGACGACTTTCACCAAAGACGGCCGGCCCAAACCGACTCCGGTCTGGGCCGCCTCCGACGGTGACCGCCTGCTGGTGATCAGCGAGGCGAAAGCGTGGAAGGTCAAGCGGATCCGCAACACCTCGCGGGTCACGCTGGCCGTGTGCGATATCCGCGGCCGACCGAAGAGCGAGGCCATCGAGGCCACCGCGACCATCCTCGACAAATCCCAGACCGGCGCCGTTTACGACGCCATCGGTCGGGAGTACGGGCTGATCGGCAAGGTGTTCAACCTGTTCAGCAAGCTGCGCGGCGGCATGCAGAACAACGTCGGCCTGGAGTTGCGGGCGGCGACCTAGGCCCGGTTTTGCAGGTGTTCGCCGAAGAATGCGAATACCCGCGCCCACGCATCCTCGGTCGCGGCCTGGTTATAGCCGAATCCGGCGATCCGGAGCAGTGGCTGGGCGGGAAGCTTGTTGGCAAAGCTGTGCCCCGCGCCCGGATAAACCTTGACGTCGTTGGTGATACCTTTCTCGTCGAGGACCCTTTGCAGCTTCTTGGGTGCCCCGATGCCGGTCAGGTCACGGCCGCCGTAGCTGGCCACGATCGGACATGCCCCGTCCAGTGTTTCGCTGAGTTCGCGCGGCAGGGGAGTGCCGTAGAACGGCGCTGAGGCGCCAAAACCCTTGGGCGACATGACTAATGCGAACTGGCCGCCCATGCAGAATCCCGCGATGCCGACACGGCCGGTGCATTCCGGCAGAGCTTGCAAGTGGTCGCGGGCGGCCAGCACGTCATCGAGGGAGCGTCCCCGCTTGGTGAGCACTTCGCGCATAACTCGGGGGACGCACCGTGCCCTGCCGCCTCGCGCAAACAGATTCGGGGTCAGCGCGACGTATCCCGCCGCGGCGATATGGCTGTTGATCGACTGTTTGTCCGGTCCGTAACCGATCGCGTCGTGGATCACTACCACTCCCGGCCAGGGCCCTTGGCCGTCGGGCATATCGAGCAGCGCGTCGATGGGGCCGTCCGGGGTGTCGATGTCGATTGTCGTCACGTCAGCCATCTAACCGTGCGGCATCGGTCGGCGTCGGCGGAACTCCCGCGGCCGCCCGCGACGTTGCCATCTCATGGTGTCGCGACTGTTCCTGGCCTACGTCCTCGTCGAAATCGCCGTGGTGGTGGCGTTGGCCTCGACGATCGGGCTGGGCTGGACCCTGTTGTTGCTGCTGGCGGCCTTTGTCGCGGGCTTGGCGTTGGCGGGTTCGCAGCTCAAGCGCCAGCTCGCCCGGCTGCGCTCCGGGCTGACCACCACGCAGCAGTCGCAGCTTGCCACCGACGGCGCGATGGTCGCGCTGGGGTCGGTGCTCGTAGTGATACCCGGCCTGGTCACCACCGCCGCGGGACTGCTGCTTCTGTTGCCGCCGACCCGGGCCGCCGCCCGTCCGCTGCTGACGGCGATGGCGGTACGCGGCTTGATTTCCAGCGGCCGGGGTGCGCCCTTTATCACCGTCACCACTGTCGGCGCCGATCGATACGCGTCGGCATCCCGGCGCCGAGGAGATTACATCGACGGCGAGGTCTTAGACGTCACAGACATCACAGACGCCACTGACGTCCCAGTGGTCGATCCGCCCGCACTGCCGCGCCGGCCCGAGTAGACGTATACAGCGTGACGCGGGTCCCCACGACGCTGTTGGTCCATGGCCGGGTCCACAGTCCGACCCACCCCGATGCCACCGCGATGGCGGTCCGCGACGGTGTGGTGGCCTGGCTGGGCAGCGACGACGTAGGTCGCGGCCAATTCCCCGACGCCGACGTCGTCGACCTCGACGGCGACTTCGTCGCGCCGGGCTTCGTCGACAGCCACATCCATCTCACCGCAACCGGTCTGAGCCTGACCGGGCTCGATTTACGGGAGTCGACGTCGCGTCGGCATTGCCTGCAGATGGTTGCCGACTTCGCGGCGGCCCATCCCGGTCAGCCGGTGTGGGGTCACGGTTGGGACGAATCCGCCTGGCCGGAGAACGCGGCGCCCAGCACCGCCGACCTCGACGCGGTGCTCGGCGGTCGGCCCGCGTACCTGGCCCGCGTCGATGTGCACTCGGCCCTGGCCTCGACCGGTTTGCGCGAGCTCGTACGGGGACTACCGTCGGCGCCCGGATTCGCCGAACAGCGTCCCCTGGTCGGCGACGCCCATCACCTGGTCCGCGCCGCCGCCCGCGACCTATTGACCGATGGCCAACGCACGGAAGCCCGGGTGGCCGCGCTCGACGCCGCGGCCGCCAGCGGAATCGTCGCGGTACACGAATGCGCCGGGCCTGAGATCGGCGGGCTGGACGACTGGCATGAATTGCGGACGCTGCGCCATGGCGTCCAGGTGACCGGTTACTGGGGTGAGGCGGTGACCAGCGCGGCGCAGGCACGTGCGGTCATCGAGGACACCGGCGCGGCCGGGCTGGCCGGTGACCTCTTCGTCGATGGTGCCCTGGGCTCGCGCACCGCCTGGCTGCACGAGCCCTACGCCGACGCCGCCGCGAACTGGGTTGGAACCTGCTTTTTGGATCCCGAGGTCATCACCGCCCACGTCAGAGCATGTACCGAGGCCGGCGTCACGGCGGGCTTTCACGTCATCGGCGACGCTGCCGTCTCGGCTGTCGTCGCCGCCTATGAGCGTGTGGTCGAAGAACTCGGCGTGGCAACGGTGGCCCGCTGCGGGCACCGCCTGGAGCACCTCGAGATGGTCACTGCAGATCAGGCGGCCAAGCTGGGCGCCTGGGGAGTTATGGCCAGCATGCAGCCCAATTTCGATGCACTCTGGGGCGGCCACGACGGCATGTATGCCCGCCGTCTCGGTGCCGTCCGAGCAGAGGTTCTCAACCCGTTTGCGCTGTTAGCATCCCAAGGCGTGGCTCTCGCGTTCGGATCCGACGCCCCGGTGACCGGCCTCGACCCGTGGGCGACCGTCCGGGCGGCCGCCAACCACCACACGCCCGGCAGTTCGGTTTCCGTGCGAGCCGCATTCGCCGCGGCGACTCGCGGCGGCTGGCGGGCCGGCGGCGTCGGGGACGGGCTCGCGGGCAGCTTGGTCCCGGGTGCGCCCGCGTCCTACGGCATTTGGGAACTCAGCGACCCCGCCGCGTTCGAAGCCAGTGCGCCGAGCGACGCGATCCAGCGGTGGTCTACCGATCCACGGTCGAGGGTGCCCGCATTGCCGCGGCTGGGCCCGACCGATCCGTTGCCGCGCTGTCGGCAAACCGTGCACCGAGGCGCTGTCATCTATGGCTAAGGGCGGCAGCCGGTTCGACCGCTGGCGGCGGCCCGGCGATGACACCGAAGTCATCCCGGCGGTCAAAGACATAGAAGACGATCTAGAACAAGACGTCACCGGCCAAATCCCCGTTCAGCACGATGATGTCGACGATCACGACGCCGACGACGATCAGCTGCCGAGCTTCGGTGAGCACGCCCGTGACAGAGCGGCGCAGCTGGGCCGGCGACTGGTCGAGCTCGGCGCGGCGCTGCTGGTCTGGCTGGGCAACGAACTGCGCATCCGGCTTCCGCAACTGGGCACGGCCCTGCGGCCGCGCCTGGCCCGACTCGTCGTCACGGTCCTCGCCGGTCTGCTGCTGTGCGCGAGCTATCCCAGGTTCAACTGGTGGTGGGCCGCCGTCATCGCGTTTGCGGCGCTGGCCTGGGTACTCACTCGCCCGGCCACCACGCCGGTAGGTGGATTCGGCTACGGCTTCCTGTTCGGCCTGGTGTTCTACCTGCCGTTAATCCGCTGGATCAGCATCCTCGTCGGCGCGATGCCCTTGGTGGCACTGGTGCTGGTGTGCTCGCTGTTTCCCGCCATCTTCGGCCTCTCCGCCGTCGTGGTGCGGCAGCTGCCCGGCTGGCCAATCTGGTTCGCCGTGTTGTGGGCGGCCCAGGAGTGGTTGAAGTCGACGGTGCCATTCGGCGGATTCCCCTGGGGGGTGGTGGCCGCAGGCCAGACCGACGGCCCGTTTCTGCCGTTGGTGCGGCTGGGCGGCGTGCCGTTGCTTTCGCTGGCGGTCGTACTGGTCGGTTGTAGCGCCACCGCGATCACCCTGGAAATCGTGTCGTGGTTGCGGACGTCCCATAGGCCCGGGGCCGACTCGCCGCCTGCGGTGGTGATGCCGGCAATCTGCATCTGCCTGGTGTTTTTCGCGACCGCCGCCATCTGGCCGCAGGTCCGCCATTCCGGCACCGGATCGGGCAACGAACCCATGGTTACCGCCGCGGTGGTCCAGGGCAACGTGCCCCGGCTCGGTCTGGAGTTCAACGCGCAGCGTCTCGCGGTGCTGGCCAACGATGTCCAGCAGACCCGCCGGCTGGCCGATGACGTGCACGCCGGACGCGCTCCGCAACCCGACTTCGTGGTCTGGCCCGAGGACGCGTCGGAAGTCGATCCGCTCCGCAATCCCGATGCGGCGCAGCAGATTTCGGCGGCGGTCGAGGCGATCGGCGCGCCGATCCTAGTCGGCACGGTGCTCGATGTCGCGGACCGACCGCGCGAAGCCTCCGCGCAAACGAACACGGTGATCGTCTGGAACCCGAAGACCGGTCCTGCCGACCGGCACGACAAGCGGATCGTGCAGCCGTTCGGTGAATACCTGCCCTTGCGCGGCTTCTTCCGGCACCTGTCCGGGCTTGCCGACCTGGCGGGCTACATCCTCCCGGGCGCCGGCACCGGCGTGGTGCGTCCGGCGGGCATTCCGGTGGGCGTCGCGACCTGTTGGGAAGTGATTTTCGACCGCGCACTGCGGGACTCGGTCCGCAACGGCGCCGAGGTGCTCGCCGTGCCCGCCAACAACGCCAACTTCAACCAGACCATGAGTGAGCAGCAGCTCGCCTTCTCGAAGGTGCGCGCGGTCGAGCTCGACCGTTACGCCGTCGTCGCCAGCAACGTGGGGATCTCGGCCCTGGTCACGCCGGACGGCCGCGAGCTGGGCCGAACGGACTTCTTCGAGCCGGGCTACCTGGACAACCAGGTGCGTCGCAAAACAACGCTGACGCCGGCGGTCAGGTGGGGTCCTTTCGTGCAGGGGAGCCTGGTCGTGATAGCTGTCACGGTCCTACTTGCCGCAATGCTGCACAATGGATGGTTCAAAGATATGAACCGTCGTCTGTCGGAGCTGAGGAAGAACGTCGGCTCAACGAGGAAGAAACCTGACGATGACCCGCTCGGCGACGACGACGTAGCCGACGAAGCCGACGAAGACTACCCAGACGACACATTTGCCGACCCCGATCTTGTCGAGGACGGGCGGCCAGAAAGAGGAGACATATGACCCGCGTCGGCGACGATGCAGTGGGGGAACCCCCAGCCGCGCAGCGGCGAGGGGGACGCAGCGATGAGGAGGAGCGGCGCGCGACCATTGCCGATCCGGTGTCGCGGGCTGCGGGCGATCGCCCCAGCGAGCGCACCCTGGTGATCATCCCCACCTATAACGAGCGGGATAACCTCCCGCTGATCCTGCGACGCCTGCAGCAGGCTCGTCCTGACGTGCATGTGTTGGTCGTGGACGACAACAGCCCGGACGGCACCGGGAAGCTTGCCGATGAGCTGGCGTCGGCCGACCCCGAGCGAATTCACGTCATGCACCGGATCGCCAAGGATGGTCTCGGTGCGGCGTACCTGGCCGGCTTCGCCTGGGGGCTGGACCGGCAGTACACGACGCTGGTGGAGATGGACGCCGACGGCAGTCACGCACCCGAACAACTGCACCTCCTGCTGGAGGCCGTCGACGCCGGGGCCGACCTGGTCATCGGTTCGCGCTACGTAGACGGCGGCAACGTGCAGAACTGGCCATGGCGTCGCTGGGCGCTGTCCTGGACCGCCAACACGTATGCGCGGTTGGCGCTGGGCATCGGCATCCACGACATCACCGCCGGTTACCGAGCCTATCGCCGGGACGTTCTGCAGAAGATCGATCTCGATCACGTCGACTCGAAGGGCTACTGCTTCCAGATCGACTTGACGTGGCGCACCATCACCAACGGTTTCACCGTCGTCGAGGTACCGATTACCTTCACCGAGCGCGAAATTGGCGTGTCCAAGATGAGCGGATCAAACAT
>DATJOR010000071.1:0-8876 GCA_035506875.1 Mycobacterium sp.
TCTCGATTCCGATGTGGCCCAGCGACGCCAGACCTTGAATCGCGACCAGCGAACCGGCCGACATCGTGACGAAACCGATGATGACCGCGGTTCCGCCGATGACGGCCATCGCGCCGGTGCCCATGCCGACCTCGGCGATCAGCCGCAGGATCTCTTTGCGATACCGGGTCAGCGCCCACCACATGTCGCGAACGCCGATGAGCGTGAACCAGCCGATCTTGCCGGCTTCGTCAAGCGGTCGGGTCGCGGAGTCTCCGTAACGGCGAAGGTTCGCCGATACCCGCGGGAAGCGGCCGCGCAACACCTGGATGGTCGACATGTCACATCCCCGTTCCGAAGCGCACACCGATGGTGGTCAGCACCACGTTGACCGCGAACAGCGCAACCACGCAGAGCACGACGGTCTCGTTGACGGCAGTACCCAACCCCTTGGAACCGCCGCGCACCGTCAGCCCGCGATAGCAGCCGACCAAGCCCGCGATCAGCCCGAAGGCCAACGCCTTGATCGTCGCGATGACGACTTCGGGCAGCCCGGTGACCAGGGTCAGCGTAGCGAGATAAGCCCCGGCCGACACGTTCTGCATGTAGACACCGAACAGGAAGCCGCCCACCAGACCGACCATGCTCACCAGGGCGTTGAGCAACATCCCGACCAGCGCGCAGGCCAGCACGCGCGGGACCACCAGCCGGTGGATGGGGTCGATGCCGAGCACCTCCATCGCGTCGATCTCTTCGCGGATGGTGCGCGCACCGAGGTCTGCACAGATGGCCGTCGACACCGCGCCGGCGATCACCAGCACGGTGTTGATCGGACCGATCTGGGTGATGACGGCGATACCCGCGCCGGCACCGGAGATGTCAGCGGCGCCGACCTGGATCAGCAGGATATTGAAGGTGAAGATGAAAAGTGCTGTGACGGGCACGGATACGGCCATCGTCGGCAGGATGGCGACCCGCATGATGAACCAGCACTGCAGAATGAATTCTTTCCACTGAAAAGGCAACCGGAACAACGCTTTTCCGGTGAGCACGCACATCCGGAAGAAGCCGCCGACGAGCACCAGCGGCGGACCCAACTGGTCGCGGACGTAGTCAGCGACTCGTGGCTGCGTGGTCGTCACGGGCACCTCCACACGGGGCAGCCGCGCGCCTCGCGGCGGAGCGGCTGATCGTGTCGCACGCCTCCTCCTTGCCCCGACCCTAGGTGTGTGACCTCCGTCTCCCTACTCGCAGGTAGTAAGACAGACCACAGGACCATACCCGATGGCCCACTCGGCTTGCATAGCATCCGCGTTATTAGCCTTTCGTCAATTCGACCTGCGAGTTCGTCGTTATGTCAGGTTCCCCCATCCCTCGTTGGATCCGTTGACGCGTAAGCGCTTTGAGGGGTGAACGCGGCACCTGAAACACCGAAGCGTGCCCGCAATTCGGTCTTCAACACCTTGCCGGCGGGGTTGCGGGGCAGCGCGTCGACGATCTCCAGCCCCTTGGGGTGCTTGTAGCGCGCCAGTCGCGCGTTGAGGAACTCGTCGAGATCCTCGAGGCTCAAGCTCTTTTGCGACCCGTCGGCCACAACGGCCGCGACCGCGATCGGCACCTCTCCCCACTTTTCGTGTGGACGACCGATAACCGCGACCTCGACGATGCCGGGGTGGCCGGCCAGCACGTTCTCCACTTCCGCGCAGTAGATGTTCTCCCCGCCGGAGATGATCATGTCCTTCTTGCGGTCGACCACCCAGACATAGCCCTCGTCGTCCATCCGGACCAGGTCGCCGGAGTGGAACCAGCCGCCGTAAAACGCCTCGGCAGTGGCCTCCGGGTTGTTCCAGTAGCCGCTCATCAATGTGGGTGCGCGGTAGACGATTTCACCGACCTCGCCGATGGGCACGTCGTTCATGTCTTCGTCGACCACCCGGGCGGCCACCGTCGGGATCACCTTGCCGACCGATCCGCGCTTGGCGATCGCGTCTTCGCCGAGCAGCATGCAGGTGACTGGCGACATCTCCGTCTGGCCGAACGCGGCCAGAATCTGCGTCCCGGGAAAGGTTTCCGACATCTGTCGCAGCAGGGTGTCCGACGCCGGCGCGGCGCCCCACGACATCACCCGCAATTTCACGTCGCGCGGATTGGCCTGCTGCGCATTGCATACCGCCTGCCATTGGGCGGGCACCAGGAATATCCCGGTGACTTCCTCGGCGGCCAGCACGTCGAGCAGATGTCCGGGGTCGAAGGCGCCGAGCGGATGAATCACCGTCGGCAGCCCGAGCAATAGTCCGGTTAATAGGTTGCCTACTCCGGCAATATGGAATAACGGGACGCCGATGAAGCCGACATCGTCGGCGGCGACGCCGTGGGTGTAGAGGCCCGTCATCGTCTGCCCGGTGAGGTTGGTATGGGTCAGCACCGCGCCCTTAGGCCGCCCGGTGGTGCCCGAGGTATACATGATCAGCGCCGGCGAATCGTCGGCGACGTCGACCGGTTCGACCGGATCGCCGGACTCGTTCACCAGGTCCTCGTAGCTCAGCAAACCCTCGTCGGCGGCATCGCCGGCGACGACGACGGTGTTCAGCACCGAGGTGATATCGCGGACACCGTCGCCGACCGCGGCCAGGACGGGTTCGGTGATCATCACCCGGGCCTCGCAGTCGTCGACCAAAAACGCGATCTCGGCCGGGGTCAGCCGGAAGTTGATCGGAACGGCGATGGCTCCGATCATGTTGGCCGCCAGCACCGACTCGACGAACTCGGTCCGGTTCAGCATGAGGATCATCACCCGGTCCCCGGAACCGACCCCTCGGCGGCTCAGGGCGCCGGCCAGCGCAGCGACGCGGCGGCGTAGTTCGGACCAGGTGATGGTGTGGCCGAGGAAACGCAGCGCCGGAGCACCGGGCTGCATTAACGCGTGCCGTTCGAGTTGGTTGACCCAATTCTGACGTCGTGCCAGGTACGGCTGCTGAGTTGTGACCCCAACATCAGAGCCGGTGTGAGGCTGCTGGCCAGTCAACTCCGCAGTCAACTAGTTGATTCCTTTCTCGTTGGCCAACTCGTTCCTCGAGTTGATATTTGATAAAACTTGGTGTTGTCTGGATCACACTATGGTCTTGGTGGCGCGAAGACAACCCCGTTGACTTCCCTGCGGGCACCCGTTTCTCCGCGGCTTTCCGCGAGAAGGGAAGCCGGGGTTCCGCTGCGCCGAGCGCAGCTTTCCGACGAGGTCGCGGGCCATCTGAGGGCCGCGATCATGGCGGGCACGTTGCGGCCGGGGACGTTCATCCGGCTCGACGAGACGGCGGCCAGACTCGGCGTCAGCGTCACACCGGTTCGCGAGGCGTTGCTGAAGCTGCGCGGCGAGGGCATGGTGCAGCTCGAGCCGCACCGCGGCCACGTCGTGCAGCCGCTGACCCGCCAGGACATCGACGACATCTTCTGGCTGCAGGCAACCATCGCCAAGGAGCTTGCCGCGACCGCGGCCGAGAACATCAGTGACGCCGAGATCGACGATCTCGAGCGCATCACCGACGCACTGGCCGCAGCCGTCGCCGCCGCAGACGCCGAGGCGATCGCGGCGACGGAGTTCACGTTTCACCGGGCTTTCAACCACGTCACCGGACGCATCAAGTTGGCCTGGTTCTTGCTGCATGTCGCCCGCTACATGCCCTTGATCGTCTACGCTGCGGATCCGCAATGGGGTGCGGCCGCGGTTGACAACCATCGCCAGCTGATCGCTGCGCTGCGACGCCGCGATACCGCCGCGGTCATCGAGCACACCGACTGGCAGTTCACCGACGGCAAGCGCCAGCTCATCGAGACGCTGGAGCACAGCGGCATCTGGCGCTAAAGCTACCTAAAGCTACCTAAAGCTACGAGGAAGACAATTCCTCGGCGCGCTTCTTCAGGTTTTCGGCGAGGTAGTCCAGGACGTTGTTGGCC
Organism: Mycobacterium sp.; assembly: GCA_035506875.1. Taxonomy (GTDB): domain Bacteria; phylum Actinomycetota; class Actinomycetes; order Mycobacteriales; family Mycobacteriaceae; genus Mycobacterium. The sequence continues at coordinate 3,931 of DATJOR010000071.1, forward strand.
ATCGTCTTGACCATCGGCGCGGGGATCGGCATCGACGGTTCGACGTCGAGGTCCACGGTTAGCAGCGAAGACCCACCCATGTCCACCACACTGAACAACTGCTCCTGCTTTTTAAAGAGGTTGCCCTGCTGCAGGACGGTCTGAATTTGGGTCGGGCTTGGGTAGTAGACCGCCTGGATCAAACTGTCCTCGATGGCTTCGTACTTGGCATCGAGACGTAATTGGCTGGGGCGTCCGTCGTCGTAGCGGGCCAGTACCCACAGTCCTTTGACCCCGTCGTTCCACTGCGGGTAGGACTCGAAGTCGGCGACGATGGCCAGGATCGAGGCGGCGTCCGCGTCGACCTCGACGGTCTTGCTAACAAACGGCATTGACCGAGCATAACGAGCGTGCTAGCTCACGGTTGCGGTGGACAACAGCGACCGGATGGCGTCTGGGATCGGCACCGGTCGGCGGCTGGTGCGGTCGATGTAGACGTGCACCCAATGCCCGACCGCGGCGACGGGCTGCGGCTCTGCGGCGGCCCGGAAGATGCCGAGCCGATAGGTGACGCTGCTGTTCCCGAGCCGGGTCACCGCCACGCCCACGACAAGCCGTTCCGGAAAGTGCAATTCGGAAAAGTAGCGGCAGCCCGATTCGGCGACGATGCCCTGCGCCGTCGCGGTCACCGGGTCGAGCTCAATGTTGGTTTGGATCCAGCCGTTGATCGCGGTGTCGAAAAGCTGGTAGTAGACCGCGTTGTTCAGGTGGCCGAACATGTCGTTGTCGGCCCATCGCGTCAGCACCGGCCAATGCACCGGGAAGTCGCGGCTGGTGAGCCCGTCCGAGTCCATGGTTGTATGACTACCAGTAGCGCATGGCACGTCGAAACAGTTCCGCCAGAACAGGTTTGCTCATCTCTCGCGGAGCGTTCTGCAAGAGGCGCTGCTGAGGGTAAGCACCCTCCGTCAGGGCGGCCACGTCATCTTCGGTGTATCCGACCCCGCTGAGCCCGTTCGGCATTCGCACCGCTCGCATGACGCGGATGAGTTCTCCTGCCAGCACTTCGCCGGCATCATTCGGGCCGGCGCCGTGCGTGTCAGCGCCGAGCAGTCGCGCGCCCTCCAAGTGCCGCTCCGGACTCACTTCTGCGGTGTACTGGAACGACGACGGTGCATTGAGGATGACGGCCATGCCATGTGGCACGAGCGGCTCACTGGCCGGGTAGCCCGCGGGATGGAAATCATGCTCGTGCACCAGCCCCGCCACCGCGTAGGCCATGCCGTGTGGTGCGTGCACGCCCGCGTTGCCAAACGCGATGCCGGCAAGCGTTGCGGCCCACATCATCTGCTCGCGGGCCTCGCTATCGGAAGCGTCGTGCACCGCACGCTCCAAGAACTGCCCGAGCAGGCGCAGCGCCTCACGGCAGCCAAGATCACTCCACGGGTTAGCGCCCTGACTCATGGGTCGCAGGCTGGGTCGTTCGGGAGCGCGTCGCTGGGCGGAGGGCCGCGCGGTGTAGGACTCCAACGCGTGCGACAGCACGTCGAGCCCCGCCGAGGCGACGACCTCGGCGGGCAGACTCGCGGTGCAGTCGGGGTCGACCAGCGCCTCGGTGGGACGCAGCGCATGCGAAGCGATGCCCGTCTTCGCCGACAGCGACACCAGGTCGAAGATCGTGATGCCGGTTACCTCGCTGCCGGTGCCCGCCGTGGTCGGGCATGCGATGTGCGGCTTGAGCGGGCCGGGTACGGGTTTGCCCTCTCCGATGGGCGCGTTGACGTAGGTCAGAAAGTCAGCCGGATAGGTGGTGTACAGGTTGGCGGCCTTGCACGTGTCGATGACCGAGCCGCCACCCAGCGACACGTAGCCATCGGGTTTCACTTCTTGAGCGAACCGCGCCCCGTCCTGGAAAGACGCGTCGGTGGGCTCGACATGTACGTCGGTATAGGTGACGACGTCGATTCCGGCCGCGACGAGCGAGTCGTGTGTCGTCGCGAAGATGGGCAGTGCGGCCACGTGGGCGTCGGAGAACAACGCCACCCGCCGCAACCCGAGGGCGCCGGCTCGGTCACCCACCTCCGCCAGGCATCCGCGCCCGAAGGTCACCCGCGACGCGTCGACGGTGAAAGCTCCGTCGCAATCCTCAGCAGCAATTGGGACTTCGCAGCACGCCATGCTGCTCACAGTAGAGCCGGACGTCCGACGTCGCTTAGGCGTCGTGCCAAATGCGGCGGAGGGCATCGCCCTGCAGCTCGAACAATCGCTGCGACGCCGACCAATCGGGCAGCAGCGAATCGAAGCCGTGGCACGTGCGCGCAAACACGTGTAGCTCGGTGCTGACGCCGGCTCGCAGCAGCCGGTGCGCGTACTCAATCGCTTCGTCACGGAAGGGATCGATCTCCGCGCAGGTGATCAAAGCAGTTGGCAGGCCACCCAAGCGTTCTCGCCGAGCCGGCACGGACGCCGCCGACCCGTCCGAGGCCAGGTAGTGGCGCCACATCAGCTCTGCGCCCTCGCCGTCGAACGCCGGGCTCGCGGCGAACTCTGTTTTCGACGCGGTGGCACGGTCGTCGAGCACCGGCTGGTGCAGCAGCTGGAAAACGATCGGTGGCAGCGCGCCGTCCGCGGCGCCGTGCGCCAGACCCGCCACCAGAGCGGCACCGGCGCTGCTGCCCGCAACGGCGATCCGGGCCGCGTCGATGCCGAGTTCGGTCGCGTTGGCCGCAACCCAGCGCAGCGCGGTGACGGCATCGTCGAGCGGAGCCGGATATGGGTGTTCCGGGGATAGCCGGTAATCGACCGACACCACCGTGCAGCCGCCGCGGCGGGCGAGTTCGACGCACTGCCGGTGATCGGTGTCGAGGTTTCCCAACGCGAATCCGCCGGCGTGGCAGAACACAACCACCGGCGCCGGTTCCGTGTGCCCGCCGCGGTAGACGCGCACCGGCACGCCGGCCGCCTCGGCGTGCGCTGTGTGATCGGTGATCTGCAGGCCTTGCGCGTCAGTGCGTTCGGCGGCCTCACGACGGCGGTCGTTGAACGGCTCGCGCATGAGCTTGATCGCACTCAACGAGAAGTTCGTCCGCGTCGTCGCGACGGCACGCAGCGCGGGATCGAGCCGCTCCCAACCAGTCAAGCCGTCGGTCATCGGCGCTGCCCGTCGAGCGTCGAAAGCGCATCGCCCGTGACGCCGGAATCGCCGACGGCCGCGAAGATGAAGTCAGCGGAGTTGAACCGGCGGGTCATCCCCCAGAAGGCGCGTGCGCTGCGCGGCCATTGCGTCACCACCCGGCCGTTGGCGACACGAAAGTAGTTGCTGCACTGCGTGGTCCACACGGTACCCTGCATCCACTGGTCGATCTTGGCGAGGAAGTTCGCCATCGCCGACGGCCGCACCGCGACATATGACCCGCCCTTGCGCCGCAGGTATCGCAGTGCCCGCACGATGTAGCGCGCCTGTGCTTCGAGCACAAAGATCACGCTGTTCGAGCCGACGTTGGTGTTGGGTCCATACAACATGAAGAAGTTGGGAAATCCGGGCACCGCCATACCAAGATATGCGTGTGCCCCGTCGCGCCAGACATCGCGCAGCGTGGCCCCGCCTTCGCCGGTCACCTCGATCTCACCGAGGTAGTCGGCTGCGGCGTAACCGGTTGCGCAGACCACCACATCGACGCCGCGCTCGGTGCCGTCTTCGGTAACCAGCGAGCGGGCCTGCAGATATCGCGCCGGGCTGTTCAGCACCTCGACATGCGGCTGGGTTAACGCGGCCAGGTAGTCCGACGAAAACACCAACCGCTTGCAGCCCATCGGGTGGTCCGGTGTCAGCTTGCGTCGCAGTTGCTCGTCGGGGACCGAATTCTCCAGCAGGCGCCTGGCGATCGCGGTGAACTCCTGGGTCTTCTCGCTGCCATGCTCGATCACCGAGATGTTCGCCTCGCTGCGCAGCCACAGCCGCGTCCGATATAGCTTCTTCGCAAACGGAACATGTGCGAATAACCAACGCTCCCTTGGCGTGTACGGCCGATCCGGTTTGGGCAGAATCCAGGTTGGCGACCGCTGCACGGAATACACCTTGGCTGCCACCTTCGCCAACTCCGGCACCAGTTGCGACGCTGTCGACCCGGTGCCGAGGACGGCTACCCGGGCGCCCTCGAGGTCGACCGAATGATCCCAACGCGACGAGTGCATGACCGTTCCAGTGAACGGTTCCGCCTCGACAAGTTCGGGCAGCACCGGTTGGGTGAACAGCCCGACGGCCGAGACCACCACGGTGAACTCGTGCTGTTCACCCGCGCTGGTCGTCAGTTGCCAACGCTGTGCGTGCTCATCCCATCGCGCGGAACGGATTTCGGTACCGAGCCGCAGATGTGATTGCAAGCCCTGCTCATCGACGCAACGCTCGAAGTACTTCAGGATCTCCGGCTGCGGCGACCACAGCCGCGACCAGTGCGGGTTCAAATCGAACGAGTACGAATACAGATGTGACTTGACGTCACACGCCAGCCCTGGATAGGTGTTGATCCGCCATGTTCCGCCGACTCCGTCTTCCCGATCGAAGATGGTGAAGTCCCGAAAGCCCGCACGCGCCAGCAGTATTCCCAACGCGATACCACCGGGTCCGGCGCCGATAATGCCGATCGTCAGATCTTCAGACATTGCCCACCGTCGACGACGAGTTCCGAACCGGTGATGAACGACGCTTTCTCGGACACCAGGAAGGCGACGGCGTCGGCAACCTCGGACGGCTGACCTATCCGGCCGGATACCGACGTCGCCGCCAGCCGGGCCTGGGTATCAGCATCAAGCATCGGCGTCGCGATCGGTCCGGGGAACACCGCGTTGACGCGAATGCCCGCCGGCGCGAGTTCGGCCGCGACGGCCTGGGTGAGCCCGCGTAGCGCCCACTTCGACGAGCCGTAAGCGATGTGGTTCGGAAACGGGCGGATCGCGCCGGTGCTGCA
>DATJOR010000072.1:0-8172 GCA_035506875.1 Mycobacterium sp.
ATACGCGAGGGCGCTCGACAGCCACTGGCGACGACCGATCCTCGGCGACGAGCTGGCCGACGAGGTGGTCGGCAAGATCGACTACGACTTCGCTCGGCTCGGTGTGCAGACCAGCGTGATCTGCCAAACGGCGTTGCGCGCGAAGATGCTGGACGACCGGGTCCGCGATTTCATCCACAAGCACCACGACGCCGTCGTTGTCGACCTCGGAGCAGGGCTGGACAGCGGCTTCTACCGGGTCGATCCGCCACCGTCGGTCGATTGGTACAGCGTGGACCTGCCGGGCATCTTGGCCCTTCGCGACGAGACGTTGCCTACCAATCCGCACTCCCATTCGGTGCCGATGTCACTGGCCGAGAAGCATTGGCCTGAAACGATTCCAGGCGACCGTCCCACCATGCTGATCGCAGACGGGCTCTTCGCCTTCCTGTCCGAACCGGTGATCGTCGCCATCTTCCGCCGGATCACCCAACATTTCAGCACCGGCGAAGTCGCGTTCAACGACTACGGCCGCATCGGCTGGGTCAGCAAGCTTGCGATCAGGCTGTACCCGCAGAAGATGTTCAAGGACGTCGGAAGCCAGTGGGGCTATGCCGGTTTCAAGGATGCCCACTATCCGCAGACGTGGAATCCGCGGATGAGGTTGGCCGAGGAGGCCAGCCTTGCATACGAGCCGGAGGTCGACCTCTTCCCCGGCTGGATCCGGCTGGCGACCAAGCTCTCCGGCAAGAGCAAGATGGGCGCACGCAAGGCGCGAATCCTGCGCTATACCTTCTAGCCGCCCAAGCAGCCGGGGCCGAGCAGTGCCTTGAGGTCGCCCATCAACGCCGACGACGGCGTCACCCGCAGCGAAATGTCCAGTTCCAGCGTGGTGATCCGGTCACCGCTGATCAGCCGCAGATGCACCTGGGACGTACCGGGATGGCGTGCCAGCACCTGCTTGAGCGCAGTGACCTTGTCCACGGTGCACTGACGCGTCGGCAGGCTCACCGCCAGTGGCCGGTCCACCTGCGCGCTGGAGAAGTCCGGCACCACAAGCTCGTGCGCGATCAGCGCGATCCGGTCGTCACGAGCAGCCACCTTCGCCTTGACCAGCACGACCGCATCGTCGGTGATCTCTCCGCCGTGCACAGAGTAGGTCTGTGGGAAGAACAGCACCTCGATACCACCGGTGAGGTCTTCCAATTGCGCTGACGCCCAAGGCAAACCGTTCTTGTTCACCCGGCGATTCACGGAAGCGAGGATGCCGCCGACCACCACTTGAGCGTCGTTGGTGACGTCCCCGTCGAGGATGGCCGGGATCTGCGTGTCGACCTGCGTGGCCAGCAGATGCGCGACGCCGTTCAGCGGATGCCCCGACACGTACAGGCCCAGCATCTCGCGCTCGAGCGCCAACTTGTGCTTGTCCTCCCACTCCTCTTCCGGCACCTTGATGGTGAACACCGCGTCCGTCGCGGTGTCGGCGCCGCCGAAGAGGTCGAACTGGCCCATCGCCTCGGCCTTCTTGGTGCCTAGCACCGAGTCGACGGCGTCGGTGTGCACCAGGAACAGGCCCTTGCGCGGATGACCAAGCGAATCGAACGCGCCGGCCTTGATCAGCGACTCGGTGACCTTCTTGTTGCACGCCGCGATGTCGACCTTGTTGAGGTAGTCGGAGAAGTCGGTGAACTTACCCTTGCCGGTGCGGGTATTGATCAGGGAGGCAACCACATTGGCGCCGACGTTGCGCACCGCGCCCAGCCCGTAGCGGATATCGGTGCCGACCGAGGCGAAGTTCAACCCGGACTCGTTGACGTCCGGCGGAAGCACGGTGATCCCGAGTTTGCGACAGTCGGCCAGATAGACCGCGGCCTTGTCTTTGTCGTCACCGACCGAGGTGAGCAGGCCCGCCATGTACTCGGCAGGATAGTTCGCCTTCAGATAGGCCGTCCAGTACGACACCATGCCGTATCCGGCGGCATGTGACTTGTTGAACGCGTAGTCGGCGAAGGGCAGGATGGTGTCCCACAACGCTTTGATGGCCTTGGCCGAGAAACCGTTGGCCTGCATGCCTTCTGAGAAGCCTTCGAATTCCTTTTCCAGGACCTCGCGCTTCTTCTTGCCCATGGCCTTACGCAGAATGTCGGCTCGTGCCAGCGAGTAGCCGGCCACCTTCTGCGCGATGCGCATGATCTGCTCTTGATACACGATCAGGCCGTAGGTCTCGGCGAGGATATCGCGCAGCGGTTCTTCGAGTTCGGGGTGAATCGGCTTGATCGCCTGCCGGTTGTTCTTGCGGTCGGCGTAATCGTTGTGGGCGTTCATGCCCATCGGGCCCGGCCGGTACAGCGCGATCACCGCGACGACGTCTTCGAAACCGGTGGGCTGCATGCGGCGCAGCAGGTCGCGCATCGGCCCGCCGTCGAGCTGGAACACCCCGAGCGTTTCACCGCGGCCCAGCAGCTCGAAGGTGGCCTTGTCGTCCAGCGGCACGGATTCCAGGTCAAGGTCAATTCCCCTGTTGGCCTTGATGTTCTCGATCGCGTCGCCGATGATCGTCAGGTTGCGCAGACCCAGGAAGTCCATCTTCAGCAGGCCAATGGCTTCGCACGACGGGTAATCCCAGCCGGTGATGATGGCACCGTCTTGCGGTCGCTTCCACAGCGGGATCGCCTCGGTCAGCGGCTCGCTGCTCATGATCACCGCGCAGGCGTGCACGCCGGCGTTACGGATCAGACCCTCCAGGCCGCGCGCGGTTTGGTAGATGGTCCGCACATCGGGGTCGGTGTCGATCAGGCCGCGAACCTCGGCGGCCTCCTTGTAGCGCTCGTGGTTGGGATCGGTGATGCCCGACAACGGGATGTCTTTGGCCATGATCGGCGGCGGCAACGCCTTGGTGATCCGGTCGGCGATCGCGAATCCTGGCTGCCCGTAATGGATTCGGGCCGAGTCCTTCAGCGCGGCTTTTGTTTTGATGGTGCCGAAGGTGATGACCTGAGCGACGCGGTCCTGTCCCCACTTGTCGGCGGCATACCGCACCATCTCGCCGCGGCGACGGTCATCGAAATCGATGTCGATGTCGGGCATCGAGGTGCGTTCGGGGTTGAGGAACCGCTCGAACAGCAGACCGTGCGGGATCGGGTCGATGTCGGTGATGCCGAGCGCGTAGGCGACCAGCGAGCCGGCCGCCGAGCCACGACCGGGGCCGACCCTGATGTCGACCGAACGTGCGTAGTTGATCAGGTCCGCGACGATCAGGAAATACGACGGAAAACCCTTGCCGCAGATGACGTCGATCTCGTAGGCGGCGCGCTCGGCATACCCGTCCGGCGCACCGGCGGGAAACCGTCGACGCAGACCGGCGTCCACCTCGTGCCGCAACCACGAGGCCTGGTCGTGCCCGTCGGGCACCGGGAACACCGGCATCCGGTCGCGTGGCGCCCACACATCGGCATACGAACTGACCCGCTCGGCGATCAGCAGCGTGGAGTCGCACGCCTCGGCGACCTCGCCGTCCCAGATGGCTCGCATCTCGGCGGCTGACTTCAGGTAGTAACCGTCGCCGTCGAACTTGAAGCGGTTCGGATCCGACAGCGTCTTGCCGGTCTGCACACACAGCAGCGCCTCGTGGTTGTGCGCGGCGTCGCGGGTGACGTAGTGACAGTCGTTGGTGGCCAGCGGCGGGATGTTCAGCGTGCGGCCGATTTCCAGCAGCCCGTCGCGGACTCGGCGTTCGATGTCCAGGCCGTGGTCCATCAACTCCAGGAAGTAGTTCTCGGCGCCGAAGATCTCCCGCCACTTGGCAGCGGACTCGAGCGCTTCGCGGCGCTGTCCGAGCCGCAGCCGGGTCTGCACCTCCCCGGACGGGCAGCCGGTGGTGGCGATGATGCCGGCCGCGTGCTCGGCGATCAGCTCGGCGTCCATCCGCGCCCACTTGCCCAGCTGGCCCTCAAACGACGCGCGTGACGTCAGCTTGAACAGATTGCGCAGGCCGGTGGCGCTCTCGGCGACCATGGTCAGGTGGGTGTAGGAGCCACTGCCGGACACGTCGTCGCTCTTCTGTCCGGGGTCGCCCCACAGGATGCGGCGGGTGTCGAAACGAGAAGCGGGTGCCACATAAGCCTCGACGCCGATGATCGGCTTGACGCCTGCCGCCGTGGCCGCGTTGTAGAACTCGCTGGCGCCAAACATGTTGCCGTGGTCGGTCATTCCGATCGCCGACATCTCCAGCCGCTGCGCCTCGGCCAGCATCGGCGCGATCTTCGCTGCACCGTCCAACATCGAGTACTCGGTGTGGTTATGCAGGTGCACGAACGACTGACTCATAGGGACGCCAGTCTATGACCGCGCACCGACGACTCCCCGGCGTGTCGCTTCAGTGTGTCTCACCGGCCTGCCTTACGTCAGGTCGAGGGCACTCGGACAAAAGCGTCTGTATCGGCGTCATCAGCGACCTCGGTCTGTTTTGCGTGCCGCCCCGCCTGCAGATCGTCCAGGGTGTCGTCCGGCGCTTCGGACGTCGGCTCGGGATCGGGCGTGTGCACCGGTTCGGTTCGCCGGTGCGGTGCGGGCGGCGGTGGACGCGATGGCCACCAGTTCGCCTTTCCGACCAGCACGGCGATCGCGGGCACGGTGATGGTGCGCACCAGGAAGGTGTCCAGCAGCAGCCCCGTCCCGATAATGAAACCGGCCTGCACCAGGGTGTTGATGCTGGCGAACAGCATCCCGAACATCGAGGCGGCGAAAATGACACCCGCCGCGGTGATCACACCACCGGTCGAGCCCACCGTGCGGATGACCCCGGAGCGTATGCCGTGCGGAGATTCATCGCGAAGCCTCGAAATGAGCAGCAGATTGTAATCCGCGCCCATTGCGACCAGCACGATGAAAGTGAGCCCAGGGATGCTCCACGTCAGATTTTGGCCGAACATAAATTCGAAGACGACGACGCCGATACCAAGGGCCGACAAGTAGGAGATCACCACCGAAGCGATCAGGTACAGCGGCGCGACGACGGCACGCAGCAGCGCGACCAGAATCAGGAACACGATCAGAATGGTCATGCCGATGATCAGTTGGATGTCTTCGCCGTAGTAGGCACGCGTGTCTCGAAGCATCGCGGTGATTCCCGCAACTGATATCGAGGCGTCCGCCAGCGCGGCGGGCGGGTGCGTCCCCCGAGCGGCATCGGTGATGCGACGAATCTGATTCATCGCACCGGTGCCGAAGGGGTTGAGTTTTGTTTGCACCAGGTACCGTGCCGTGTGCCCGTCAGGCGAGATGAACGCCGTCAACGCTTTGGTCAAGCCTCCGCCAATGTGTTTGGTTTGGTTGATCAGCGCCTTTACCCCGTCGATCATTTGCCGGATCGCTTCGGCGAAGGTGTGCGCATCTTGCGGCGGGGCGGCCGAACGGTTCTTCGCGTCGGGATCGTCGATGCCCATTGCCCGTAAGTCGTTGGCGGCATTGTCGAGTATTCGGCGCACACTGAGCGACGCCGCCTCGAAGCTGGTCGCCTCCGGCAGGTTCTCTAATTGCTGGGCAAAACCAGCGAGCTTCTGCAGCGCTCCACCGTCGCCGGCGGTGGTGTCGACGAGATCCAGCACCGTCACCGGTTCGGCGTTGACGGTGTTGGCGATCTCCGCGATGTCCAGGGACATGGCGAAGCCGAGCGCACGCACGGTGCTGACGAACATGGCCGGGTCGTCGACTTCCTCGCCCGTCCTGCCCTGTTCGGCGGATTCCGGGGATTCGTTCGAGGTATTGGTGAGCGGGTACAGCATCGCGGCCACGTTGGGAAACGCGTCAGTTCCCTCATCGCCCGACGCGGGCCCGATGGTGGACGGTTTGGTTGTCTGGCCTGCTGCGCCGCCATCAGCAGAAGTTTGGTCGTCGGATTTTGCCGTGGGTGGCGGGGCACCTCGAATCTTGGCGATATCGGGCAGTTGGCTCACCCGTTGTTCCATCTGCTTCAGGTCGACAAGGGCTTCCGGCTTCCGCAGATCTTGTGGGGATTGGATGACCAGATACTCAGGAATTGTGGCGTTCAACGGAAAATGCTTGGCCAGCGTGGCATATCCGACAGAGCTCTCGACGGACGCCGGCAACGTTTTGCTGTCGTCGTAGTTGTAGCGGGCCAAAGTCGCGCAACCGGCCAGCAGTATCAGCACGGTAAGGCTGCCGACCAGATGCGTCACCGGTCGGCGCACAATGCGTATCCCCGAACGCCGCCAGAACCGGTGGGTGAGATCGCGGCGCGGCATGATCCACTGGCGACGTCCGGCCAGGACGAGCAGGGCCGGGAGAAATGTCACTGCGGCCAGGAGTGCCACCGCGATGGAAATGGCCAGCGCCGGGCCAACGGCCCTGAAGGCGCCCAGATGGGTGAACACCATCCCGAGGAAGGTGATCGACACGGTCGCCGCGGACCCGGTGATCACCTTGCCGATCGACGACAACGCACTGACGACTGCGTGACCGGAATCCAGGCCGAGTCGCAAATAGTCGTGGTAGCGGCTGATGAGAAACACCGCGTAGTCGATTCCGGCGCCCGCCATCATCGTCGTCATCAACGTGATCGTCTGGCTGGAAACGCCCAGGCCGATTTCGGCGACCCCGGCCACGATGTACTGCGCAACCACGACTGACACGCCGATCGTGATCAACGGCAACATCATGGTGACCGGATTCCGGTAAATGACGAACAGGATGATCAAGACCATCAGCAGGACGGCGGTCTCGATCACGTGCATATCGCGAATACCGATGTATGTGAGGTCGTCGCCGGTGGCCGCGGGGCCGGTCAAGTTTGCCGTAAGCGTGGATCCGGCGACGGTTTGTTTGACGGCGTCGGCGACCCGGGTGTACCCCTCATGCAACTCCGGTGTGCCCACGCCGCCGGCGAGCACCATGGGCAGGTACCAGGCTTTGTGATCCTTGCTGGTGACGGCCTCGCGCAGCGCCGGCGTGTGGACGAAGTCCTGCAGCATGACGATGTCGCGAGTGTCCGGCCGGAGCTTGTCGGCCAACGCGCGGTAGGTGACGTAGTCGGAGGGGCTCAATCCGGCGTCATCGGTCAGGACGACCAGCAGGACGTTTTCGTTTTCGGAGCCCGATTGGTTGAACGCCTCGGTTATCTGGTGGGTCGTGGCCAGCACCGGGGCATCGGCCGGCAGGATGGCGACCGGCCGCTTGCTGGCCATCTCGGTCAGCGGTGGAAACGTCACCGACAGCACCGCGGCGAGCGCGACCCAGAACCCGATGACAACCCACGGCCACCGCAGCACAAAGCCGCCTACCCGACCGAAGAGGCCGGTAGCTTCGGGCACGCTGGCCCCCGCCCCCCGCGACATTGGGCTAGGGTACCGACAAACTGCCTGATCCGTGCATCTTCGGGCGCAGCGGGTCGGCGGCGTGACAAACCTATCCGTACAGCTCGACGAACTGCTTCAGCGACTTCTCGACGTCTCCTTTGACCGCGCGGGCCGCCGCCGAACCCACCGGACCGAACAGCGGGCGTCCGCCCAGCTCAAGGCGCAAACCGAGGGCGGACCCCTGTTTGGTGGGCCGCACGGTGAGCGTCACCGCGTACTTCGCCCCGCCTTTTCCGGATCCCGACAGCGCAACCTGGTGCGGCGGCTCCCACGTAGTCACCGTCCACGTCACCCGGTTGCGGAAGCCCTTGGCGCGTGCCACACCGACGACTTCGGCCCCTTCGCTCAACTCGTCGGGCAGCTCGCTGCGCCATCCCTCGTGCATGATCAGCCAATCCCCCAGATTGGACAGGTCGGCGACGTGCTCCCACATGTCCTGCGGGCTCATCGGGACGTCGGCGGTCATGTCGACGGCGGCCATCAGCGGCTGGGTCCGCCTCGGAAGCGGTTGCCGATCCGGATCCCGGGCAGCAGCAGGCTGCGCGGGACGTACCTGCCGCCGATACTGACCGCCTTGGGCACCACGCCAGGTACCACACTGCGCTTGCCGGCAAGCATCCCGCCGATGGCCTCTTCGGCGACGTCGTGCGGCGAGACCTGCGCGATGGGGATGCTGAAGCGCTCGGCGTTGGCGATCTCGCCCCACTCGGTCGGCACCGGGCCCGGGCACAAGACCGTGACCGAGACGCCGGTTCCGTGTAACTCCTCATGGACGGCTTCGGAGAAGGTCTGAACAAACGCCTTGGTGGCCGAATAGACG
>DATJOR010000073.1:0-12928 GCA_035506875.1 Mycobacterium sp.
CGGCGATTCATGGTCATTGCGCGCCAACATGATTGGATTCCCGACGTTCCGGCCAGCACAGCCTTCTACACCGAAGACGCACCCGCCCGCACAACACTGCCACCGCGAGCGTTATCGGCGGTCGTGATGGCGCAGCTCGAAGACGACACCAACCTCGACAAGCTCACCGACCCGCGATGGAGGCTGCTCTTCCCGCTACTGATGGAAACCGGCCTGCGGATCAACGATGCACTGCACCTGCCTGAAGACTGCGTGATCCGGGACCAGCACGAGGCGCCCTATCTGCGCTACTACAACCGCAAAATGAAACGCGAAGCCCTCGTGCCCATTTCATCAGAGATGGCCGCAGCGATCACTAAGCAAGCCCAGCGAGTACGCACCCAATACTCACCGAGAGCCGTGCTATTTCCCCGTGAGACCCGCAACTCGGACGGCACACAGCCGGTATCCAAATCAGTCGCCTACGCAGCACTAAAGGCGTGGATCACCAAGTGTGGGGTCGTCGACGAGTCCGGCGCGCCGGCGCGGATCTCCCTGCATCAGTTCCGCCACACTTTAGGCACGCGACTGATCAACAACGACGTCCCCCAAGAAGTGGTCCGCAAGATCCTCGACCACGACTCCTCGGCAATGACGGCCCATTACGCCCGACTTCACGACGACACCGTCCGCCGACACTGGGAACGCGCCCGCAAAGTCGACATCAACGGCACCAACGTTGAGATCTCTTCAGATAGCCCGCTCGCCGATGCTGAATGGACCAAACAGCACCTCTCCAGAGCCACCCAGGCTTTGCCCAACGGCTACTGCGGCCTGCCGCTGCAACAGAGTTGCCCGCACGCCAATGCCTGCCTGACCTGCCCGGTCTTCATCACCACCCCCGAGTTCCTGCCGCAACATCGCGAGCAACTCGAACTGACCCGCGGCATCATCGAACGCGCGCAAGAACGTGGACAGCTAAGGCTCGTCGAAATGAACCAGCACACTGCCGACAACCTCACCAAAATTATCGGCAGCCTCGAGCAAGACGCGACCGAGGTCGAATCGAGTGCCGGCGATGCTCGCTGACAATTCCTCGCACCTACGCGACGCAGCCCGTGCAAAGCACGAGACCACCCGAAAGCGCGCGCTGAACGCACTCGCGCAACTCGAGGCCGACAAGACACCGATCACCGTCACCGCGTTAGCCAAGGCCGCCTCAGTCGCGCGCTCCTGGATCTACACCCAACCCGACCTGATCGAACGAATTGCCGCCGCCCCAGAGCGCCCGGCCAGGCCTGCACCAACGCGAACGACCGACGAATCCTGGCAACGCCGACTGGAGCTGGCCCACCAACGAATCAAGACCCTCTCCGAGGAGAACAAACAACTGCGCACCCAACTGGCCCTCGCCCACGGCCAGCGCCGCGCCGACCAGAGCACCTCGTCTAGGACACCGTCCACAAGGCAAGTGCCCTGACCAGCACATATAAGTACACATGGAACCCAAGCGAACATATGTTCGATTTGATTTGACGGAAGTCGTCAGAGTGTTGGGGCTTAGGACCCTTATCGCTCCCGGTTTAGCGGCATAGCCTCAATCTGAGGCGACAAAATTTTGTAGAGTTGAGCGGAACAGACTCAACCTTGACGGCGTTGAACAACGCGACAAGCATTTTTAGCAAGGCCCCTTAGGCCCCTTAGGCCCTTTGGGCCCTTTGACCCTGAACGGAGGTCTCGTGGACTCTTTCAACCCGACAACCAAGACGCAGGCGGCCCTGACAGCGGCTCTGCAGGCGGCAAGCGCCGCCGGCAACCCTGAGATCAGGCCGGCTCATCTGCTGTTGGCATTGCTGACGCAGAACGACGGGATCGCCGCGCCGCTGCTGGAGGCTGTCGGCGTCGAGCCCGCCGCTATCCGCACCGAAGCCCAGCACCTCATCGACCGGCTGCCGCAGATCAGTGGCGCCAGCGCGCAACCGCAGCTGTCCCGGGAGTCGCTGGCCGCCATCACCACCGCCCAGCAGCTGGCCACCGAGATGGACGATGAATTCGTCTCCACCGAGCACCTGATGGTGGGGCTGGCCACCGGCGACTCCGACGTCGCCAAGCTGCTGACCGGGCACGGTGCCTCACCGCAGGCGTTGCGCGATGCGTTCGTCAAAGTCCGCGGCAGCGCCCGCGTCACCAGCGCCGACCCCGAGGCCACCTATCAGGCCCTGGAGAAGTACTCCACCGACCTGACCGCCCGCGCCCGCGAGGGCAAACTTGACCCGGTTATCGGGCGGGACAACGAAATTCGCCGTGTCGTGCAGGTGCTCTCCCGTCGTACCAAGAACAACCCGGTGCTGATCGGTGAGCCGGGCGTCGGCAAGACCGCGATCGTGGAAGGTCTGGCGCAGCGCATTGTTGCCGGCGACGTGCCCGAGAGCCTGCGCGACAAGACCGTCATCAGCCTGGATATGGGCTCGATGGTGGCCGGCGCCAAGTACCGCGGTGAGTTCGAGGAACGGCTCAAGGCCGTGCTCGACGACATCAAGAACTCCGCCGGGCAGATCATCACGTTCATCGACGAACTGCACACCATCGTCGGAGCGGGCGCGACCGGTGAGGGCGCGATGGATGCCGGCAACATGATCAAGCCGATGCTGGCCCGCGGCGAACTGCGGCTCGTCGGCGCCACCACGCTCGACGAGTACCGCAAGTACATCGAGAAGGACGCCGCGCTGGAGCGCCGCTTCCAGCAGGTATTCGTCGGCGAGCCGTCGGTGGAGGACACCGTCGGCATCCTGCGCGGGCTCAAGGACCGCTACGAGGTGCACCATGGCGTGCGCATCACCGACTCCGCGCTGGTCGCCGCGGCCACGTTGAGCGACCGCTACATCACCGCACGGTTCCTGCCTGACAAGGCCATCGACCTGGTCGACGAGGCCGCCAGCCGGCTGAAGATGGAGATCGACTCCCGGCCCGTCGAGATCGACGAGGTCGAGCGGTTGGTGCGCCGCCTCGAGATCGAAGAGATGGCGCTGGCCAAGGAAGAAGACGAGGCGTCCAAAGAGCGCCTCGAGAAGCTGCGCTCCGAGCTGGCCGACCAGAAGGAAAAGCTGGCCGAGCTGACCACCAGGTGGCACAACGAGAAGAGCGCGATCGACGTCGTGCGCGAACTCAAGGAGCAGTTGGAGACGCTGCGCGGGGAGTCCGAGCGCGCCGAGCGCGACGGCGACCTGGCCAAGGCCGCCGAGCTGCGCTACGGCCGTATCCCCGAGATCGAGAAGAAGCTCGACGCCGCGCTCCCGCAGGCCGAGGCCCGCGAGAACCTGATGCTCAAGGAAGAGGTCGGCCCCGACGACATCGCCGACGTGGTGTCGGCGTGGACCGGCATCCCGGCCGGGCGGCTGCTGGAAGGCGAGACCGCCAAGCTGCTGCGGATGGAAGACGAGCTCGGCAAGCGCGTCGTCGGCCAGAAGAAGGCCGTGCAGGCCGTGTCCGACGCGGTGCGTCGCAGCCGGGCCGGGGTCGCCGACCCCAACCGGCCGACCGGATCGTTCATGTTCTTAGGCCCCACCGGTGTCGGAAAGACCGAGCTGGCCAAGGCGTTGGCCGACTTCTTGTTCGACGACGACCGGGCCATGGTCCGCATCGACATGAGCGAGTACGGCGAGAAGCACTCGGTAGCCCGCCTGGTCGGTGCGCCCCCCGGATACATCGGCTACGACCAGGGCGGTCAGCTGACCGAGGCGGTACGGCGCCGGCCCTACACCGTCGTGTTGTTCGACGAGGTCGAGAAGGCCCACCCGGACGTGTTCGACGTGCTGTTGCAGGTGCTCGACGAGGGTCGGCTGACCGACGGCCAAGGCCGCACGGTCGACTTCCGCAACACCATCCTTATCCTGACGTCCAACCTCGGGTCGGGCGGCACCGAGGAGCAGGTGATGGCGGCGGTGCGGGCGGCGTTCAAACCGGAGTTCATCAACCGGCTCGACGACGTGCTGATCTTCGAGGGGCTGAACCCCGAAGAGCTGGTGCAGATCGTCGACATTCAGCTGGCCCAGCTGGACAAGCGGCTCGCGCAGCGGCGGCTGCAATTGGAGGTGTCACAACCGGCCAAGCAGTGGCTGGCACACCGGGGCTTCGACCCGGTGTACGGGGCACGTCCGCTGCGCCGATTGGTACAGCAGGCCATCGGCGACCAGCTGGCGAAGATGCTGCTGGCCGGCGACGTGCACGACGGCGACACCGTTCCGGTGAATGTCAGCGCCGACGGCGACAGCCTGGTGCTGGGCTGACCGAAGCGGTAGCAAACTTTAATTCTGTTGTGACCTGCTGCCATTCCCGATTGGGGGCTAACAGCAGCTAGGCTACGTGGCGATGGTCCCGCTCTGGTTTACGCTTTCCGCGCTGTGCTTCGTCGGCGCGGCGGTGTTGTTGTATGTCGACATCGACCGCCGTCGCGGGCGCGGCCGTCGCCGCAGGTCCTGGGCGCGGTCGCACGGATTCGACTACGAGCAGGAATCCAGCGAGATCCTCAAGCGCTGGAAGCGCGGCGTGATGTCGACCGTGGGCAGCAACATCCCGGCGCGCAACGTGGTGCTGGGTCAGATCCGCGGCGAAGCGGTGTTCATCTTCGATCTCGAAGAAGTCGCGACCGTGATCGCGCTGCACCGCAAGGTGGGCACCAACGTCGTGGTCGACATCCGGCTCAAAGGGCTCAAAGAGCCTCGCGAGAACGACATTTGGCTGTTGGGCGCGATCGGGCCGCGGATGGTGTACTCGACGAATCTGGATGCCGCTCGGCGGGCCTGCGATCGGCGCATGGTCACCTTCGCGCACACCGCGCCCGACTGCGCCGAGATCATGTGGAACGAGCAGAACTGGACGCTGGTCAGCATGCCGATCGGCAGTACCCGTGCGCAGTGGGACGAGGGTTTGCGCACGGTGCGCCAATTCAACGACCTGCTGCGGGTGTTGCCGCCGGTGCCACAGCCGACCGGAGCTGCCGGGGCGCCCCAAACGGCGGGGCGTCATAAGGCGGCACCCAGCCGTCCGCTGGCCCCGGCCGGTCGTGGCGAGGCCCCACCGGCAGCGTCTCGCGGCGCCGGGTCGCCGCCCCCGGCGCATCAAGAGCCGACCCATCGCGCACCGGCCGAGCCCGGTACAGCGGTGCGGCGCCCGCCTGCTGGCCGCAACGGCCACCAGGCCACCCACTACCAGCGCTGACTCTCAGTCTTCACAACTGCCACAAGTGTTTCCAGCGTGCCCCGTTCCCTCGGGGCCGCTGTGGCACCCGTGCTCAGTACACTGGCGCCGTGCCACGCCGCGTCGCCCTGATCACCGGCCCAACTTCGGGAATCGGTGCGGGTTTTGCGCGCCGCTATGCGGCCGACGGCTACGACTTGGTGTTGGTGTCGCGTGACGCTGATCGGCTGAGCGAGCTGGCAGCCGAATTGCGCAACGAGGGCGGGCGTGCCGTCGAAGTGCTACCCGCTGATCTGGCCGAATCGGCCGATCGCGGCAAGGTCGCCGAACGGTTGGCCGCCGGCGTCGACGTGCTGGTGAACAATGCCGGCTTCGCCACCTCCGGTGAATTCTGGACTGCCGATCCCGCCCTGCTGCAGTCCCAACTGGACGTCAACGTCACCGCGGTGATGCAGCTGACCCGGGCCGCGTTGCCGGCGATGATCGACGCCGGTTCCGGCACCGTCGTCAACCTCGCCAGCGTCGCGGGGCTGCTGTCCGGGCGGGGCTCGACGTACTCGGCGTCCAAGGCGTGGGTGGTGTCGTTCACCGAAGGCCTGGCCGGCGGGCTCAAAGGCACCGGGGTGGGGATGCACGTCGTGTGTCCGGGCTATGTGCACACCGAATTTCACGACCGGGCGGGCATCGACATGACGTCGCTGCCGTCGTTCATGTGGCTGGAGGTGGACGACGTGGTCCGGGAAAGCTTGGCCGATATCGCGAAAGGCAAGGTGGTCATCATTCCCGGCACGCAGTACAAGGCGATCACCACCGCTACTCGGATGATCCCGCGGACGCTGTCCCGCGCCGTCACCAACGTCTTCGGCCGGGGCCGTGGCCGGACCTGAGCGCGCTGAGTTGGCCGAGCTGGTCCGCCGGCTGGCGGTGGTACACGGCCGCGTCACGTTGTCGTCGGGCAAGGAAGCCGACTACTACGTCGATCTGCGCCGCGCCACCCTGCATCACCGGGCCGGGCCGTTGATCGGCCGGTTGGTCCGCGAACTCACCGAAGACTGGGAGTACGCCGCCGTCGGCGGCCTGACTCTGGGCGCCGATCCGGTCGCCACCGCGGTCATGCACGCACCCGGTCGCCCGATCGACGCCTTCGTCGTGCGAAAGTCAGTGAAAACCCATGGCATGCAACGTCTTATCGAGGGACCCGACATCGCCGGCCGGCAGGTCCTCGTGGTCGAGGACACCAGTACCACCGGCGCCTCGGCGATGACCGCGGTGCGCGCCGTGCAGGACGGCGGCGGACAGGTGGTCGGCGTGGCCACCGTGGTCGACCGCGCCACCGGCGCCGCCGAAGCCATCGAAGCCGAGGGCCTGCCCTACCGAAGCGTGCTGGGGCTGGCTGATCTGGGCCTGCACTAGACATCGTGCGGGCTCTCATTGCGATCGTGCTGGTGGTGGCGTGCTGCGCGGCCTGCTCGAGTTCGCATAACACCGAACGGATTTACGGCGCGTTAACCGCCCGGTTGGGCGAATCGCTGGCGGTACTGGGCTGGAACACATCGATGTCCAACTTGCGCTGGCAAGACAACTACGTGTTGGTCGACGTCGATGCCGCGCCGACCGATCCCGCGAAACCCCATACCGACCCTCGCGACATCCGATTCGGCCTCTACGGCGCGCTGGCCCACCCCATGGAGGCGCCCGGCATCGGGAGCTGTGACAACGTGAAAAATGTTGTCATGCAGTCGCTTTCCGCACCTGGAGGCAAACGGCTGACCGGCACGGTGTGCCTTGGCCCGCTCGCGGACCGCAGCGCCGTCCGCGGGGTGTACCTCTACTCGCCCCGTGACCGGATCGCCGATACCGTCGCGGCCTACCCGGCGGCGTTCCCGGTCGGGGTGTTGCCGACGAAAGAGAACGACACCGGCCTGGTGGTCAAGACGTCCAGCGTGGCCGCGTGGCGGGCCGACGGCACCCAGCTGACCCAGGCCTCGCTCGGTGATCCGGCTGCCTTCACCGGCAGCGGTTACATGCTGCTCGGGTTGGACGCCGACACCATCGCGGCGAAGTACCGGGACGACTCCGCGGCGCGTGGCGGGCCGATGATGTTGCTCGCCGCCCCCACACTGCCACCGCCCGGCCTGAGCCCGGCCTGCTCGGACTACGGATCGTCGGTGCTGATCCTGCCCGAAGCATCGCTGGACGCTGTGCATGTCAACGCGTCGCTGTGCACCCAGGGCGACATCAACCAGGCCCTGCTGTACGCGACCATCTCGGTCGTGGGCACCCACGCCGCCCTTTGGACCCTGCGATGACTGATTCGCCTCCCTCCTCCTCGGGCCGTTCCGGCCCGCATCGTCGCGAGGCGATGACTGATTCGCCTCCCTCCTCCTCGGGCCGTTCCGGCCCGCATCGTCGCGAGGCGATGACGGGGCCCACTGAATGGGGCGGCCCGACAAGCGGAGTCGGCCCCTGGGCCGGCCCGCCTCCGGACGATCCGCGCTTCGACCCGGCGCTGCTGCGCGACGGCGACACCCGCAACGTCGTCGACGCCTACCGGTACTGGACGCGCGAGGCGATCGTCGCCGACATCGACACGCGCCGACACCCGCTGCACGTGGCGATCGAGAATTTCGGCCACGACGCCAACATCGGCGGGGTGGTGCGCACGGCCAACGCGTTCGCCGTCGACACCGTCCACATCGTCGGGCGTCGCCGCTGGAATCGCCGTGGCGCCATGGTCACCGACCGCTATCAACGGCTGCGCCATCACGACCGCGTCGGCGACCTGCTGAGCTTCGCGGCCGAAGCGGGCCTCACGGTCGTTGCGGTCGATAACCTGCCCGGCGCAACGCGCCTCGAAGAGACGCCGCTGCCGCGGGACTGCCTGCTGCTGTTCGGCCAGGAAGGCCCCGGCATCAGCGACGACGCGCGCACGGGCGCCGCGCTGACCGTCTCGATTGCCCACTTCGGATCGACCCGCAGCATCAACGTCTCGGTCGCGGCGGGGATTGCGATGCATAGCTGGATCAGCCAACACGGGGACATGGGCGCTGCCTGGTAAGGCAGGATCACCAGACATGGACCAGCTATGGGTCAACCGGGCGGTCAGCGCAGAAGCCGCTGTCACCGGGCGGCATCTGAAGCGGCTATGGGCGCTGCCGGGCACTCAGCTCGGCGTCGTGGCCTGGCCGCCGGCCCGACGTGACCGATGGTTCGGCGGCTGGCACTACTGGTGGCAGGCCCATCTGCTGGACTGCCTGGTCGACGCGGAGCTGCGCGACCCGCAGCCGGAGCGGCGCGTCAAGATCCACCGGCAGATCCGCGCGCACCGGCTGCGCAACAACGGATCCTGGGTCAACAGCTACTACGACGACATGGCATGGCTGGCGCTGGCCCTGGAGCGGGCTGGCCGGATTGCCGGCGCGGAGCACAAACGTGCGCTGCACACGTTGAACGACCAGCTCGTCAAAGCATGGGTCCCCGAGGACGGCGGCGGCATCCCGTGGCGCAAGCAGGACCAGTTCTTCAACGCCTCGGCCAACGGCCCGGCGGGGATCTTCCTGGCGCGCTACGGCGATCGGCTGCGGCGGGCCCAGCAGATGGCCGACTGGATTGATGCCACGCTGATCGACCCCGATACGCACCTGGTGTTCGACGGGATCAAGGCCGGTTCACTGGTCCGCGCGCAATACACCTACTGCCAGGGCGTGGTGCTGGGCCTGGAGACCGAGCTGGCCGCACGCACCAGCGACGACCGGCACGCACCGCGCGTGCATCGCCTGGTCGCCGCCGTCGACGAGCACATGGCCCCGGGCGGGGTGCTGCGCGGCGGAGGTGGCGGCGACGGCGGGCTGTTCGCCGGAATCACCGCTCGCTACCTGGCTTTGGTCGCTACCACGTTGCCGGGGGAGTCCGCCGCGGATGCCACGGCCCGCGAAACCGCCCGCGAAATCGTGCTCGCCTCGGCACAATCGGCGTGGGACAACCGGCAGTCGGTGCAAGGGCTGCCGTTGTTCGGTCCGTTCTGGGATCGCCCCGCCGATTTACCGATGGCCGGCGGCCAGCGGGCCGAATTCGTCGCAGGTGCGGTCACCGAGTCGGAGATACCCGAGCGCGATCTGTCGGTGCAACTATCCGGTTGGATGTTGATGGAGGCCGCGCATGCCGTGATCAACAGTGACGTCAATGAGAGGACCCCCGATGAGTGAAGTCCACCCCGACGCCGAGTCTGCTCTGCACGGCCTGCTGAAGAACGGCATGACGATCGCCGCGGGCGGATTCGGCCTCTGCGGCATCCCGGAGAATCTGATCCAGGCGTTGGTGGACAGCGGCGTCAAAGACCTCACCATTGTCGGAAACAACGCCGGAGTAGACGATTTCGGCATGGGCCTGCTGCTGAAGGCACGGCAGGTGAAGAAGGTCATCGCGTCCTACGTCGGCGAGAACAAGGAATTCGAGCGGCAGGTGCTGGCCGGCGAACTGGACCTGGTGCTGACACCGCAGGGCACGCTGGCCGAGAAGTTACGTGCTGGCGGCGCAGGCATTCCCGGCTTCTACACCCGTACTGCTTTCGGCACCAACCTCGCTGAAGGCAAAGACACCCGGGTATTCGACGGCACCGAATACGTTCTGGAGGAAGGTATTCGGGCCGATGTCGCCATCGTCAAGGCCTGGAAAGGCGACAAGGCTGGCAATCTGATCTATCGCAAGACGGCGCGCAACTTCAACCCGATGATCGCCACCTGCGGCACGGTGACCATCGCCGAGGTGGAGGAGCTGGTCGAGGTCGGCGAGTTGGACCCCGATCTGGTCCACACGCCTGGCATCTACGTCGACCGCATCATCGAAGGCCCCAGCTACGAGAAGCGCATCGAATTTCGCACCACCAGCGGCGGTGCAGCGGTCAAAAAAGACAGCCCCATTCGGGAACTCATGGCCCGGCGGGCCGCCCAGGAACTGCGCGACGGCTACTACGTGAACCTGGGCATCGGCATTCCGACGTTGGTGGCCAACTACATTCCCGACGGCATCAAGGTGACGCTGCAATCGGAGAACGGTCTGCTGGGCATCGGTTCCTACCCAACCGAAGACGCCGTCGACCCCGATCTTGTCAACGCCGGCAAGCAGACCGTCACGAGCCTTCCCGGGTCGAGCTTTTTCAGCAGCGCCGACTCGTTCGCCATGATCCGCGGCGGGCATATCGACTTATCCATCCTGGGCGGTCTGGAGGTCGCCGAGAACGGCGACCTGGCCAACTGGATGGTGCCCGGCAAAATGGTGAAAGGACCCGGCGGCGCAATGGATTTGGTGTCGGGTGTGAAGCGAGTGATCGTCGTGATGGATCACACCGCTAAAGACGGCAGCCCGAAAATTCTCAAGCAGTGCAGCCTGCCCGTCACCGGTAAGGCCGTGGTGGACATGATTATCACCGACCTGTGCGTCTTTGACGTCGAGCCCGAATACGGCCTCACGCTGACCGAATTGCACCCCCGCGTGAGCGTCGCCGACGTCCGGGCCAAAACCGGCTGTGACTTCAGGGTCGCCGTCTAAGGAAGCGGTCGTATGGTGGAAGCCATGACTACCCGACGGAACGTCCTGCTCGGCGCCGTGTTCGGTGTGCTCGCCGGTGCCGGCGCATTGAGTGCTTTCACCGCATCTGGCGCGCCGAGCGCGTCGACCGACACCTTCCCGGTTCACCACACCGACGAGGAGTGGCGCCAGCTGCTGTCCCCGGCGGCGTACGACGTGCTTCGCGATAGGGGCACCGAGCGGCCGTACAGCAGCCCGCTCAACGACGAGCATCGGTCCGGAACATTCGTATGTGCCGGCTGCGGCCAGCCCCTGTTCTCGTCGACAACCAAGTTCGACAGCGGCACCGGGTGGCCCAGCTTCTGGAAACCCTTGGACAACGCCGTCATCGGGCGACCGGACCACAGTCAGGGAATGTCGCGCGACGAGGTGCTCTGCAGCCGCTGCGGCGGACATCTCGGCCACGTCTTCGACGATGGGCCGCCGCCGACCGGACTGCGCTTCTGCATGAACGGGGTGGCGATGGGCTTCCAGCCCGCGTAACCCCTGCGCGAGCTATTACTCGGGTACCGGCTGCCGTTCGGGCTCTTGGTCGGGCGCGCGGTGCCGCTTGCGGTACGCACGTCCCGCCGAGATGAAAGCCGGCAGCATCGACACGAACAGGATCACCAGGACGATCTTCTCCAGATTCTGGTGAATGAACGGCACGTTGCCCAGGAAGTAGCCGGCCAGCGTCGCGCCGCCACCCCAGAGCACGCCGCCGACGATGTCGAACGCCAGGTATACCGGGTAGCGCATGTATGACACCCCAGCGACCACCGGTGTGAAAGTCCGGATGAACGGCATGAAGCGGGCCAGGATGATCGCCGCAGGCCCGTACTTCTCGAAGAAGGCGTGCGACTCGGTCACATGGTGCTGCTTGAAGAAGCGCGAGTCCTCCTTCTTGAACAGCGCGGGCCCGATCCTGCGCCCGATGAAATACCCCGTCTGGTCGCCGAGCACCGCGACCAGCGCCACGCATGGCGCCAGTACCCAGATGTTGAGCGTGCCGTGGGCCGCCAGCAGCCCGCCGGTGAACAGCAGCGACTCGCCGGGTAGCAGCGGGAACAGCAGCCCGGTCTCGACAAAGACGATGACCAGGATCGTCGGCAGCACCGCTGACGCGAACAAGCCCCGCGGCCCGATCCAGTACATCGGGTCGAGGATGTTCGGCATGGCCAGTACGGCGGTACTCACGGTGTTCCAAGATACCGGCGAAATGCAACGGGTCTTCACCAGGCGCAGGTTGCGAGACCGGGCCTGACGACGAGAATCTGTTATTGCGATACTGATGCGACCTCGTCAGGAAGGAAGTTTCATGCCCATCGCAACACCAGAGGTCTACGCCGAGATGCTGCGACGCGCCAAAGAGAACGCGTATGCCTTCCCGGCCATCAACTGCACGTCGTCGGAGACCATTAACGCCGCCCTCAAGGGATTTGCCGACGCCGGCAGCGACGGCATCATCCAGTTCTCAACCGGTGGTGCGGAGTTCGCCTCCGGCCTCGGGGTGAAGAACATGGTCACCGGCGCGGTGGCACTGGCCAAGTTCGCCCGCGTCGTCGCGGACAAGTACCCGATCAACGTGGCGCTGCACACCGATCACTGCCCGAAGGACAAGCTGGACACCTACGTGCGGCCGCTGCTGGAGATCTCGGCTAGGCGAGTCGCTGCCGGCAAGAACCCGCTGTTCCAGTCGCACATGTGGGACGGCTCCGCGGTGCCGATCGACGAGAACCTGAAGATTGCGCAGGAGCTGCTCAAGGAGGCGGCGGCCGCCAAGATCGTTCTCGAGGTCGAGATCGGCGTGGTCGGCGGCGAGGAGGACGGCGTCGTCGGCGCGATCGACGACAAGCTGTACACCACGCCTCACGACTTCGAGAAGACCATCGACGCGTTGGGCCACGGCGAGCACGGCCATTATTTACTGGCCGCGACGTTCGGCAACGTGCACGGCGTGTACAAGCCCGGCAACGTCAAGCTGCGGCCCGACATTCTCGATCAGGGTCAAAAGGTTGCGGCGGCGAAGCTGGGCCTCGCCGACGGGGCCAAGCCATTCGACTTCGTCTTCCATGGCGGTTCGGGTTCGCTGAAGTCGGAGATCGAGGAGGCGCTGGGCTACGGGGTGGTGAAGATGAACGTCGACACCGACACCCAGTACGCGTTCACCCGCCCGATCGCCGGTCAC
>DATJOR010000074.1:0-11866 GCA_035506875.1 Mycobacterium sp.
CGTCGACGTTTTGTTTGGTGAACACCGCTTGTAGTGCGCGTCTGCGCGGAGCCCATTCTCTGTTCGGCAGGACAAAGAGGTTGTCACCCGCCACGTTTCGCACTTCCTGGTGGATCAGGCATCGCTCGGTGAGTCCGTCCGTGCGTCCCAGCACATCGCGCACCCCGTTGGGCGAGCTGACCAGCACAAGGGCCGGGGCAAGGAACTTTGGCAGCGGTACGAAGCGGGTCACCGGTCCGCCGGCCTCGCTTAGTAGCGCTAGTCCGGTGTGCAAAACCCGCGCCGCTGACAGCACCTGCCGAATGGGCAGCGGATTTTTCGGCGCAAGCGGAAGCGCGGCAACGTCGAGTCTGTCGATCGTCGCAGTCATGGCACCAAGAATTATGCCGTGCCTAGCCGATTGCAAGACTTGTGACTGCTTCGTTCCACCTACGCCGTTATGGCATCGCCTCGGCCCACGCGATATGTCCGTCGTAGCCAAGAGTTCTCGCCGTGTCGAGGTATCGATCCCGGAAGTGCGTATAAGCCCCGGCCTCGCCATGAGCTTGTGCCAGTAGCGCCCGCAGCCGAAGCAGCCAAATCTCTCGTATCACCAGGCCTTCGTCGGCGGGCGCTGTTGCCAGCCGCTCGATCGCGGCTTCGGCTTCGGCGATGTCGCCGTCGGACCCGTGGTCCAGCAGGGTCTCGACCAGAACACCGGTTGCTGGAATGCCCCACTCCAGCAACTGTCCCTCGCTGAACAGATGGTCGACGGCGGCGCGCATCAGCGGTATAGCGTCATCGCGATCTCCGCGCCGAGCCCTTTCACGTGCCAAGTACACGTTCACCAGCGGCAACTCGCCCAGGAGATACCCCTGGCGCAGGAACACGTCGCTGACTTCGGCCAGCAATTTTTGTCCACGCTCACACTCGGGATCCGTCGGACGGTGTACCAGCGCAACGCCCAGGGTCATCCGTGCGACGGCTAACGCAAAGTCATCCCCGGATCGGTCTGCAATCCGCAGGGCATCCTCGCTCTCGCGCACCGCGGAATCGTCGGGCCTGAACACGCCATACGGTATTCCCATGAGGTAGGCGTAGGTGACAACCGTGGCGTAAGACAATGGGTCGGCGGTACGGGCCATGGCTACCGCGCGATGCATGTCGTCGTGCCATCCGGGACGACCCAGGCAGCAACGGGCCTCGGCCCGTTGCGCGAAGGCGAGCGCTAACGGAGACCCGAAAATAAAGTTGCCTTTTGACGGGTCACCGTCGGCTAGCTCGATAATCCGATGCGACCACTGCAGCTCGTCACGAAACTCGGCGCTCTCACCCTTGGCGTAGAGCAGCGCGAAGGACAGCCCCACTGCCAAAGTTGGATCGCCGATCGACTCGATGAGGGTCCAGGCTTCCGACGCCAGCTGCGACGCCTCACGCAACCGACCCTGAAACGAGTGATCGACCACCAGGCCGGCCATGCCGATCGCCAGTGACGCCTTGTCCCCGGCAGCGGCGCACAGCCCCCGCAATTCCTCAAAGCGCTCACCGGCAACACGTGCGTGGACTCGCCAGGCGATCCCGCACAGCATGGTGCGCGGAGCAATTCGCATCGACGTGCGGTCGGGGTGCTCGGCGGGAAGCGCGTCGGCGATCGTTTGGGCGCGCTCCCAACCCAGTCGGGCGGCGTTGATATCGCGGTTGGTGGCCCAGCCGGCCGCGCGCATGTGCCAGCCATACGCCGCGTGCAGATCACCGGCGGCCTCCAGATGTTGGGCGATCAGCGCCGCGTTCTCCTCGGCCGCTACTGGATCACGTGATTCGATCGCGACCGCTACCCGCCGGTGCAGCTCGGCGCGATCCGATTTGAGCTGTGACTCATAGGCCACCGTGCGGATCAGCGGATGGTGAAACACGTACTCGAGGTCGCCGGCGAATGTGATCTGATCGATCAACTCACCGCCGACCAGACCGTCCAGGACGGGATCAATGCCCAGCGTTTCCAACAGGTCCTGGCTGAACTTCGAGCCGATGATCGCCGCAGCACTCAAGGTGCGCTTGGCCGCCGAGTCCAGGCGGTCGATACGCGCGGCGATCGTCGCCTGCAAAGTCGCTGGCACGCCGATCTCGCCAGCATCGGCTGTTGACACGTACGCGCCGCGGGTGCCGCGCAGCACACCGCGATCTGCCAACTCGCGCACCATCTCCTCGACAAAAAACGGATTACCGGCGGCCCGCTCGGCGATCATGCTGGACAACCCGCCGACCGAGGATTGCGGACCCAGCAGCTCGCTGACCAAAGCTGCGTTGTCCGAATCCCGCAGCGGCGCAGGGGCGATGCGCTGAGCGCCAGGGATCCGGCTCAACACGCCGCGATATTCGGGGCGGTAGGTGAAGAGCACCAGTGACGGCGTCTGCGGGATCACCGCCACGAAGTCGGCCACCATGGATTCGCTGACCTCGTCGATCCAGTGCACGTCCTCAACGACATAGACCGCCGGGGCTTGGCGGGCCAGCGACGCGGCATTGACCAGCGCAGTCAACCGTCGGCGCCGGGCATCCGGATCGATGTTGGGCAGCGTCACCTCGGGATCGGCGATGCCCAGCATGTCTTCGAAGAGCAGCACGTCCTCGGGTTCGGCATCGGGAACGTCGACCCGAAGCTGCGCGCGTGCCGCCGAGGCGTCCAGATCAGCCACCCCGAAGGCTGAACGCAGCAACCGCGCCACGACGTAAAACGGGATGTCGCTGGCGTGTGATTCGCAGAAGGCGTTGAATACCTTGACACCCCGGGCCGCCGCGATTGCGGTGACCTCGCGCACCAGACGGCTCTTGCCGATGCCCGGCGATGCCACCACGCCGACCACCGCGCCGTGGCCATCGATGGCACGCTCGAGCAAACCCTCGACCGCGGCCATCTCCCATTGTCGACCGACCAAAGTCGACTCAGCACGCCCGGCAGGGCGACGACCTTCGCCCATGTCCAGCAGCCGACGGGCGGGCACCGGTTTGTCAGCACCCTTAATCTGAACCAGCTCAAACTCGCCGAGAGTCGCGGCGCCCTCGACAAGTCGCGCTGTCGAGGCGCTGACCATCACCCCGTCCGGCGGGGCTACCGATTCCATCCGCTGGGCCATGCCCACCTGTTCGCCAACTGCTGTGTAACCAAAAGCTCCCGAACCGATTTCACCGGCGATCACTTGGCCTGAGTTCAGCCCCACACGCAACTGCAAGTTGAATCCGTCCCGGTCTTTGACCTCAGCGGCCAGCCGAGCGGTCTCCTGCTGGATGCGCTGTGCGGCAAGACAAGCACGAACGGCGTGGTCCTCCAACGCGATTGGCGCGCCGAACACTGCCATGATCCCGTCACCGGTGAACTTGTCTACGGTGCCGCCGAACCGCTGCACCACCGCCGCGCACCGGTTGGCGAGTTCCGACATGATCTCGCGCAGTCGCTCCGCACCCACCGCGGCAGCGATGTCCATGGAGTGCACCACATCGGCGAACAGGACGGTTACCTGCTTGTACTCCGCGCCGGTGTCCTGCTTGGCGACCGGTGCACCGCAGCCATCACAGAATCGCGCATCCTCGCGCGGCTCGGTGCCACACGTGCGGCATGCCGTCGCTGCGGTCATCGGTTACGAGAACAGATCCGCAAGGTTGACGAAGGTGCCGATGGCCCCAAACAGAACGTTATCGGCACCTAAAAGCAGGTTGTAGGTATCCAGTGCGGTGTTAGCGGACATCGGATCAAGGATGGCGTTCAGGAAGTTACCGGCGTCGAGCTGATCCGTGGCGATGGTGGCGTCGTATGTGGGGAGACCGCTGAAGAACGCACTGATCGAATCTGCAAGCGGCTGCAATGAGGAAAAGTCGTACGAAAAGGTGGCGCTGATGTCGTTGCTGATGTCTGCCGGCGGCGAGCTCAGCGTCACGTCGGAAACCGGGAAGCCGGACTCCTTGAGGAGCCCATCGATAACGTCTATAAACGACGGGTCCTGGGGGCCAAGACCAAAGTTGTACAACGAGTCTGCGAACGGCAACAACGGCGCGACCTGGTCTTGGTAGCTGATCGGGTGCTGCAGATCGTTGAGCGCGTCGGTGACTCCCTGCTGCCAGCCGTTGCTGAGTGCGTCGGAGAGCTGTGTCTGATCGATGTCGGGGTACAGCCCGAAGGTGGTGGGCACATTCGCCGGCCCCTGATTCCAGCCCTCGGTGACGCTGCCGTAGCCCAGGTTCACCAGAATCTTGGTATCGGGCTCCAGCAGGTCATAGAGCGGCTGTCCGATTCCCGGGATCAACAGCAGCGGCTCCAAGAGCGGCAGGTTGTCGTTGGGAATCATGTAGTAGTCGGTCAGCCCCGCCCCCGTGAGCGCCTCAGATCCTGGCAATTCAATCGCGTTGCTGATCTGGTCGGGGGTGAGATTCAGATACTCGGTGTGCGCTAAAAAGACACCCACGTACGCGTTGAGGTCCGACAACAGGTTGGTCGTGTAGTGCGGGAAGTCGGCGAAACCGTCGTATTCCAGCGTGTAAATGTCGGTCGGATAGAGATCAGACGGTGTCGCGGGTATGAAGGCTTGGTCGAAAGCGGCGAACGCCGAATTTTCACCGGCTGGGAAATCAAAGGTGTTCACGAAGCCGCCGTCGGGATTTTGAGGATCGCCGACCAGCACGAAGTGCACGTCGTCACTGGGCACGCCTTGTTGGGCGAGCTGCGACATGACCTGCGAGGCAGCATCTGTGCTCTGCGAGTAAGCGAAAACCACGACCGGATTCTCGGGGGTCACCCCGCCGGCGGTTATTCGGTCTTCGATATCGGAGACCATGTTCAACTGGTCTTGGGCCAGCGACGTGACGGCCGTCAGGCTGTTGGGCCCGGTAAGCGGGTAAAACTGATCGGGTATGTACGACGATTGGGCGGTGCCGGTGAAGCCATCGGGCTGCAGGTAGAGCTGTTCAGCGGCATCCACGTACTGTGGCGGCGGTATCGGGACACCGCTCGGGCCGAACACCAATGCCGTACCGTCCCCCAACAGCGAATCTGCGGTGTCAACGTCCACAAGCTGAACCGTGCGGTGGACATTCGGTACCGATGGCGACATCGGCACAACGGCCATCAGGCCGGCACCAGTAACGGCGACGCCGATAGTGAGCGCCGCGACCGACGAATTTCGTCGACTCATCGTCGTTTCTCCATCTCTGGCGGGATGGCCACGGTGTCGGATTTAGTTCCGCGATTGAAATAGTCACTCGCAGTGGGGTGGTGCGAGCTCAGTAACGCGCCACTGCAATTTCGCCCGGTCTCGGGCAGTACTACTTAGTCGCGGTCTTGAGTTAGCGCTTGTCCCCTGCTCAGACGGCAAGGGTCACGCGTCGTCTGCGGTTGAAACGATGGGCGGCAGCCGATATTGCCCGACGCCGCGACCCAATATTGTGCAGTCGGCTACGTCAGCGGTGGGCAATTGGGGGTAGTCGGGAGCATCACTTTCGATGGCGTTCATCGCCAGCTTGTCGAGGCACTACTGCTCATCGTTTCTCCACCCGTGATCGCCTGTTGGAATCTCTCAATTACACTGCTCCAGTTAATATCTCGTGGTTGTTTACTGCGAAGTTTTGTCGCATTGCGCGAGGCGATAGCGTTGACACGCTGCTGGTCATTTATGTCGTCGTGCCACCACGTCATAATCAGTTGTCTCCAATCTCCCAAACGGCCTGAATGATCGCGGAAACCGCGATCCCAAAAGATGTCGGCAAATCTTGATAATTCAGACCTCTACTGTGCGCCTCTGTGCCGGTCAGGCCGACACGTTGAAATATGTTGTCATTATGTCGATTACAGTTGTGGCAGTGCCGATTTCGGCTGGCGTCAATCCAACCAACGACCCTCATGGCTTCTGCTGGCCCTGTGCCCAGCAGGCCGCTATGCGGTGCACTTCCTCGTCTGAACCCCTGACCAGCTCAATGACGCGGAGGTTCAGGTCGTAGCGCGTGGCGACCCAGCCGATGCCGCCTTCGTGGTCGACGCGTAGCAGGGTGCGGTCCTTGGCCCAACCGTGGCCGGTCGCGTGTGGAGCGCTTCTCGCCATCGTGCTGCCGCGAACGCCGAATTTTGCGGTACTCATCGTCGTTCCTCTATCTGTGTCCGCAGGGCCGCTCCGTGATATGAATCGTTACTCGAGTGCGGTGCGACGAGCGCAGTAGCGTGCTACTGCAATCGCGCCCGGTTTCGACGCGGTACTACCGAGTCGCGGTCTTGGACACGCCGGGCTCAAGGACACCCGTGGCAGCGATCGTCTGTCGCGTCTTGCGCCGCAAGAAGTTTCGCTTCGGCCATGCGGTACAGGCCATCCAGGGCGGCCAACTCGACGTTGATCCTCAACGCCAGCGAATACGGTAACGGCAGCCCGCGTAGCGCCGGCTCGCGTTGGCTGAGCTCATCCGCCATCTGAGCAGCATGCAGGTGTTGTCGTCGTGCTGATTCAGTATGGCAATACGGAAATCATCATCGGCGCCAAGCGCAGGCCGTCAGGGCCTTCATTGAGTTCGCGCCCTGTGGCGCGGTAGCAGGGCGGAGAGTTCGTCGCGGCTGGTGGTTCCGGTCTTCAACATCGCCCGATAGATGTGGCTTTCGACGGTGCGTACAGACAGAGTCAGTCGCTCGGCGATTTCGCGGCTGGACAACCCCTTACCGATCAGCATGACGATCTCGCGTTCCCGATCGGTCAGCGGCACGGGCTCGCCAACCTGACGAAGTGCCGAAGTATTGGCGCCGCACTGTTCGGCCAAAGCGGCGGCGCGGGTCGAGCAACCCAACGCCGATCCCCGGAGGCCTTGCCGTCGGTACGTCAGGGCAGCGTGGGCGGCCGCATCGATGGCGGCAACAAGGTCGCCCAAACGCTCGAATTCTTCTGATAACGAGGCTAATTGGGCAGCGTCGCCGTCGCGCAGGGCCTCCGCGAACCGCGCCGCCACGCCGACGCGGGGGCCCTCGACGATGTCCTCGAGCTCACGCAACCGGGGTGCGCTCGAACTGTCCCCGAGTTGGGTGGCGGTCTGCAGGCACATCACTTCCGCTGCGAATTGTCCCTTAGCGGCGGCCCTTTGGGCGGCTGACAACAAGACGGCGATCGCCTCACTAACCGCGCCCTCGCCCGCGGCCACCCACGCCCGGGCCAGGCTCAGCTCGTAGTCAAGCGACCGAAATGGACGTCGGATTTTGTCGAGCATGGCGAGCGCGGCGGCTGCCTCGTCAGTCGACCCGCGCACCGCTAGCGCGGTCGCGCGTGGGACGTGATAGCGGTACCCCCATCCCGAAGCATGCGTGCGGGAAATCCCTACCGCTGCCTGCTCCAGCAGCGCACACGCGGAATGAAGGTCGCCTGCACAGAGGGCGGCCCGACCCGCCACGGCAGCAGCGAGTAATTGAGCCGCTCCCGGAAGGTCGGCTGCTTGCTGCTGCACGCGGTCGACCACGTCAGAGGCGTCGCCAATCCGCCCCGCTAGCACCAGCGCGCTGATGTGCGAATCAGCGATGTTGAACCTCATGTGCGGAGCGTCGAAAGAGCGGGTGGCAGCGGTGTATCCGGCTTCTGCAGTGCCCACAGCCGCGGTGGTGCGTCCGGCGTCCGCGGCGATGGTCGAGAGCACCCAGGCGATCTCCGCACCGACTACGGCGGGCAGGTCCTCGAGCGCGAGTTTCTTCGATGCCTGCAACGCCTTATCGGGCTGGTCCATCGCAAACCAGTACACGGTGAGGAAGGCGTCGATATAGCTGTGAACCTGCGGTGGTGTGGTGCGCGACGCGTGGTCGATGATTTCTTTCGCGCGTTCGGGGTCACCGAGTGCCCACAGTAGATTGCTCGCGCGAAAGAATGCGAATCTCGCGCGGTCGCAGTCGGTCAACTGACCGGCATCAATCTCTGCGAGCACCGCATCTGCCTCTTCGCCTCGGCCAAGCCACGAAAGCGCATGCGCGCGAACAAAGTTCGGTTCCACACCCGCTCCGGCGTGGATGGCCGCTTTCGCGAGTCGATCGGCCAGGGGCAGATCCGCCAGCCAGACGGCGCCGTGAGCCGCCCTGACGAGCAGGTCCGCGTCGGGTGCGAGGTCGGAGTCGAGACTCAACGAGGCCCGCCGCACGACGACCTGGATGTCGTCATGCTCATTGGACCCGGCGAGTTCGGTGGCGACCAGCCCGCGCAGCCGCCGCAACTTCGTGGCTGGCGCACCTCTGCGGCGCACCTCACCGTAGAGCGGATGCGCCACCCGCACCTGCACACCGCCGACACCGGGCTCGAGTGTGATCAGCCCACGGGTATCGGCCTCCTCGACCGCGGCCGGATCAGTGATCCGCTGCAGCGCCGCCAGTTCGATCGGCTCACCAACAGCCAGCGCGTCGACCACATCGTTAACCCGTGCGGGTAAGTCCCCGATGCGGGATTCGATCAGCTCGACCAAGCCGGGCGGCATGATCGGATCACCGATCCAGCGCCAGTAGCCCTGCATTTTTGCGACGCGGCCGTCAGCGACCTCCTGCTCGACGATGTTTTGTAGATACAAGACGTTGCCGCGAGTCAGCTTCCAAAGCCGCTGCGCCGCATCCGGATCCACCGATCCGTCTAACGTTGCCGACAGTAGGGCGGTGGTTTCGTCGAGCGACAGCGGCTGCAGGTCAAGACGTTCGAACCGGCCACCCTTCCATATCTCCTGCACCGCAGCGGGAATGGGTTCGCCGTCGCGAACGGTAAGCAGAAGTTTCGCCGCGCCGCGCTGCATGATCTGGTGCACAACGAATATCGACAAATCGTCAAGCAGATGCACGTCATCGACACACACCACCACCGTGGCGTCCGAAGATGTGGCCGTCAGCGACTCGATCACTCCCCGCAGCAACTGAACGGTGTCGGTGACACCCGACGGCGCCCATGCGGTGAAGGCACCCAGCGGAATCGCCCGAGCCGAAGATGTGCCGACCGCCCAACGGCATTCGCATCCACGCGACTCAGCAGCAGACAAGGCCTCATGGGCGATCCGGCTCTTGCCCACACCCGCCGCGCCGTAGACAACAATCCCGCAAGCATCCGAAGGCGAGATGGCGGCCTCGATGGCCGCCAGCTCCTCCGAGCGGCCAGTTAACGGCCACGGCAAGCGCACCTGAAAAGAGTAGTGCGATCGCCGCAAACACTGGCGCTTATTGCACGTCTGCTGACTACCTGACTAAACCTCTTCTGGGAATCGTTCAGTGCCCAACGCCCTTGAGCCTGGACCAAGGGCCGCAAACACGGCGGGTTCAGCACCCAGGCATCCGCGTCTACTGCAACCCGTTATTCCCGGACCCCAGCCCGCCGGTGCCGCCTATGCCGGGCGTGCCCGGGGTTGCGCCAAGCCCGGCGTTGCCGCCGTTGCCGCCGATGCCGAGCCAGCCTGCGGGGCCGCCGTTGCCACCGTTGCCGCCGGTCACTGCGCCGCTGCCGCCCTCGCCCCCGGCCCCGCCGGTGCCCAAGAGTAGGACGCCGCCGTGGCCGCCGACCCCGCCGGTCCCGCCGTCGCCGGTTGCCGAGCTTCCGCCGGTCCCGCCGGCCCCGCCGGGCCCCTCAATCAGGCCGGCGTTGCCGCCGGTCCCACCGGTCCCGCCGGTGCCCGTGGAGCTGTCCCCGCCGGCTCCGCCGGCCCCGCCGCCGTTGCCGATCCCTACCGCATTGCCGCCGGTCCCGCCGTTGCCGCCTGCGGTCTCGCCGAATCCGCCGGCCCCGCCGGCCCCACCGCCGCCTTGCAGCGAGCCCGCATTGCCGCCGGTCCCGCCGGCTCCGCCGGTGCCGGCCGCGCTGGCCCCGCCGGCCCCGCCGGCCCCACCGTTGCCGGCCAGGATCCCATTGCCGCCGGCCCCGCCAGCACCCCCGGTGGTCTCGCCGAATCCGCCGGCTCCGCCGGTCCCAGCGGGACCGAAGATCAGTGCCCCATTGCCGCCGTCCCCGCCAGCACCCCCGACGCCAGCATCGCTGAATCCGCCGGCCCCGCCGTTCCCGCCGCTGAACCCGCCGACGCCGGACAGCCACCCGCCGGTGCCGCCGTTCCCGCCGGCCCCGCCGTCGCCGAGGATCGAGCCCCCGCCCGTCCCGCCGGCCCCACCGGCGCTGAACAGCAGGCCGCCATTGCCGCCGTCCCCGCCGGCACCGCCGACCCCGCCGGGCGCCGTGCTCAATCCACCCGCGCCGCCGGCCCCGCCGTAACCCGTCAGCGGGTCGCCGGAATTACCGCCGTTCCCGCCGGCCCCGCCGTCGCCGGTCGCTGAGCTTCCGCCGGCCCCGCCGGAGCCGGCGTAGCCCAGCAGCCCAGAATCGCCGCCGTTACCGCCGGCCTCGCCGCTGCCGGGCGCGCCGGAGCCGCCAGCGCCACCGTCGCCGAGCAGGAATCCGCCGTTTCCGCCGTCTTCTCCGGTGCCCGGGAGTCCGTTGGCGCCGTTACAAACCAACCCGCAGTAATCGCCAACTAAGGCCGGATCAGCCTTTGCCGCCATGGTGTTGATCGCGTTATCGACTTCGGTCCCAAATGGGCTGGTAATCCAGTCCTGTTCAAGCCCATGGATATACGTGTTCCAAGAATCGGCGCTCGACGCCGCAGAGCTGATGTCCGATGCCGCCGAGCTGGTGTCGGGAACCGCGCTGGCCACGCTGCCGCCCGCTCCGAACAACGAGTCGAAACTGCTAAAGTCCGCCAGCGCAGCATCCCAGCCGCTGGAAGTGGTGAAATCCCCCAGCGCGGCAGTCAAATCCGTGCCCAGCGCGGGGTCAATGCTCGCAATGGAGTTGATGATCGGATCAACAATCAGCTCAAACTCATCGGCATGCGCCGACGGCGCCATGGCCAACGGGGTCATGCCGAACGCCAAAAACGCGCCGGCGCTCGCCATCAAACCGACCACGACACGACGGAGTGCCTTCGCGTTACGGTGCCGACAATTCCGATTGCTGAACCGCTTAGCCATGGCCGGGCCTTCCGTGAGACAGCAGGGCGAATCGTCACCCGCCGGCCGTTCGACGAGCGCAGTACCGCGCTACTGCAATTCGCTTCGGCGTCGGCGGGCTACTACTTAGCAGCGACGCTGTTCGCTACCTGATCAAACCTCTTCTGGGAGTCGGCTAGTGCCTTACGCTGGTGAATCGGGACCTGGGGGCCGAAGGCGGCGAGGGTCTGATGACCGCAGCGACTGCGTGCCAGGTGTGTGGCATCGAGCCGCGTGACGGTGCGCGGTTTTGTGATGACTGTGGTGCGCCGATCGCGGTGCATGATGCCCATGCGGAGTTCAAGCAGGTGACGGTGTTGTTCGCCGATGTGGTGCATTCGATGGACATCGCGGCGGCGGTGGGTGCGGAGCGGTTGCGCGAGATCATGGCCGAGCTGGCCGACCGTTGTGCGGCGGTGGTGCAGCGCTACGGCAGCACGGTCGCGCAGTGGATCGGCGACGGGATTATGGCGGTGTTCGGGGCCCCGGTGGCGTTGGAGGACCACGCAATTCGTGCCTGTCTGGCGGCCTTGGGTCTTCAGGAGGAGGCGACGCGGCTTGCCGTCGATGTGCGTGAGCGTGACGGTATCGATCTGCGGTTGCGGGTCGGGCTGAACTCCGGTGAGGTGATCGCCGGTGAAATGGGTTCGGGTCAGTTCGGTTATGCCACCGTGGGTGAGCAGGTCGGGATGGCCCAGCGGATGGAGTCGGTGGCCCCGCCGGGTGGGGTGATGCTGAGCGCGTCGACGGCGCGGCTGGTTGAGGGCGCGGCGAGCCTGGGTGCGCCGGAGTTGGTTCGGATCAAGGGCGCCGAGAAACCGGTGCCCGCCCGTCGGCTGTTGGGCATGGTCGACGGGCGTCGCGCCGCTGGGCGTGCGGAGTCGA
>DATJOR010000075.1:0-5574 GCA_035506875.1 Mycobacterium sp.
CCAGATGATGATGCAGCAGCTGCTGATCACCCGCGGCGCTGACCTGCCCGAGCCTGAGCTGCGCACGTCGATGATCACGCTGGCCGGTACCGAGCCGTCGACGCTGTTCGGGATGGCCGAGGTGCTCGGTGTCGGCTCCGGCGAAGCCAAGACGCTGCAGCAGCAGATGGTCACCCGGATGGCGATCATGTCCGATCCGAGAAGTCTGCTGGTCAACAACCCAGCGCTGCTGCGCTCGGTGCAGACCACCGACCAAATCGCCGACCAGGTAATCAAGGTCACTACCGCGTTGGTGACCAAATCCGTCGAGGACCTGGCCCGCGACCGGCGCGATGCGGCGATCCGCGACACCGTACTCGTGCTGGCCGCCATCGTCGCCGCCCTTGGCATCGTGTTGCTGGTGGCGCGCTCGCTGATCCGGCCGCTGCGGGTATTGCGCGACAGCGCTCTCAAGGTCGCTCACGAAGATCTCGAGCGTGAGATCGCCCGTGTCCGGGCCGGTGACGAACAGCTGCCCGAGCCGCTGCCCGTACACACCACCGAAGAAATCGGCCAGGTCGCGCACGCGGTCGACGAACTGCACACCCAGGCGCTGCTGTTGGCTGGTGACGAGGCGCGACTGCGGCTGCTGGTCAATGACATGTTCGAGACGATGTCGCGGCGAAACCGGTCACTGGTCGACCAGCAGCTGTCGCTGATCGATCGGCTGGAGCGCAACGAGGAGGATCCCGAACGCCTAGACAGCCTGTTCCGCCTAGACCACCTCGCCGCCCGGATGCGGCGCAACGGTGCCAACCTGCTGGTGCTGGCCGGCGCGCCGAGCTCGCGGGGCGAACAGCGCACCGCGGTCCCGTTGTCCTCGGTCATCAGCGCGGCCACCTCCGAGGTGGAGGACTATCGCCGCGTCGATACGTCGATGGTGCCGGACTGCACGATCAAGGGCGCGGCCGCCGGCGATGTCGTCCACCTCCTCGCGGAGTTGATCGACAACGCGTTGCGCTACTCACCGCCCGCGTCGCCGGTCCGGGTTTCGGCCTCGCGGCGCAGCGACGCGGCGGTTGTGCTCGAGATCCTCGACGTCGGGCTGGGCATGACCGACGGCGACCGGCGCATCGCCAACATGCGGCTGCGAGCCGGGGGAGAGGTCACTCCGGAGAGCGCCCGCCACATGGGTCTTTTCGTGGTCGGCCGACTCGCCGACCGGCACGGTATCCGGGTGCGGCTGCGGGGTTTGTCGACCGAGCAAGCGCGCTCGGGTACGACGGCCGAGGTCTATCTTCCGGCGTCGGTGTTGGCCGGTGCCGACGACGTCGAGGTGGCGCCGCGCGAGCCGGCGGTGGTGGGTACCGGCGTTTCGGAGGTCGCGGATCACCCGTCGGCACCCGACCTCGGCGAAACTCCGGACCAAGCTGTGCTGGCGGAAACGCCCGAGCGCAACGGCTCGTATTCGACCGAATCGTCGATCAGCTTGTTGCCGCGGCGCCGGCCCGGATCCAGCGGCATCACCGGTGCCCCGGCCGAGCGGCCGGCACGACGTCAATTACCGCTGCGCCGCAGAGAGAAGGCGGCCGAGTCGTCCGCTGAAGCATCGGAAATCCCTGCGGCTCAACCCGTTTCGGACACGTCATCGTTCTTCGGATCGCGGATGCGGTTCACCCGCGGGCAGGCCTCCAAAGCCGAGCCGGAGCCCGTGACTCAGGCCGAGCCGCAGGAAGTCGATGAGACCTGGCCCGCCGAAGTCCCCGCCGCGTCGAACGAGCCGCCGGAGTCGGATCTGATCTACCAGCGGATGCTTTCCGAGTTCCTGGTCGACCCGCACGACTTGGGACGCAGCACCGACCTGGATTGGAAGTCGGTGTGGGACCACGGTTGGTCCGCCGCCGCCGAGGTCGACAACGTGCCGGTGCAAACCCACACCGATCACGGCCTGCCGGTGCGTGACCCCGGCGCCCGGCTGGTGCCGGGTGGTGCCGGCACCGAGCTGAACGGCATCGCGCACCACCGCGCGGACGAGGACAACGGGGCGGCCTCCAACGGCGGATTCGGTTCCTCCCGGTCTGGCCGCGCTCCCGCACACGAGGCACCGGTGCGCGACCCGGAGGCGATCCGTGCCTCGATGAGTAGCCATTTCGGCGGCGTTCGTGCAGGACGATCGCATGCCCGCGACACAGATGAAGGATCCGATCACGAATGACGTCTGCTTCGGACAACTCCATGGACTGGCTGGTGTCGAATTTCGCCCGCGAGGTTCCCGGGGTGACGCACGCCGTTCTGGTATCCGTCGACGGGCTGCTGATCGCGGCCAGCGAACACCTGCCGCAAGAGCGGGCCGATCAGCTCGCCGCGGTGTCGTCGGGTCTGGCGAGCTTGGCCACCGGCGCCGCCCAGCTGTTCGAGGGCGGCCAGGTACTGCAGTCGGTGGTGGAGATGGAAAACGGCTACCTGCTGTTGATGCGGGTCGGCGACGGCTCCCATCTGGCGACGCTGGCCACGACGTCGTGCGATATCGGTCAGATCGGTTACGAGATGGCCGTCCTTGTCGAGCGGGTGGGCAACATCGTGCAGTCGACCCGACGCGCCCCGTCACACTCGTGAGCCGCAATGGACAGTCGCGAGCCACTGGGGCACGATTCCCGCGCAGCTGAGGCGAGCCTGGTCCGTCCTTATACTCTGACCGCCGGACGGACGAAGGCGAGCGTCGAGCTTCCCCTCGAAGCGCCGGTGCAGACGTTGCAGTCTGCGCTCTATCACCGATGGCCGCCCAACGACGTGCGAGGCAGGATCGTCCAACTCTGCATCGAGAGCCCCTCGGTGGCCGAGATCTCGGCCCGGTTGGATTTACCCCTCGGTGTCACGCGTGTGCTGGTGGGCGATCTGGTGACTTCGGGCTACCTTCGAGTGAACCGGACGTTGACCGACCGCTCGACCCGCGATGAACGCCGCGAACTAATAGGAAGGACGCTCCGTGGCCTACGAGCCCTCTGAGCGCACGGCCCCACCCCGTCTGAACAGACGAGATACCGCGTCGACGAAGATCGTCATCGCGGGCGGGTTCGGTGCCGGCAAGACAACGTTCGTCGGCGCGGTGTCGGAGATCATGCCGCTGCGGACCGAGGCGATGGTCACCGACGCTTCGGCAGGCGTCGACATGGTGGAGGCCACCCCGGACAAACGCACCACCACGGTGGCAATGGACTTCGGCCGCATCACGCTTGACGAGGATCTGGTGCTCTACCTGTTCGGCACGCCGGGGCAGCGCCGTTTCTGGTTCATGTGGGACGACTTGGTGCGTGGCGCGATCGGCGCGGTGGTCCTGGTGGACTGTCGGCGTCTGCAGGACAGCTTCGCCGCGGTCGACTTCTTCGAACACCGCAAGTTGCCGTTCCTCATCGCGGTGAACGAGTTCGACGGCGCGCCAACATATCCCGTTGCCGAGGTGCGCAAGGCGCTGACCCTGGCCGAAGACATCCCGGTCATCAACATCGATGCCCGCGACCGACGCTCGGCGACCGATGCCTTGATCGCGGTGAGTGAGTACGCCCTGGCGAGCTTGGCTAGCGCTTGAGCCGGATGTTCCAGCGCACGTAGGCCGCGTAGAACAGCGAGAGCAGCGCGAGCATGGCCATGTCGAAGAGATAGATGTGCTTGGAGTGCTGCCAGATCGGGTCGTTGGTCGGAATCTGCTTGACCTTGACCAGGTTCGGGAAGTCGATCGACGACGCTCCCGCGGCGTAACCCCACCGTCCCGGCGTCACCCAGGACAGCTGATTAAGTCCCGCCCGGCCGGTCACCGGGATCATTCCGCCGGCGAGCACCAGCTGCGACATGATCGACACCACCAGCAGCGGCATGATCTGTTCATTCGACTGCGCCACCGCTGACAGCATCAGGCCCAGGATCGCCGACGCGACACAGGTGCCGGCGACGGTGAGGAACAGCGAGAACGTCGAGCTGCCGAAGAACGGTGGATGCGCGGTGGGCGCACCCTTGCCAAGCCTGACGATGAATGTCGCGATCGCCGCCTGGACGGTGGCGAAGACAAAGAAGACGAAGACCTTCGCCAGCAAGTAGGCCGTGGTGGACAGGCCGACCGCCTGTTCTCGTCGGAAGATCGGACGCTCGCCGATCAGGTCGCGAATGGTCAACGCCGTGCCCATGAAGACGGCGCCGATATTGAGCAGGACCATGATGTACTGCGGCTGGGTCGGCGCGAGACCCATCGGGTCGGCGGGGCCGAGCCCCGGTTTGGGACCTTTCACCGTCAGCGACAGCGCGCCGATCAGGAATGGCAGGACGGCAAGGAATACCGAGTAGCCGCGATCGGAGATGACGAGTCGGACCTGACGACGC
The DNA here is from genome assembly GCA_035506875.1 of Mycobacterium sp. Lineage (GTDB taxonomy): Bacteria > Actinomycetota > Actinomycetes > Mycobacteriales > Mycobacteriaceae > Mycobacterium. Next base: position 4,351 of record DATJOR010000075.1, read on the forward strand.
GCAATCGTGGAGAACTGCCGCACCACGTCGGTGTGCACTGGTTCGCCCAAGTCCGCGGGGCTTTCCGGCGCCGGTATCGCGTCGGACTGTCTTCTGCCGTCGCGTTCCATGAAGCGCCGGTTGGCTTCGTCGGGATCGGCGCCCACGTTGGCGAAGATGTCCGCCCAGTTGGTGGTGCCCAACGCCGCACCGACCTGGCTGGGCGGCCCGTTGAATGCGGTCTTGCCGCCGGGCGCCACCAGCAGAATCTGGTCGCACACGTCGAGGTAGGACACCGAGTGCGTGACGACCAGCACCACGCGACCGGCGTCGGCGAGCTGCCTCAGCATCAGCATGACCTGACGGTCCAGCGCCGGGTCCAGACCCGACGTGGGCTCGTCGAGGAGCAGCAGCGACGGTTGGGTGAGCAGTTCGAGTGCCACCGAGGCGCGTTTGCGCTGGCCGCCGGAGAGCTTGTCGACCCGCGTGTCGGCGTGTTTGCTCAGGTCGAGTTCCTCGAGCACCTGCGCGACCACCTGGGCGCGCTCTTGCTTGCTGGTGTCGGGCGGTAGCCGCAGCTCGGCGGCATAACCGAGCGCCTGGTTGACGGTCAGCTGGCGGTGCACCACATCGTCCTGCGGCACCATTCCGATCCTGCTGCGCATGGTCGCGTACTCGGAGTGGATGTTGTGGCCCTCGAAGGTGACCGAGCCGGCGCTGGGACGGGTGTACCCGGCGATCAGGCGCGACAGCGTGGTCTTACCCGCGCCGGAGCCGCCGATGATCGCGGTCAGCGTGCCCGGCCGAGCGGTCAGCGAGATGTTGTCCAGCAGTTCCTTGCCGTCGATCTTGAAGTGAACGTTCTTGACCTCCAGGCCACCGCTGCGGGTGGCGGCCTCGGTGCGGCGGATCAGGTTGCCGTCGGTGAAGACCAGGTCGATGTTGCCGATCGTGACCACGTCGCCCTCGTTGAGCACCGCCGAACCGACGCGGACGCCGTTGACGAACGTGCCGTTGACGCTGTGCGCGTCGCGGATTTCGGTGCCCAGGGGGGACTGAAGCAAGAACGCGTGATGGCGCGACGCGAGGACGTCCTGGATGACAATGTCGTTGTCGTTGGCACGACCGATCGTCGCCGATCCCGGCGGCTTATCCATCCGGCCGGAGCCGGGGAGGATCGCCTGGATCATCTTGGTGGCGAGGTTGCCCGTCTCGGGCTTGCCGCTCGGCTGGGCCAGCCGGGGT
>DATJOR010000076.1:0-2984 GCA_035506875.1 Mycobacterium sp.
CCGAATGTCGGCAAGTCGACGCTGTTCAACGCGCTGACCAGAAACAATGTGGTGGCCGCGAACTATCCGTTCGCGACGATCGAGCCGAACGAGGGCGTGGTGCCGCTGCCCGATCCTCGGTTGGCGACGTTGGCCGAGATATTCGACTCGGAGCGCATCGTTCCGGCGCCGGTGACCTTCGTGGATATCGCCGGCCTGGTCGCGGGCGCCTCCGAAGGCGCCGGCCTGGGCAACAAATTCCTGGCCAACATCCGCGAATGCGACGCGATCTGCCAGGTGGTGCGGGTGTTCTCCGACGACGATGTGACGCACGTCGCGGGGCAGGTGGATCCGAAGTCCGATATCGAGGTCATCGAGACCGAGCTGATCCTGGCGGACATGCAGACACTCGAGCGTGCGGTGCCCAGGCTGGAGAAAGAGGCCCGCAACAACAAAGAACGCAAACCGCTGCACGACGCCGCTGTGGCCGCGCAAACGACGCTCGACGGCGGGACGACGTTGTTCGCCGCGGGGGTGGATGCGGCGCTGCTGCGGGAATTGAATCTGCTGACCACCAAACCGTTTCTCTATGTGTTCAACGCCGACGAGACGGTTCTCACCGATGCCGATCGGGTCGCCGAGCTACGCGCACTGGTATCGCCCGCGGACGCAGTCTTCCTGGACGCCAAGATCGAGGCCGAGCTGATCGAGCTCGACGACGAGTCGGCCGCCGAGCTGCTGGAATCGATCGGTCAGGCCGAGCGCGGCCTGGATGCGTTGGCGCGGGCCGGTTTTCACACTCTGAAGCTGCAGACCTTCCTGACAGCCGGACCCAAGGAGTCGCGGGCGTGGACCATCCACCAAGGCGATACCGCGCCGAAGGCGGCCGGGGTGATCCACACCGACTTCGAAAAAGGCTTCATCAAGGCCGAGATCGTGTCGTACGACGACCTGGTGGCCGCCGGTTCGATGGCCGCCGCGAAGGCGGCCGGCAAGGTGCGCATGGAGGGCAAGGATTACGTGATGGCCGACGGCGACGTGGTCGAGTTCCGGTTCAACGTGTAGGTCGACGAGCAAATGCTCCGAGTCGCCGAGGCGGCTCACGCCGTCACGTGCAAAGGACCGGGGCGTCGCAGTTGTTGCCGGGGCAATAGATCCGGTGCGCGGCGTCGACCAGCGTGCCGACGTCTAACAACGTGACGCCCCTCTTGTTCAGATGGTCGTGAATGTCGTCGGCAATCACCTGTGGCTGCCAACCCCAACTGAGGTCGTAGCAGATCATGTGCGCCTCTCCAATGAGTGCTTCTTCCGTGTTGGGCGGCCACGTGAGGCCGACGGCGTGCAGTTGTGCGAGGTACGCGTCATCCTGGGGACTAGCAGCACTCGCAATCGCGGCGCTACTAACCAGGGCAGCGCCGGCCATCACGGGGATGGCAAGTTTGGCCGTCCAGCGAAGTGAGGGCATTGGATTCCCGACCTTTCTTCTTAAGGCTCGCGAGAGTGTTTCCCACCGGCGAGTACCTTGAACCCTCGGCACACTTATTGGCGGTTACACAGGTTGCTCTCAGCAATCTAGCAGACGGTGACGTTGTGGAGTTCTGGTTCGGATCAACGTCTACGTCGAATCAGCTTAACTCCTCGAATGCGACCGGCTCGAATATGCGGCGTTTACCGAAATTTTTGAATCTGTTTGCCGTATGGGCACTTTCGGTGGCGAATAACGCCGCGCGTTTCTTTTTCGACGCTGCAGGAGTTCGACGCCGACTTGGTCGACATGGCCAATTTCCATAGAGACCTCCGATGGCTTTAACTGTCAAGTCTTCGGAGTTTGAACAAGCTCCGCTTCGGGGGACGTGAGCGCAATTCGGGCGCGGAGGCGTTCGCCTTTTCGCGCCCGGGTAAGGGCTGAGCTGTTTGCTGTGCAGCTCGGCGATCTTCCAAACGGCGCCCGGGCAGCTTCTGCACGGCTGGTACTGGCGCGAAGGGCGCTCGCGGGAGACCGCACGGCGGTGATGCCTCTGGGCCGTGAGCTGGGCCGCCATTTCCTTGAGAGTTACTGAAAGTGATGACAGCTCGGTCGATGGGCGCGGCCGGGAAAGCTACACTTCTCGCGACCTCAGCCCAAGCTAAGGGAAATCTCAGTCAACCGCGGACCGCTAACTGAGGCTCGACTGCGACACACAGGAGTCCTAATGATTCGCAACCTTCGCTCCAGACACAGAACTCGCCGGTGGGCCGCAGGTATTGCTCTGGCTGGCGGGACCATTTCCGCCGCCGCAGTGATCGGGACAGGTGCCGCGCCCGCCGCCAGGGCCGATGACACCAGCATTGCCGACCTGTTGGGTCAAGCGAGCACCAACTTCACAGCGGCCGAGCAAGTGTTCGCCGGTGTTCCTACCACCGACCTGCCCGACCTCGTCCTGTACCAGGCGAACCTCGCTAACACGAATTTCGTGGACGTGACAGGGCTAGGCGAAGCTGAGAACGGCATCCTGTCCTATGACAACGGCGAGTTTGCGAATCTGGTCACTCCGCTGTTTACCGATCTTGATCAGAATTGGCTCCAAGCCAGCGAGGCCGTGCTCAACGCCGACACTGCGTTGGTGACTGCGATCACAGATGGCACTGGATTGAGCGCAGCCGACTTCGGGCTGATCGCCCCGGATTTACAGGTAATGGGCGACCAGTTCTTAACTGGGGTTATTGACCAGTCTGCTTATTTGTTGTCGACGTTCTGATACGCCCCGTCGCGCGGGATTGCTAGCGGTTCAACGCTGTCGCGACAGCGGGCGATCGGGACCCTGCTCGCATCGTCATTCTGGATCCGACTAACTTCTACGCCGCCTCCCGCGCACGGGCGGCGGCCACCCCTCAGAGGGCTCGAAGACCTTGCAGCGTCCTTGTGATCAGTTCGCGTCGTTCGTCGATTGTCATCGAGTCACCGAGGGGGGCGTGCACCCGCAAATAACCCTGTGTCACCAGGTCGTCGACCAGAAACCGCGTCG
>DATJOR010000077.1:0-24431 GCA_035506875.1 Mycobacterium sp.
GAACATGATCACCGGCGCCGCCCAGATGGACGGCGCGATCCTGGTGGTCGCCGCCACCGACGGCCCGATGCCGCAGACCCGCGAGCACGTGCTGCTGGCCCGCCAGGTCGGGGTGCCCTACATCCTGGTCGCGCTGAACAAGGCCGACATGGTCGACGACGAGGAGCTCCTGGAGCTCGTCGAGATGGAGGTCCGCGAACTGCTGGCCGCCCAGGAGTTCGACGAGGACGCCCCGGTGATCAAGGTATCGGCGCTCAAGGCGCTCGAGGGCGACGCCAAGTGGGTCGAGTCGGTCGAGCAGCTGATGGACGCGGTCGACGAGTCGATCCCGGACCCGGTCCGCGACACCGACAAGCCGTTCCTGATGCCCGTCGAGGACGTCTTCACCATCACCGGTCGTGGCACCGTCGTCACCGGGCGTGTCGAGCGTGGCGTGATCAACGTCAACGAGGAAGTCGAGATCGTCGGCATTCGCCCGGCCACCACCAAGACCACGGTCACCGGTGTGGAGATGTTCCGCAAGCTGCTCGACCAGGGGCAGGCCGGTGACAACGTCGGTCTGTTGCTGCGTGGTATCAAGCGTGAGGACGTCGAGCGCGGTCAGGTTGTCACCAAGCCTGGCACCACCACGCCGCACACCGATTTCGAGGGCTCGGTCTACATCCTGTCCAAGGACGAGGGCGGTCGGCACACGCCGTTCTTCAACAACTACCGTCCGCAGTTCTACTTCCGCACCACCGATGTGACCGGTGTGGTGACGCTGCCGGAGGGCACCGAGATGGTGATGCCCGGCGACAACACCGACATCACGGTGAAGCTGATCCAGCCCGTCGCCATGGACGAGGGTCTGCGGTTCGCGATCCGCGAGGGTGGCCGTACCGTCGGCGCCGGCCGGGTCACCAAGATCGTCAAGTAGTTCGACAGCTAAGCGGCGCTCACCCGAGGGGTGGGCGCCGTTTTGCGTGCTGCGGCGCGTTCGGTGGTCTGTGACAGCAAACCTGCGATTCCGCTACGCTGACCTGCATTATCGCGGGGTTCGGCCGACGTAGGAGCTGCCATGCTAGCGCGTTACATCAGAGCCCAGATCATCGTCTTGGTGTGTGGCGGTTTGGTCGGCCCGATCTTCCTCATCACGTATTTCGTGCTCCCCGGCATGTTTGGGGGTTCGTTCGGCACCGATACGAGCTCGTTGGTCCAGCAGAACACCTCGTGGATGCTGTGGGTCGGGCTGTTGATCACGGTCGCCGACGTGCTGGTCGCCATCTGGCTGGCCAACCGCGGCGCCCAGTCCTCGGCCAAAAGCGCCGCCCTGCACCAGACCGGGGTGCCGACGATGGCACAAATCACCGGTCTGGGTGAAACCGGGATGCGCATCAACGAGCGACCGGTGGTCAACTTGGACCTGCACATCAGCGGGCCCGGGTTCGAGTTCGACAGCCGTAAACGGGTAACCGTCGACATCACCAAGCAGGCCATCGTCACGGCGCGCAAGCTCGTCGTATTGGTGGATCCCACCACCCGCGACTACGAGATCGACTGGCAGGCCAGCGCATTGATCGCTGGCGTGGTACCGGCGCAATTCCAGAGCACCGAAGACAACCGGACGTACGACTTGAGCGGACAGGCCGGCCCGCTGATGGAGATCATGCAGATATATAAAGCCAACAACCTGCCCTTCGGTGGCACAGTCGACATCCGCAACTACCCGGCGGTGCGTCAACAGATCATGGCCGTGGTCCGGCGAGCGGCCGCTCAGCAGCAGCCCGCGGCGGCCGGGGTGGGGGCCGCGGCAGCGGGCGTCACACCACCTCAGGCGTCCGTCGCGCAGCGGCTCCAGGAGCTGGAGGCGCTGCACAAATCGGGTGCGCTGAGCGCCGAGGAGTATGCGAGCAAACGAGCGCAGATCATCGCCGACATCTAATTCCCGGGCTCAAGCCCGATTACCCGGCTCCTCCTCATCGCTTCGGCCCCCTCGCCGCTGTGCGGCTGGGGGTACCCCCACTGCATCGTCGCCGGGTGTAGAACACGTTCTAGTTTCGCTGCTAGCCTGATCGGCAGTCGGCGAAAGGGGCTGTTGTGTCTGGTCCGTTACATGGGCGGGTGGCGTTCATTACCGGCGCGGCGCGCGGCCAAGGCCGGGCGCATGCGATCCGGCTGGCCCGAGAGGGCGCCGACGTCATCGCCTCGGACATCTGCGCCCCGGTGTCGGACAGCATCACCTACCGGCCGGCCACGCCGGAGGATCTGGCCGAGACCGTCCGCGCGGTGGAAGCCGAAGGCCGCAAAATCTTGGCTCGCGAAGTCGACATTCGCGACGACGCGGCAGTGCGACAGCTGGTGAGCGACGGCGTCGAGCAGTTCGGTCGCATCGACATCCTGGTCGCCAACGCGGGCGTGCTCAGTTGGGGGCGGATCTGGGAGCTCTCCGATGAGCAGTGGGACGCCGTCGTCGGGGTCAATTTGACGGGGACCTGGCGCACGCTGCGGGCGGTGATACCGGTGATGATCGAGGGCGGCAACGGCGGCTCCATCGTGGTCGTCAGCTCGTCGGCAGGGCTGAAGGCCACGCCGGGCAACGGCCACTACTCGGCAACCAAGCATGGCCTCGTCGCGCTGACCAACGCGCTGGCAATCGAACTCGGCGAGTACGGCATTCGGGTCAACTCCATCCACCCCTACTCGGTTGACACGCCGATGATCGAGCCGGAGCTGATGATGCAGATCTTCGGTGAGCATCCGCAGTATGTGCATAGCTTCGGCCCAATGCCGTTGCAGCCCAATGGATTCATGGGCGCTGACGAAGTCGCCGACGTCGTCGCCTTTTTGGCCGGTGACGGCTCTGGGACGCTGACTGGAGCGCAGATCCCCGTCGACAAGGGCGTGCTGAAGTACTAAAATTTTTCGAGAGTTCCCCACGGTCCCTTAGCCGTCGGCGGTCGTCCGAGATCAAAACGTTAGCCGACATTCAATGCGATTTCACAAGTCCCTTTGGGCTATTGTCAAGGTTGGCAACGTATCTTGAATGCATGCGCACCGCCTGTCACACGGAACTTGCGAGGTTGAAAGAGCATCTCGGCGAGATGTGTGGGCTGGCCGGGGTTGCCATGGAGCACGCAACCGACGCCTTGCTTGAGGCGGATCTGTTGTTGGCCGAACAGGTTCTGAGCGCCCACGACAAAATCGCTGCGATGAGCGCCGCCGCTGAGGAGAACGCGTTTGTGCTGCTGGCCCCTCTCCAAGCGCCGGTGGCCAGTGATCTGCGGGCAATCGTCAGTGCCCTCCAAGTGGTCGTCGATATCGACAGGATGGGCGCACTGGCCCTACACGTAGCGGAGATCACCCGCTGGCGTCATCCCCAGCATGCATTGCCGGAAGAGGTCAAAGCGTATTTCGCTGAAATGGGCCGGATTGCAGTTAAATTGGGTAACGGCGCGCAAGAAGTTCTCTTGACGAGCGACCCGTTGACGGCCGCGCGTCTCCGCAGAGAAGACGATGCGATGGATGACCTGCACGGCCATCTGTTCACCGTGATGATGGATCGCGAATGGAAGCATGGCGTGGCCGCCGCCGTCGACGTGACGTTGCTGGGTCGCTACTACGAGCGCTTCGCAGACCATGCGGTCCAAGTGGCGCATCGAGTTATCTTCCAGATGACCAGCAGGATCTCCGAGTACGAATCGATGTCGATGTAAAGCAGGTTTCGAACTGACTCAGCTCGCGATCTCAGCGAGCGTGTCAGCGAATCTTCCTACGGCCCAGTCTATTTCCGCCGCAGTAATCACCAGTGGGGGAGCGACGCGCAGCGTTGATGAGTGAGTGTCCTTGACCAGCACGCCGCGCTGGGCCAGTCGCAGGCTGAGTTGCTTCCCGGTGCCGAGTGCGGGGTCGATGTCCACGCCGGCCCACAAGCCGCGACCACGCACGGCAAGCACGCCGTGACCGATCAGTGTTCGTAGCCGCCAGTGCAGGCGCCTGCCGAGGTGCGCTGCGCGGTACTGAAATTCCCCGCGACCCAGCATCGACACCACCGTGCTGCCGATCGCGGCCGCCAAGGGGTTGCCGCCGAACGTCGAGCCGTGCTCCCCGGGATGCAACACCCCCAGGACCTCGCGGTCGGCCACCACCGCCGACAAGGGCACCACTCCGCCGCCCAGCGCCTTGCCGAGCAGATAGATATCGGGCACCACGTCCCAGTGGTCGCAGGCGAAGGTGCGACCGGTGCGGGCCAGGCCGGACTGGATCTCGTCGGCGATCATCAAGACGTTGTAGGCAGAACAGATTTGCCGTACCTCGGGCAGATAGTCGTCCGGCGGCACGATCACGCCGGCCTCGCCTTGAATCGGCTCCAACAGCACCGCGACGGTGTGCTGGTCAATCGCTTTGGCCAGCGCGTCGGCGTCGCCGAACGGCACCGAACGGAAGCCGGGCGTGAACGGCCCGAAGCCGCTGCGCGCGGTCTCGTCCGAGGAAAAGCTGACGATACTGATAGTGCGGCCATGAAAGTTATTGTCGGCCACGATGATATTCGCCTGGCCGGCCGGGACGCCCTTGACATCGGTGCCCCATTTACGGGCGACCTTGAGCGCGCTCTCCACCGCTTCTGCGCCGCTGTTCATCGGCAACACCATGTCCTTGTCGCACAGCCTCGCCAAGGCCGCACAGAACCGGCCCAGCGCCTCGGCGTGAAATGCCCTGCTAACCAGCGTGACAAGGTCGAGCTGGGCATGTGCGGTGGCGGTGATTTCGGGATTGCGGTGCCCGAAATTCACGGCGGAATACGCGGATAGACAGTCCAGGTAGCGGCGACCCTCGACGTCGGTGATCCACGCGCCCTCTGCGCTGGCGGCCACCACCGGAAGCGGCGAATAGTTGTGTGCGGCGTGGCGCTCGTCGAGGGCGATCGCCGACGCGGTGAGTGCCGGGCCGCTCGCCTCGGTGTCTAGGACGGTCACGAGTACACCTCCAATGTGCAGCATTTGACGGCCCCGCCGCCCTTGAGCAGCTCGGACATCTCCACGCCGATCGGTTCGAAACCGGCTCGGGACAACTGCCCGGCGAATCCGACCGCGGCAGCCGGGTGTATTACGTGGCGGCCATCCGAGACGGCGTTGAGGCCGAACACGTAGGCGTCGGCGCTTTCCACCACGATGGCGTCGGGAAACAGGATTTCCAGCTGCGTGCGTGAGCTTTCGGAAAAAGCGGGCGGGTAGTAGGCGATGGTGGTGTCGTCGAGCACGCTCAGCGCGGTATCGAGGTGGTAGAAGCGCGGATCGACCAGCTGCAGGCTGACCACCGGCCGGCCGAAGATCTCCGCGATCTCGTAGTGCGCCCTTGGATCGGTCCGAAAGCCCGTTCCGGCCAGGATTTTTTGGCCCACCGGCAGCAAGTCGCCCTGGCCTTCGTTGACGTGGCGGGTGTGCACGAGGCGATACCCGCGCGCTCGCATCCAATCCGCATACGCGACCGACTCATGTTGCCGCTGGGGGTATTTGAATCGGGCAACCAGCGCTGTGTCGTTGAGTATCAGTCCTCCGTTGGCGGCGTAGACCATGTCGGGCAGACCGGCCACCGGATCGACCAGATCGACCACGTGTCCTAGCCGCAGGTAGGTGTCGCGAAGGTTCTGCCACTGACTCAGAGCAACAGCAGTGTCGACGGGGTTGGCGGTATCCATCCAAGGGTTGATCGCGTAGTCGACCGCGAAGAACCGCGGAGGGGTCATGACAAAGTGCCGAATTCGCGCGCTGCGCTCGGTCGCTCGGGCGGCCTTCGACGCCGAAGCCGGCACCGGCACATCCGCGAATATCGTCATAATTCGACGATATCGGAGGCGCTTCACGCAATGGGTCGCCGATTATTGCTCCTATACGGATGATTTATTGCGTCAGGTGCGATAATGCGGCTATCTGTTGCGGCGGGAGGATTGGTGGACCTGTTGAACGATATCGACGAGCGGATTCTCGCCGAAATGGCCCAACATGCCCGTGCAACGTTCGCCGAAATCGGCGAGCGGGTGAATCTCTCGGCCCCGGCGGTGAAACGTCGGGTCGACCGCATGCTCGACAGCGGGGTGATCCGGGGCTTCACCACCGTCGTCGATCGCAACGCAATGGGTTGGAACACCGAGGCTTACGTCCAGGTCTACTGCCACGGCCGGATTTCGCCCGACGAGCTGCGCCGGGCCTGGATCGACATTCCCGAGGTGGTCAGTGCCGCGACGGTAACCGGCACCGCCGACGCCATGCTGCGTGTGCTGGCCCGCGACATGGCGCACCTGGAGGACGCTCTCGAGCGGATTCGTACCAGCGCCGATATCGAACGCAGCGAGAGCATCGTCGTGTTGTCCAATCTGATCGACCGGTCGCGGGCCGAGGGGTGAGCGACCGCGGGTCGCCACAATCGTGTATGAACTCCAAATGACCACTAGCTCAGGCGGCAACGGAATCCTGATCGTCGGCGGAGGGCTCGCCGCGACCCGGACCGCTGAGCAACTGCGCCGCGCGGGCTATACCGGCGCCCTGACCATCGTCAGCGATGAAGTCCATTTGCCCTATGACCGCCCGCCGCTGTCCAAGGAAGTACTGCGCAGCGAAGTCGACGACGTGACACTTAAACCGCGTGAGTTCTACGACGAGAACAACATCACGCTGCGGCTGGGATCGGCGGCCACCGGCCTGGACACCGCGGCACAGACGGTCACGCTCGACGACGGAACGACGCTGGGCTATGACGAACTTGTCATCGCGACCGGCTTGGTGCCGCGCCGCATTCCGGCTTTCCCCGACCTGGACGGCATCCGGGTGTTGCGTTCGTTCGATGAAAGTCTCGCGTTGCGCAAACACGCGTCGTCCGCGCAGCACGCGGTGGTGGTTGGGGCGGGTTTCATCGGCTGTGAGGTGGCGGCGAGTCTGCGTGGGCTGGGCGTCGACGTCGTATTGGTGGAGCCGCAGCCCGCGCCGCTGGCAGCGGTGCTGGGTGAGCAGATCGGCGGGTTGGTGGCGCGGCTGCACCGGGCTGAGGGTGTCGACGTGCGCACCGGCGTCGGGGTGGCCGAGGTCCGCGGCCACGATCATGTCGAAAGCGTGCTGCTGAGCGACGGCACCGAGCTGGCGACCGACCTGGTGGTGGTCGGCATCGGCTCGCGGCCGGCGACCGACTGGCTCGACGGCAGCGGTCTGGAGGTCGACAACGGCGTCATCTGTGATGCGGCCGGACGGACCAGCGCGCCCAATGTGTGGGCGCTCGGTGACGTGGCCTCCTGGCGCGACTCGGCGGGACATCAAGTGCGAGTTGAACATTGGAGCAATGTCGCAGAACAGGCTCGAGCCGTGGTGCCCGCGATGCTCGGGCAGGACGTTCCGTCGAACGTCGTCGTACCCTATTTCTGGAGCGATCAGTACGACGTGAAGATCCAGTGCCTGGGTGAGCCGATCGCCACCGACACCGTGCATGTCGTCGAGGACGACGGCCGCAAATTCCTGGCCTACTACGAGCGTGACGGCGTGGTGGCCGGCGTTGTGGGCGGCGGTATGCCAGGCAAGGTCATGAAGACACGAGCCAAGATCGCCGCCGCGGCACCGATTTCCGACGTGCTCGGCTAATTCAGGAACCGCTCGAGGGCTTCGCGCAAGGCGGGAAGTGCCTTGGCGGCTTGGTATTCGATCAGGGCGGCTTCAGCGAGCATGCCGACCCACAACTGCGCGCTTTCATAGGGGTGTGGGCGTTTCAGGGCAGCGAAATCGGGTCGGCACAGCTCGGCGCCCGCGTGGTTGCGGCGAGCGATTTCGTCGGTGACCGCGGGCTCCGCACGAGCCTCCAGCAGCAGGGCACGCACGCCACGGTCGCGTAAGCAGCCGTCGAGGTAGGTGTTTGCGAACGCGGTCAGGCGACGACGCCCCGGCGGCATGCCGTCGATGGCGGCCTGAATTTGGGTGGCCAAACGTTCGTGGAATTCCCGGTGCAGCGCAAGCAGATACGACGCGCGGTCGCCGAAGTGATGAAAGAACGTGCCCTTTGCCACCCCGGCTTCGCCGACGATGAGATTCACGCTCAAGCCGGCCAGCCCGGTGCGTTCTGCCAGCCGCAGTCCCGCGTCGATGAGCGATTCTCGGGTTCTGGCCATTGCCTCCTTGCGCGCGCCCATCGGCCTGGCAGGCACAGTAGGCGGCATCGAGCTCATGGCAGCACTTTAGCCGCGCAATTGTCGGTGGCTTTGCGCTGGTTGCGTCGCGCGAGCAGCTCGCCGTACTGCTCGCACACGTGAATCACCCCGGTGAGCTGATAGGTGATCCAGCCCTTGTGCGTCGACGGCAGGTTGTGCTCGAAAATCCGGTGCCCGGCGATCTGCAAGAGCCAGCCGCCGACAAACATCGGCAGTCCGACGCGGGGCTTGGCCGCCAGCAGCGGAATTCCGGCCGCGATCACCGGCGTGCCGATCATGTGCGTGAATCTCGTTCCACGGCAGGTGTGTTGGGTTCGGTAGTAAGCCATCTTCTCCGAGAACGGGGCATCGGGCGCGGGAACGGTCATCGGTTAGTCCTTGAGGGCGGCCGGTAGCGATGATACAGTTGACCGACCAGTCGGTCAATGAAAGGAACCGCGATGGTCAACACGGTGCAAACGCGAGCGGGCGAAGTCGCCTACAGCGACGTGGGGGACGGGCCCGTGGTGGTGTTGCTGCACGCGACGCTGCACGACCGCCACGATTTCGACGCGATCGTGCCGAGCCTTCGTCGCGACCATCGCGTCATCGCAGTGGACTGGCCGGGCCACGGCGACTCGCCGGCGCCGGACCAGCCGCCGACCGCGGCCTTGTTCGCCGACGCACTTGCCGATCTCGTAGCCGCACTCGACTTGCCGCCCGCCGCGCTCGTCGGCAACTCGGTCGGCGGCTTCGCCGCGGCGCGGTTGGCGATCGCTGAGCCGCAGCGGGTGTCGCGGCTGGTGCTGGTCAACACGGGTGGTTTCGTCACCAATCCGGCCGTCAGGCTCTACTGCCGGACGCTTGGAACGCCGGCGGTGATGAAACGAGTCCTGCCGCGGTTCGTCCGCAGCTACATGAAGGCGACCAGCGATAACGACCATGCCGCACAGGAACGCGTGCTGGCCCGGGCGCACACCCGCGAAGGTGTTGCTCTCACCGCGGCGCTGTGGCGCAGTTTCGCCTCGCCCGACTATGACCTGCGCCCGCACGCCGACCGCATCACCGCGCCGTGTCTGGTGGTCTGGGGTTCAAAAGACACCGCCGCTCCAATGCATCTCGTCGCCCGTGCCACCGCCGCGGCAATCCCGAGATCGCGGCTGGAGGTGCTGCCAACGGGCCACGTGGTGTTTTCCTCAGACCCCGACGGATTCCTGGCAATCGCAGCGCCGTTCTTGGCGGCGGCTATTCCCAGGTGACCGGCGGCCCGTGCGGCGAACACACGGCCAGCACCGTGTCATCACCGCCCGGCCAGCAGCGGGCGCGAACCGCGAACTCGACCGGAGCATCGGGAGTTCGCCGGTGTGGCTCCAGCGTCAGATGAGCGAACGGCGCGTCGGCCCGGGCTTGGGCCCCCACTGCGTCGATGCCGGCGAGGACGGCGCCCTGGTCGTCCGCCGAGAGGTATTGCCACATAATCGAATGCCACAGCACGGTGAGTGCGCCGGCCTCGACCGATAGGCCCGCGACCGCGTCCACGGCATTGCGGCGTTGCAACTCGGCGGGCACGCGGCGGGCGATGCTGATCGCGCCGCGCAACCGATCCAGCCGTTCCGACTGATCGGGCCAGACATAGCTCAGCAGCGTTAGTTCCCCGTCCCGGCCGGTGGCGTCGAGAGGCGCGATGTCGTAGCCATGACGCTCGACGATCTCCAGCGCAGCGGCGGAAGGTAATCGGCCACGCCACGCGTCGTCGATGGTCACCGATGAATCGGTCGGACCCCATTGGCCGCCCGGATAGCGATAGCTGTAATGGTCCGCGCGCAGGTTGAGCCCGCCACTGCACCCGATCTCGAAAAGCCTTACAGGTAACGCAAATCGGCGGGCAAGAATGAGCAGCCCACCGATCAGCGCGGCGGCTCGGCCCACTTCGTTGGTTTGCGGCGGCTGATCAAGGGCGGCGCGTAGCCGGTCGGCATGGTCAGAGGCGGCGAGCACGACGTCGGGCCACGCTGCCTCTGCGTCCCACTGTCCGCCGATGCTCGGATACCAGCGGCGTAACTGCGGGACGCTGCCGTCGAGCGCCAGCCGATGCAGCCCGCCGAGCAACCTCAGCGGCACCGCCAGCCGGCCCGAGTCATTTTCGTGCCCGGACAGGATCGCAGCGAAGACGCCACCGGCGTGCACGTCGGCGCCCACCCGATCCAACAGCTCCCCGTACATCGGCGAGCCCATGCCATTGCAAATCTGACCTTGCAACTGGAGAGACCGCAGCAGCCGGCTCTCGCTAGTCACTGGTTCACCTCGTCCAGGCCGGCGCGGATCACGTCGAACGCGTCCCCGAGCGCCTGCGGCAGCGACACGGTTTCGTCCTCCAGCCAGTACTCGTAGGCGCTCAGGGCGACGCCGAGCAGCATCCATGCCACGGTCTGAGGTACCAGGTCGGTGGTGCGAATGCCGTATCGGCGTGCCACGAACTCGGCGATCACCTCGCGCCAGCCGGCATACATCGTCATCGAATAGGCTTGCAGTTCAGCGGTTTGCAGGATCACCCGCATTCGCTGCCGGTGCCTGATGGTTTCCGATTCGTCAAAGGTGTTGAAGGACAGCAGCGCAGCGCGAAGCGCCTCGCCGAGCGACATGCCCGGATCGACATTTTCCAACAGCTCGCGCAGGTGCTGCAGGTGAGCGTCGAAGTCTCCCCAGGGAATTGCGTTCTTCGACGCGTAATAACGAAACACGGTGCGACGGGCGATGCCGGCGGCCCGCGCGACGTCGTCGACGCTCACCTCGGCGAAGCCGCTATCGGCGAACAGTCGCAGCGCGACATCGGTGATGTGCTGTGGGGTTGTGGAACGGCGCCGGCCGACCCGCGCCTCCTGCAGCATGAGACCCGCCCTTCCGTTCTGGCACTCGATGCCATATCCTGACGAAGATTCTCACCGGATCGACCCGACTTGTCGAGTCCCCAATAACGAAAGGCGGCGGCATGGAGCCGAACCAGCAGACCGAGACCGAAACCGAGCTCGTCACCGAGTCCTTGGTGGAAGAGGTATCTATCGACGGGATGTGCGGGGTCTACTGATCGTGAGCGCCCCCGCGCAGGGGTTGCGGCCGTCGCCGGGCGGGTTCGATCCCGAACGCGCATGGCGGCTGCACCCGCAGGTGGCCGTGCGGCCCGAGCCGTTCGGCGCGCTGTTGTATCACTTCGGCACCCGCAAATTGTCATTCCTCAAGGACCGCACCATTCTTGCGGTGGTGCAATCCTTGGCCGATTATCCCGACGCCTCAGCCGCCTGCCGCGCCGCGGGCGTCGAAGACACCCGACTGGGTCCCTACTTGCATGCGTTGGGCGTCCTGGCGAGGTCCAACATGCTGGTGCCCGGTGAACCGGAGGAGCGGCGCGCATGACACGCGCCGGCGACGATGCAGAGCGGGGCGATGAGGAGGAGCGGCGCATGACACGCGCCGGCGACGATGCAGAGCGGGGCGATGAGGAGGAGCGGCGCATGACATCCGTTGTGCCACGGCTGATCGAGCAGTTCGAGCACGGGTTGGACGCACCAATCTGCCTGACCTGGGAGCTGACATACGCGTGCAATCTGGCGTGTGTGCACTGCCTGTCTTCGTCGGGCAAACGCGATCCGCGTGAACTGTCCACCCAGGCGTGCAAAGACATCATCGACGAGCTGGAACGCATGCAGGTGTTCTATGTCAACATCGGTGGCGGGGAACCGACTGTGCGGCCGGATTTTTGGGAGCTGGTGGACTACGCGACCGCTCACCACGTGGGCGTGAAGTTCTCCACCAACGGGGTGCGGATCACGCCCGAGGTAGCCGCCCGGTTGGCCGCCAGCGACTACGTCGACGTGCAGATCTCGCTGGACGGCGCGACCGCTGAGGTCAACGACGCCGTCCGCGGGCCCGGGTCCTACGCGATGGCCATTCGCGCATTGGAAAACCTTGCCGCCGCGGGATTCTCCGATGCCAAGATCTCCGTCGTCGTCACCCGCCACAATGTTGACCAGCTCGACGAATTCGCCTCGCTGGCAGACCGTTACGGCGCCACGCTGCGCATCACCCGGCTGCGCCCGTCGGGTCGTGGCGCCGACGTCTGGGATGAGCTGCATCCGACCGCCGACCAGCAGGTCCAGCTTTACCAATGGCTGGTCGCCAAGGGTGAGCGGGTGTTGACCGGCGATTCCTTTTTCCACTTGTCCGGACTCGGGGAACCCGGCGCGCTGTCCGGCCTGAACATGTGCGGCGCTGGGCGGGTGGTGTGCCTGATCGACCCGGTCGGCGATGTCTACGCCTGCCCGTTCGCCATCCACGATCGCTTCCTCGCCGGAAACGTGTTGTTCGACGGCGGTTTCGACAACATATGGAAAAATGCCCCGCTGTTCCGTGAGCTGCGTGAGCCGCAGTCCGCCGGTGCCTGCGGAAGCTGCGGGCATTACGACAGCTGCCGAGGCGGATGCATGGCGGCAAAGTTCTTCACCGGTCTGCCGATCGACGGCCCAGATCCGGAATGCGTTCAGGGCTACGGCACGTCGGGTCTGTCGCAGGAGCGCGAAAAGCCGCGGCCCGCAGGGGATCACTCGCACGGACGGCGCAGCAGCGGACCGGTTCCCCTGAAACTGTCGATACACCCGCCTAAGCGACTCTGCAATGAGAGCCCGGTCTAGCCGTGGCCCGTGACGCCTGGTTTGAGACGGTGGCGATCGCCCAGCAGAGGGCGAAGAAGCGGCTGCCGAAGTCAGCGTATTCCGCGCTGATCTCCGCCAGTGAGAAAGGGGTAACCGTCGGCGACAACGTGGCAGCGTTTAGCGAACTGGGCTTCGCCCCACACGTGGTCGGGGCGGCCGCGAAACGCGATTTGGCGACAACTGTTATGGGACAGGAGATCTCGTTCCCAGTCATGATTTCGCCGACCGGCGTGCAGGCCGTCGATCCGGACGGCGAGGTGGCGGTGGCCCGCGCGGCGGCCGCGCGTGGCACCGCGATGGGATTGTCGTCGTTCGCGAGTAAGCCGATTGAAGAGGTCATCGCAGCCAACCCCAAGATCTTCTTTCAGATCTATTGGCTGGGCGGCCGCGACGCCATCGCCGGAAGGGTGGAGCGCGCCCGGGCTGCCGGGGCGGTCGGTCTGATCGCCACCACCGATTGGTCGTTCTCGCACGGGCGCGACTGGGGGAGCCCTAAAATCCCCGAGCGGATGGACCTGCGCACGGCGGTCCGGATGTTCCCGGAGGCCATCACCCGCCCCGGCTGGTTGTGGCGGTGGGGCAAGACGCTGCACCCGCCGAACCTGCGGGTGCCCAACCAGGCCCGGCGCGGCGAGCCCGGCCCGCCGTTCTTCGAGGCCTACGGCCAGTGGATGGGGACGCCGCCGCCGACCTGGGAGGACATCGCCTGGCTGCGCGAGCAGTGGGGTGGCCCGTTCATGCTCAAAGGCGTGATGCGGGTCGATGACGCCAAAAGGGCTGTGGATGCCGGTGTTTCGGCAATCTCGGTGTCCAATCACGGCGGTAACAACCTGGACGGGACGCCCGCGTCGATCCGCGCACTACCGGCGGTCGTGGACGCGGTCGGCGACCAGATCGAGGTTTTGCTGGACGGCGGTGTCCGCCGCGGCAGCGACGTCGTCAAGGCGCTGGCACTGGGTGCCCGCGCTGTCATGATCGGCCGCGCGTACCTGTGGGGCCTGGCGGCCGCCGGACAGCCAGGTGTCGAGAACGTCCTCGACATCCTTCGCGGCGGCATCGACTCGGCGTTGATGGGGCTCGGCCGCGCCTCCGTCCACGACCTCAGCCCGGACGACATCCTGGCGCCCGCGGGCTTTGCTCGAGCCCTCGGGGTGCCCCCGCCCGCGCCGGCCGGACCGTAGCCGCCGCGGACGCGAGACCAGCGAGCATGCTGATACTCACGTGGCGGACGTGGCGACGGCGACCCGGCTTAGTGAACGATCAGCGGCAAAAAATTTTTCTAGTGCGCCAACAATCAATGCACTGCAGGTGAATTCGTCTTACCATCACCGAGTGGCTGTCCTCGCCGAACTTGGGGGCTCGACGTCGAGCCGGCTAGAGGGCATGTCCCTGGGTGTGATCATTCCGGTGGGATCGACCGAACAGCATGGCCCCCACCTGCCGTTGGACACCGATACGCGGATCGCATCCGAGGTCGCCCGCGAGGTTACCGCCCGCCTGGGTCGTGGGCTCGGCGACTCGCGACTGCAGTGGGTGATGGCACCGGCCATTGCGTACGGCGACAGCGGCGAGCACCAGAGCTTCCCCGGAACCATCTCCATCGGCACCGACGCTTTGACCACCCTGCTGGTCGAGTACGGCAGGTCGGCGACCTGCTGGGCGCAGCGGCTCCTCTTCCTCAACGGCCATGGCGGCAATATCACGGCGCTGGTCCGGGCGGTCGGCCTACTGCGGTCCGAAGGACGTGACGCCGGGTGGTGCCCCTGCACGGTGGCCGGTGCCGACGCGCACGCGGGTCACGCTGAAACTTCCGTATTGCTGCACATTTCGCCGACCGCCGTGCTAACCGACCGGTGGCGTCCGGGCAACGGCGCGCCGCTTGCCGACCTGCTACCGTCAATCCGACGCGGAGGAGTCGCGGCGGTCAGCGAACTCGGCATATTGGGTGACCCGACCACAGCGACAGCTGTAGAGGGGGAGCGGATGCTCGCCGAGATGGTCGACGATTGCCTCAGCCGGGTCGAACGTTGGGCGCCCGCGCGAAACGGGTTACTCACATGACCCAAACGCGGTTGCCGGACGGGTTTGCTGTGCAGGTCGACCGGCGGGTGAGGGTGCTCGGTCAGGGCTCCGCTTTGCTGGGCGGCTCGCCCACCCGATTGCTGCGGTTGGCGCCGGCCGCCCAGGACATGCTGGCCGACGGCCGTCTGAAAGTCCACGATGCGATGAGCGCCGAGCTGGCCCGAACCCTGCTGGACGCGACGGTGGCTCACCCGCGGCCTGCCGGTGGGCCATCACATCGCGATGTGACCGTCGTAATTCCGGTGCGGGACAACGCTTATGGCTTACGACGGTTGGTCGCCGCGTTGCGTGGCCTGCGCATCATAGTCGTTGATGACGGCTCGTCGCCACCGATTGAACACGATGACATCGCGGGGCCGCACTCCGACATCGAAGTGCTGCGCCATCCGAAAAGCGTGGGGCCGGCGGCGGCACGCAACACCGGTCTTGCCGCCTGCAAGTCCGACTTCGTCGCCTTCTTGGACTCCGACGTCGTGCCGCGACGAGGCTGGCTGGAAGTTCTCCTCGGTCACTTCTGCGACCCCACCGTGGCACTGGTCGCCCCGCGCATCGTCGGCCTGGCTCAGACCGACCACCTGGTCGCTCGTTACGAAGCGGTGCGGTCCTCACTGGACCTCGGGCAGCGTGAAGCCCCGGTCATCCCGTACACCAGCGTCTCCTATGTACCCAGCGCCGCTATCATCTGCCGCACGTCCAAGCTGCGAGAAATCGGTGGCTTCGACGAAACCATGCGCTCGGGTGAGGACGTCGATCTGTGCTGGCGACTTGTCGAAGCCGGTGCGCGGTTGCGCTACGAGCCGATCGCCCAGGTGGGGCACGATCATCGCACGCAATTGCGGGATTGGATTGCGCGCAAGGCGTTTTACGGTGGTTCGGCCGCCCCGTTGTCGGTGCGGCACCCGGACAAGATCGCGCCACTGATGATTTCCGGCTGGGCCCTTGCGGCGTGGATCCTGATGGCCATCGGCTCGAGCTTCAGCTATCTGGCGTCGCTGGTGGTTGCCGCGCTGACCGGCCGTCGCATCGCGAAGACCCTGCAGGGTGCTGACACCCAGATCTCGGACGTACTGGCGGTAGCGGCCCGCGGCCTGTGGTCGGCGGCGCTGCAACTGGCGTCGGCGATCTGCCGGCATTACTGGCCCGTGGCGCTGCTGGCGGCAATCGTGTTCCGGCCCGCCCGCCGCGTCGTGCTGGTGGCCGCCGTCACGGACGGGGTGGTGGACTGGGCCAGCCACCGCCGACACGCCGACGAAGATGCCAAACCGATCGGTGTGCTGACCTACCTGCTGCTCAAGCGGCTCGATGACCTGGCCTACGGCCTGGGGCTGTGGTACGGCGTGGTGCGGGAGCGCAATATCGGCCCGCTTAAACCGCAGATTCGAGTCTGACTCCTGACTGCAGCTACGCTGCACAGCGATGTCCTGATCATCGGCGCGGGAAGCGCAGGATCCGTTGTAGCAAACCGCCTTTCGACCGACCCCAGCTGTGTGGTGACCGTGTTGGAAGCCGGGCCCGGACTCGCCGACCCAGCGCTGCTGGCCGAAACGACCAACGGGCTGCGGCTACCGATCGGTGCTGCCAGCCCGCTCGTCCAGCGGTATCACGCGCAGCTCACCGAGCGACCGGTCCGCGAGATCACGATCATGCGCGGCACCACCGTCGGCGGTTCCGGTGCGGTCAACGGCGGATACTTCTGCCGCGGATTGCCGCGAGACTTCGACGGTTACGCGGTGCCCGGGTGGGCGTGGTCAGACGTCATCGACCATTTCCGGGCCATTGAGACCGACTTGGATTTCGCCGGTCCCGCCCACGGCGGTGCCGGCCCAATCCCGGTACGTCGGGCTCGCGAAATTATCGGTAGTACACGGTCTTTCGTTGCCGCGGTGCAGCAGGCCGGATTTGACTGGATAGCCGATCTCAATGACGTAGCCAGTGCATCCGGTTTGCCGGCCGGTGTCGGCGCCGTGCCGCTCAACATCGTCGACGGTGTGCGTACCGGCTCAGGTGCGGCATATCTATTGCCCGCGTTGGGACGAGCGAATCTCTCCCTGCTGACCCAGACGCGTGTGGTGCGGCTGCGCTTCTCGGGCAATCGCGCGGTCGGCGTCGACGCGATCGGGCCGGGCGGCCCGATCGCCGCCACCGCTGATCGAATTGTGTTGTCCGCAGGGGCGATTGAATCAGCGCATCTGCTGATGCTTTCCGGCATCGGAGATGCCGCCATACTGCGCGGCGCCGGGGTAGGCGTGGTCGCAGCTTTGCCGGTCGGTATGGCCTGCAGTGACCACCCAGAATGGGTGTTGCCGACCAACTGGCAGGTCGCTCCCGGTCGGCCGGTGCTCGAAGTTGTGCTCAGCACTGCTGACGACATCGAGATACGACCCTATACCGGAGGTTTCGTGGCGATGGTCGGCGAAGGAACGGCCGGTCGTCCGGACTGGCCGCACATCGGCGTAGCTCTGATGCGGCCCCGCGCCCGGGGCCGCGTTTCGCTGGTCTCCGCTGACCCTTGGGTGGCCCCGCTCATCGAGCACCGCTACGACAGCGAACCCGGCGACGTCGCCGCGCTACAGCGTGGCTGCGAGTTGGCCCGCGAATTGGCCAGCGCGACTACGCAACTCGGCGAACCTGCGTGGGCGACATCGCAGCACTTGTGCGGCAGTGCACCCATGGGCCTCGGGGGAGACCCGGCAGCTGTTGTCGATCACCGGTGCCGGGTGCACGGTATCGACGGCCTATGGGTGATCGACGGATCTGTCCTGCCGACGGTTACCAGCCGCGGTCCGCACGCCAGCATCGTGATGCTCGGACACCGGGCCGCGGAGTTCGTCAACTGACCCCGTGATGCGTTGAACCAGCCGCAACTGTTGCCCGTCGCGGCCCGGCGCCCAGGCGCCGATCACCAGCGCGGCTACCGCAATGATCAGTCCGAGCACCAGCAGCGACGATTCCATTGCCTGCAGGAATGCGGTCTGGCTGAGTTCGGCGAGCCGGCTACCCTGCGGGCCGAGCGTTTTGGAGATCTCCAGGGCCTGAGCCAGCGAATGGGAGGCCGGACCGCGCACCGGATCGGGAAAGGCTGCCAAATGCGGCGTGATGACGTGGGCATACCGCGCCGCCAGGATCGACCCCGCCAGCGCGATGCCGAGGGCAGCGCCGACCTCACGGGTGGTGTCGTTGACGGCTGACGCGACGCCTTGCTTCTCGTCGGGCACTGCCGTCATGATCGCTAATGTGCTTGGTGCTGTGCAGAATCCAATGCCGGCGCTCATTACGAGCAGCGGCCACATCATGTCCCAATATGGCGAGTCGACTTGTAGGACCCGCATCCATAAGAACCCGGCCGAGATGAGCAGCAGGCCGATGAACGTCACCAACCGTAGACCCATTCGGGGCAGGTACCACGGCGACAGTACCGACAACGTCAGCATGGGCGCCATGAGGGGACTCAGCGCGAACGCGGTCTGGATCGCGCTGTAGCCCATGACCAACTGGATGTACTGCATAATGACGAAGAAGAAGCCGAACATCGCCATGAAGAAGACGGTGATGGTCGCCGAGCCGGTGGCGAAGTCCGTTCTGCGGAACAGCCGAACGTCGAGCAGCGGATGTCGGCGCCGCATCTCGACGAAACCAAAGACTGCAGCCAGGGCCACTCCGCCGGCCATCGATCCCCAGATCAGCGGGTTGCCCCAGCCGCGCGCGGGTGCCTCAAGCATGCCGAACACAAAAACCGCTACGGCACAAGCGATCAACACCGCTCCGGGCCAGTCCAATGGGGTCGCTTCGTCATCACGTGAGGTCGACACGGTGCACGCCAACACGAAGATCAACGCCGCACAGACCGCAAAGGTCCAAAAGATGGACCGCCATGACCAAAAGTGCAGTAGCGCACCGGATCCGAGCATGCCAATCACAGCGCCAGACCCCGCGACTCCAGCCCAAATGCCGGTGGCCTTCGCGCGCTCGTCCTCGGGGTAGGTGGCCGTCAACAGCGACAGGGTGGCGGGCATGATGAACGCCGCCCCGACGCCGGCCATGCCGCGGGCGGCGATGAGTTGCCACGGACTGCTGAACACCGTCGACGCCAGGGAAGCGATCGCAAACGTGGCCAAGCCGATCAGGAAGGCGCCGCGGCGGCCGTAGCGGTCGCCGATGGCCCCGGCGGGCAACAGCAGGCAGGCCAGCGCCACCGAGTAGCTGTCCACTATCCAGGTCAGCTGCGTCTGCGTCGCCGAGGTGGCCACGGCAATGTCGCCGAGCGCGGTGTTCAGCGCGACCATCGACGCGATCACCAGGGTCACGCCCATGCAGGCGACGATCATCGTCCAGATTCGGGCCCGGTTCGAACCGAGTGCGGTGGGCGCTTCAGTACGCTGGTCAGACCGGGCGTAGGTATTGACCATGGCGATGCGTCTCCTTTCGGGGACGAGTCACTTTCGAGACTAACAGTCTCGTACATAGACGGATAGTCTTGCTGGTAAACGGGAGGTGGTCTATATCACCGATAAGACCGATCCGCGGCCAGCGCGTTCTCGGGCTCGGTTGCTGGAAGCCGCCACCGCGCTGCTTCGCGCCGGTGGTCCGAGCGCGGTGACCGTCGATGCGGTCACCCGTGGTGCCAACGTAGCGCGGGCGACGCTGTATCGCCACTTCCCAAGCGGAAACGATTTGCTGGCAGCGGCTTTCAACAGCCTGATACCGCCCGCACCGATGCCGTCCGACACCGGCCCGTTGCGCGACCGCCTCATCGCGGTGGTGCTGGCATTTGGACAGTCGATCGCCGAGTCGGCGGGCATGCTGACCGCGATGAGCTGGCTGGCGCTGGGGCGGGACTTGGAACAGTTGCCAGAATCTCGTCACACCCGCACTGCCGACAGCCCGGCAATCAGCACACTGCGTGAACGCATCGCCGACCAGTACGCCGCGCCGTTCGATGCCATTTTCGACAGCCCTGACGCCGCCGAGCTGGGCGAGATCGACCGTTCCCGAGCGATCGCACTACTGATGGGCCCGGTGGTGCTGGGCCGGCTGTCAACCCTTCCCGACTTCGACTACACCGAATGCGCGCGAGCCGCCGTGGACGGTTTTCTGCATGTGCAGCGCACACAGAACCAGGCGCTCAACGAAGCTCGTAACGAATCGGCAGGTGCTTGAGGCCGCCGACAAACGTCGTGGCGATCAGCTCCGGGTTGCCGTTCAGCTCAATGGATTTCAGCCGCGGAAGCAGCTCGGTAAAGAAGCTGTTCACCTCCATGCGTGCCAATGCCGCACCCAGGCAGAAGTGCACGCCGTAACCGAATGCCAAGTGTCTGTTCGGATCTCGGCCGACGTCAAAGCGGAACGGATCGTCGAACACGTCGTCGTCGCGGTTGGCGGAGACGTAGGACAGATACACCGCCTCGCCCTTGGCGATCGGCACCCCGCGAACCGTGGTGTCCGCGGTGGCGGTGCGCATGAATTCTTTGACCGGGGTCACCCAGCGGATCATTTCCTCGGTCGCCAGCGGCATCAGATCGAGGTTGTCGGACAACCGCTTCCGCTGGTCCGGGTTTTCGATGAGTGCCTGTAGTCCTCCGGCGATCGTCGCGCTGGTGGTGTCGTGGCCGGCGGTGGCGATGATCACGTAGTAGGAGGCGGTATCGACGTCGGACAGCGGCTCGCCGTCGATGCGGGCGTTGGCGATCGCCGACGCCAGGTCGTCGGTGGGCTCGTTGCGACGCGAGGCGGTCAGCGCGTTGAAGTAGCCGAAGAAGTCGAGCAGAACCTGCAGTAGCTCGTCGAGGCTGGTGCCGCGCTTGAACTCCTCGTCGTCACCGCCGAACAGTTCCTGGGTGAGCTTGAGCATCCGGGGGAAGTCCGATTCGGGCAGGCCGAGCAGCGACATGATCACGTAGAGCGGGTAGTTCACTGCGACTTCCTGGACGAAGTCGCATTCGCCGCCCGCGGCTTTCATCTTGTCGACATAGATCTTGGCCAGCTCGTCGGTGCGGACCTTCAGCGCGCGCATCGCCTTGGGGCGAAACCAATCCGCGCCGATCGCCCGCACCAACCGGTGTTTGGGGTCGTCCATGTGGATCAAGGTGCGCAATCCCATTCCGGCGTCCAGCTGGGCGCGCGCCATATCGTCGGCCTCGGCGGTGGCCAGCACTGGTCGCGGCTCGTTGATGAAGAGGTCGTTGGCGCGCTCGATCTCCATGACGTCGGCGTGTTTGGTGATCGCCCAGAACGGCCGATAGGGCGGGCAGTCGACCAGCGACACCGGGGCGTGGGCGCGCAGATGGCTCAGAGCCGCATGTAGCCGCGGTTCGTCGGCATAAGATGTCGGATCAGCGAATACTTTCGCTGCCTCGTCAATGATTGGTGTGCTCATCGGCCTTTTTACTTTTCGCCCGCCGGTTCGGGCAACTTTTTGACAGGTGTCAACTCAGTGTATGCAGTCGTCAACCCTTAGGCTGGGGTTTCGTGGCGATCCGATGGTCTCGTCCGCGACGAGCTTGCGCCGCCTTCATCGTGGCGGCAGTTGCGGTGGCGGCATGTGGCCGGGGCGCCATCACCTCGACGAAGCACGAACCGGCTTATGCCGGCCCGCTGGACGCCGGCATTGTGCGAACCTCGATGGGCCTGATGCGCGGCATGGTCGCCGCGGATTACCGTCTGTTCCAAGGCATTCCGTATGCGGCACCGCCGGTGGGCGGACTGCGGTGGCAGCCACCGCGGCCGGCGGCGAAGTGGCCGGGGACGTTGGACGCCACCAAACCGGGCCCGCAGTGCATGCAAGACACCGGACCCAACCCGCATGTGGGGAAGCCGACCAGCGAGAACTGCCTCACCCTGAACGTGTGGGCCCCGCCGCGCGGACGGGGCAACACCAAGCACGCGGTGATGGTGTGGATCCATGGCGGGGGCTTCGTCAACGGCAGCAGCGACATCTACTCCTCGCGTTGGTTGGCCGCCAAGGGCCAGATCGTCGTCGTCACGGTTAACTACCGACTGGGCGCGCTGGGATTTTTGGCCCACCCGTCGCTGGGCGCGCCGGGGAACGTCGGGAACTACGGGCTGGCCGACCAGCAGGCTGCACTGCGCTGGGTCCGTGATCACATCGCCGATTTCGGCGGCGATCCGCACAAGGTGACGATCGCCGGCGAATCCGCGGGTGGCATGTCAGTGTGCGATCACCTGGTGGCGCCCGGGTCGGCGGGGCTGTTCCGCGCGGCGATCATCCAAAGCGCGCCCTGTCAGGCGCAAGCCGATTTGGCGACCGGCGAGCGCCGCAGTGTGGATTACGCGGCGTCGGTGGGATGCCGCAATCCGGCAAGCACCGCAGCGTGCCTGCGTGCACTGCCGGCGTCTGCGCTTGACCGTCCGCCCTGGTACGTCTTCGTCGGAGACTCCGACGCGCTTTCTGGTCCGGTTACCGGGACACCGCTACTGCCGGACGGACCGGTCGCGGCAATGGCCGGCGGTCGTGCTGCGCGAGTGCCGGTGCTGATGGGCGTCAACCACGACGAGTTCACCATGTTCGCGGCGTTGCGATACACCAAATTGGGCCGGGGCGTCAGGTCCGCGGAGTATCCACGCCTGCTCACAGAAATTTTCGGTGCCGACGGGCCCGCGGTCGCGGAGCACTACCCGCCCGATCGCTATGGTGGGGACGCCTCGCTTGCCTACTCGGCGGCACTCACGGACGGCGTCTTCTCTTGCACCGCAGACCGATTGGCCGACTCGTTGAGCCAGGGTGCGCCGGTTTACACCTACGAGTTCGACGACCCGCACGCCCCCGCGCCGAAACTGTTGCGGGAGGTCCCATTTCCGGTTGGCGCCAGCCACTCGCTGGAGCTGCGGTACCTGTTCAAGGTCGGCGGGGCGCCGCCGTTGAATCGCGCGCAGCGGATGCTTTCCGACCAGATGATCAGCTACTGGAGCCATTTCGTCACCAACGGCGTGCCGAAAGCCACCGGCCAGCCCGACTGGCCGGCCGAAGGCAGCGATCCCGGCCAGAGCTTCTGGATGGCGTTGCGACCCGGCGGAAGCGGCGTCATCACCAACTTTGAGGAAGAACATCAATGTCCGTTCTGGGCGTCGCTGAAGGGCAGGTCGTGAGCACGCCAGAGCCGCGCGTCTTCGTCGAAGCCTGGTTGACGGCCTGGAACCGCCGTGACATCGACGCGGTGTTGGCACATTTCCATGATGACGTCGTCTTCACCTCACCGGTCGCGGTCCAGGTGATGCCGGACTCCGACGGAGTGGTGCGCGGTAAGGCGGCCTTGCGCGAATATTGGTGCGCCGCACTGAAGGCCATGCCCTTTCTTCGCTTCGAACTTGTCGGTATCTATCAGGGCGAGTCGGTCCTGGTCATCAACTACCGCAATCACAGCGGCACCCTGGTGAACGAAGTGCTGGAATTCGAAGGCGGTCTCGTGCGTCGCGGGCACGGTACATACCGATTGCGCAGCTAGCCAACCGGTGTGACCCAGGTGGTGATGTCGGCGTGCACCTCGGCCAGCCCCGGCTCCATCTGCACCACGTGCGGCAGTACCGGCGAAGTATGGAACGCGCGCCATCGCGGCCGCGGAGAAGAGCCGAGTGCCATCGGGCCTACCGGAAAGCGTCGCCATGCCGCGTAGGTGCTGGTCGGGGCCGTCATGACGACATACCTTACTCTGGAGTAAGAAGCCGTTGCCAGACGATCCGGCGGCCTGGCCGTCGCCCGGCCGATCGGATTTGGCCGATACCGGGATCTAGGGCATACTATTCGGGTTGCCTTGCGCCGGGTTTAGGCCTGGTCGGGCATACGACCGGCGCCCAAACGGGCGCGTCCGGTCCCATCCTTGGAGCGCGATGATTTCGATCGCGGATGAGGCTGCGTGCGGGTGACACACCCGACCGCGGGGGCCGGTGGACCACGACAGGTAAACAGCGGCGCAACATGCGGGCGCGGACGCCAGATTCATTCGGGCGGTCGGTGCCCAACGGACCGGGTCCGGACACTGGAAGTGAGGAAGCGTGGCGGGACAGAAGATCCGCATCAGGCTCAAGGCCTACGACCACGAGGCCATTGATGCCTCGGCGCGCAAAATCGTCGAGACGGTTGTCCGGACTGGCGCCAGCGTGGTGGGTCCGGTGCCGCTGCCCACTGAGAAGAACGTGTATTGCGTGATTCGCTCTCCGCATAAGTACAAGGACTCGCGGGAGCACTTCGAAATGCGCACCCACAAACGGCTGATCGACATCCTCGACCCGACACCGAAGACCGTTGACGCGCTGATGCGCATCGATCTGCCGGCCAGCGTCGACGTCAACATCCAGTAGGAGATCTGCGAGCAATGGCGAGAAAGGGCATTCTGGGCACCAAGCTGGGGATGACGCAGGTGTTCGACGAGAACAACCGCGTTGTGCCGGTGACGGTGGTCAAAGCCGGGCCGAACGTGGTGACCCGAATCCGCACACCCGAAACCGACGGGTACAGCGCGGTGCAGCTGGCTTACGGCGAAATCAGTCCG
>DATJOR010000078.1:0-33236 GCA_035506875.1 Mycobacterium sp.
GATCCGCGAGCACATCCGTCGGCTGATCGAGGGCGACATCATCTGGGCACCGGCCATCGACGGCGCGTTCGTGCTCACCACCCGCGGCGGCGACTTCGACCTGCAGCTGGGCACCGACGTGTCGATCGGATATCTCAGCCATGACGCCGAAACCGTCCAGTTGTACCTGCAGGAGACCCTGACGTTCCTGTGCTACACCGCCGAGGCGGCGGTCTGCCTCAGCTCATAGTGGCCGAATATTCACCCGCATGCATGTTTTCAGGCGCGCCCGAGGCGACTAAAATTACGATGCGCTAGCGACTTGCGAGTCGAAATCCGCTCGGAACGGCGGCGAGAAACAATGACCACCACAGCTCACAGCCAACATGTTGACCACGACCACGTCCACGGTGAAGGATGCGGCCACGTCGCGATCCCGCACGGCGACCATGTCGACTACGTGCACGACGGTCACCTTCATCGACAGCACGACGGTCACTTCGACGAATGCGAACCGGCGGGCCACGCCGTGCATGAGGATCACGACCACGTCCACGGTGACGGCTGCGGTCACGTGGCCGTGCCGCACGGGGACCACGTCGACTACGTGCACGACGGGTGCCGGCACGCCGCACATGGCGAGCACTACGACGAGCACTGACGCTGCGGCGTCTTAGATCAGCGGTTCACCGCCGTCGACCCTCAGGGTCATCCCGGTCATGAAGGTGTTGGTCATCGCGAACAGCACGGCGGCGGCGATGTCGTCCGGCGTTCCGATTCGGCCCGTTGGATTGTGGGCCGCGATGTGTTCGAAATAGTCCCGCTTGCCGTCTTCGCCCATGGCGTCCCAGGCGCCGGTGTCGATCACGCCGGGTGAAATCGCGTTGACCCTGATCGGGGCGAGTTCGACGGCCAGCCAGCGGGTCAAGAAGTCGACGGCGCCGTTGGTGATCCCCACACCGAGGTAGCCGACGTTGTGCTTGAAGGCGTGCACTCCGGAGAACAGCACAAACGAGCCGCCCGGGTGGATTTGCGGGGCAACGTATTTGGCCAGCATGGTCGGGCCGATGACCTTAGTATCGAAGGACATCCGCAGGTTGTCTCGCTGCAGGTCGGTCAAGTTTCCGCGGGCACGGGCCGAGGCGGTCGACACCACGTGGTCAACCGGACCCATTCGATCGGCGAGCGCGGCGATCGACACGTCGTCGGTGATGTCCAGAACCTCGGCACTGATCCCGGGGTCGTTATAGGCGTCGGCGAGTTTGGCTTGGTCGCGTCCAGCGACCATTACTCGCGCGCCCTCCGAGCGCGCCAGCAGCGTGACCGCGCGCGCGATCCCACTGCCCCGTCCGACTACCAGCACTGTCTTATCCCGCAACGCGCTACCCATCGACGGCTACTCCTAGGGAATGGGTTGTTCGTCCCAGATTATTCACACCCTGCCACCGGGGGTCAACGGCGCCAAGCCCTTGTGCCGCCGCTGTGCATAACGCATACTGGGTTGAACAACCCAAAATGCTCGTTGGCACCTGCGGCTCAGGAGGAGTAACTCATGCCGACTGTCCATCACCGCTACCTCACCGTCGACGGTCATCAATTGTTCTTCCGGGAAGCCGGCGATCCGCAGGCGCCCACCCTGCTACTCCTGCACGGCTTTCCCACCAGCTCGTACATGTTCCGGGACCTGGTTCCCGCCCTCGCCGATCGCTACCATGTAATCGCGCCAGACCACTTGGGATTCGGCCTTTCTGACGCACCGTCGGTGGAACAGTTCGACTACACCTTCGATGCTTTGACCGCGTTGACGCAAGGCCTGCTGCGCGGGTTGCACATCGACCGGTACGCAATGTACGTCCAGGACTACGGCGCGCCGATCGGGTGGCGGCTGGCGCTGGCCGATCCGACCGCGATCACGGCGATCATCAGCCAGAACGGCAACGCGTACGACGCCGGCTTTGTGGAGAGCTTCTGGAAGGTGGTCACCGCCTACCAGACTGAGCAGACCGACGAAACCGAGGGCGCGGTAAGGCAATTCCTCACCCTGGACGCCACCCGCTGGCAATACGTCACCGGGGTCGCAGATGAGACATTGGTCAATCCCGAGTCCTGGCATCACGACTATGCGCTGCTGTCCCGGCCCGGGCTCGACAAGGTGCAGCTCAAGCTGTTGCGCGACTATGCCAGCAACTCACCGCTGTATCCCCGTGTGCACGAATACTTCCGCGCCAGCAAGGTGCCGCTGTTGGCGGTGTGGGGCCGCGGCGATGAGATATTCGGCCCGGCGGGCGCGCAGGCCTTCGCCGACGACTTACCGGATGCCGAGATTCATCTGCTCGACGGCGGGCATTTCCTGCTGGAGTCGGCGCTGGACGAGGTGGCCGGGCTGATCCGCTCCTTCCTCGCCAAAGTGCATCCCGCCGTCTGACGACACGCGGTTACTCGTATGGGTTGAACGTCCCATAATTGCCGGTGCACGGCGTTAACCTGACGTTATGGTTCAGGCCGATCTGCACGACGACCGGCGCTTGACCGCCAAGGGTCGCGCTACCCGCGATCGGATCGTGAGGGCCGCCGCCGAGTTGGTCCTCAGCGACGGTCTCTCCGCGCTGAACATGGACGCCCTGCGCAAGGCCGCGTCAGTCAGCGGCTCGCAACTCGCCCACTATTTCACCGACAAGGGCGCGCTGATCCGCGCCATCGTGGCGCGCCAGACCGACGTAGTACTCGACTTTCACCGCCAACCCAAGCTTCGGGCGCTTGATACGTTCGACGACTTCGAGCGCTGGATTGATCTGAACATGCGTTACCTGCGACGGATCGGCTACTCCGGCACGCCGACCTATCACGGCCTGGCCGGACAACTCGGGAAGTCCGACCAAGCAACACGCGACACGCTGGCAGCGGGCTACGCGCAATGGATCGAGTTGCTGGAGAACGTGATCCAACGGATGAAAGATCACGGCGTCCTGATCGCGCACGCCGACCCGCGAAAGTTGGCTCTGGTCATCGTCAGCGCGCACCAAGGTGGCGCCACGTTAGCCTTCACCTATCGGGCGGAATGGCCGCACGCCGATGCCGTGCGATTCGCGGTCAACTACTTGCGCACATTTGCCACCGACCCCGCCGAGCGGGTACCCCGTCCGCCGCGGCATCCCCGCGGTCGGCGCGTGAAACCAGCAGCACCGTGAATGACAACAACACAGCGCGATTCACCCGCAAGGGACGCGCGACTCAGGCGCGCATCGTCGACGTCGCCGCCAAGCTCATGTTCCAGCGTGGCGCCGCCGGCACCAGCATCGACGAAGTGCGAAACGCCGCGGCCGTCAGCGGATCGCAGATCTCGCACTATTTCCGCGACAAACGCGATCTGACCCGCAAGGTGATCAGCGCGCGCCGCGACGACGTCCGGCAGTTTCACAGTCAGCCAAAACTGGGCGCCCTGGACAGCTTCGAAGCGCTGCAAGCGTGGGCCGAGGCGAACGTTGCCGACATCAACGGTGTCTATCGCAAGGGTGGCTGCGTCTACGGCTCGCTGGCGAGCGAGTTGGTCGAAGCCGACGCCGAAATCCACGGCGATCTCGCCACCGGCTATGACGAATGGATCGAGCTCTTCTACGCCGGACTCACCGAGATGCGCCAACGCGGCGATCTACGCCCCGACGCCGACCCCCGACACCTGGCAGTCTCGCTGGTCGCCGCGCACCAGGGCGGTGCCATGCTCACGTACATCACCGATAGCCCAGAACCGTTGCGCGCAGCGGTGAATGCTGCTGTTGAATACGTACGGTCATTCGCTCCGACATCCCGCAAACCCCGACCGGCCACTCGCCGCAAGTCCAGAGGCTGAACTAGACATTTCTGGGTTATCTAACCCATAATATTGGGCGAAGTGCCCCAATGTGGACACGAGAAGGGATGGCACGCCATGTCGGTGACGGAATCCACACAGCCAGCGCCGCCCACCGCGCCCGCGGTAGTACGCGAACGACCGGGCGGCGAAAGCATGCGTGCAATCGTGCTGGAGAAGTTCGGCGGACTCGACAGTCTGGTGTACGCCGACATACCTAAACCACTCCCGAAGGACGGCGAGGTGGTCATCAAGGTCCGCGGCTTCGGGCTCAACCACGCCGAAATGCACATGCGCCGCGGGGAATGGGCCGAGGCCGCCGAAGTAAGCGGCATTGAGTGCGTCGGCATCGTCGACTCCTGCCCGGGTGGCGAGTTCCCGGTCGGAGCCAAGGTCGCCTCGCTCATGGGTGGCCTCGGCCGAACCATCAACGGCAGCTACGCCGAATACACCAGGGTGCGTGCCGCGAACGTCGCCCTCATCGACGCCGACCTGCCCTGGTCACAGCTGGCCGCGCTGCCGGAGACCTTTGCTACCGCATGGACCTGCCTGTTCCGCAACCTCAAGCTGTCCGCGGGACAAACCGTCGTCATCCGCGGCGCGACGTCATCGTTCGGCCAGGCCGCGGTCAAGATGGCGGTCTCAGCCGGCGCACACGTGATCGCGACCGCGCGCAAGCAGGAGCGTTTCGGCATGCTCGAGGCACTGGGCGCCGCGCGCGTCGAATTGGAGTCGCGAACGCTGGCGGCCAGCATCCCCGAAGCCAAACAGATCGATGCGGTCCTCGACTTGGTTGGCAACAGCACCATCCTGGATTCCCTGGACATGCTTCGCCGCGACGGCGCCGCCTGCCTGGCCGGATGGCTCGGCGGTCTTGACCCGATCGGCGAATTCAACCCGCTGCTGCGCATGCCGAGCGGGGTGAACTGGTCGTTCTTCGGAAGTTTTGTGTTCGGCAACCCGGGCTTCCCGTTGTCCGATGTGCCGCTGCAAGACATCGCAGCGCAGGTGGCCGCAGGCCGACTCGAAGCCGCCCCGGAACGCGTCTTCTCGTTCGACGAGATCCGCGAGGCGCACCGCGTGATGGAGGCCGGTGAGGCCGGCGGCAAAATGGTCGTCGTCATGGAATGAGCGCAGATGATGGAACGATGACTGCCGACCCCTCCGTTCTGGTCTTCGACGTGAACGAAACGCTAATCGATATCGAGTCCATGACGCCGCTTTTCGAGCGCATTTTCGGTGATCCACAGGCGATGCGG
This sequence comes from Mycobacterium sp., assembly GCA_035506875.1. Lineage (GTDB taxonomy): Bacteria > Actinomycetota > Actinomycetes > Mycobacteriales > Mycobacteriaceae > Mycobacterium. The sequence goes on from DATJOR010000078.1 coordinate 5,086, forward strand.
GAGTGGTTCAATCAGCTCGTCTTGTACTCGATGACCGCGACGCTTTCGGGGCACTACGTCGACTTTTTCTCCCTGGGCCAGGGAATACTGCAGATGCTGGCAAGTACCCACCGGCTGGCCATTACCGACGACGACGTAGCGAGTCTGAAGCACGCCATGCTGACGATGCCGGCCCATCCCGATGTCGAGGACGGACTGACAGCGCTGCGCGACAACGGCTTTCGCCTGGTGACGCTGACGAACTCGCCGCCGAACCCGGATGGACACAGCCCGTTGGAACACGCTGGGCTGGCCCACTTTTTCGAGCAGACATTCAGTGTCGACACGTGTCGTGCGTTCAAACCCACGCCGGCCGTATACCGCTACGTGTGTGAGGAACTCGCGGTGGCGCCGGCGGACTGCATGATGGTCGCCGCCCATGTCTGGGACACCATCGGAGCGCAATCCGCGGGATTTGGCGGCGCATTGATCACCCGCACCGGTAACGCGCTGTTGCCGATCCCCGAGTTGCCGCAGCCGGCGTTCGTCGCCAATGACCTGCGCGAGCTCGCGCGGCAACTCTGCTCGTAGCAAGACTCATGCTCGCGCCAACCTCACAAGCCGGGCGCGCCAGACGTCTACCGGGTAGACAGCAATTCGGACGATCGCCTTGAGGAGCCTCATGTCTACCGCAGCCGCCAAGACGACGACGCGCCACGTCGTCGTCGACTCACCGATCGGACCGTTGACGCTGGTACGCGACGAAACCGGGCTGACCGGCGTGTACTACCCGGGCCACTGGACTCGTCCGGACCGGAATTCGTTCGGACCGCAGGTCGATGCCAGCGAGGATCACGGCTTCGACGAGGCCACCGCCCAGCTGACCGAGTACTTCGCCGGCGAGCGCCGGGATTTCGACCTGCCACTCAACCCACGCGGCAGCGACCAAGCGCGGCAGGTCTGGCAGCTCATCGCCGAGATCCCGTACGGCCAGACCACCAGCTACGGTGAGCTGGCCGGCAGGTTCGACGGCGACCTCGATCCGCGCGACATCGGCGCCTTCGTCGGCCAGAACCCGCTGTCGATCTTCATCCCGTGCCATCGGGTGGTCGGATCGACCGGGAAACTCACCGGATACGCCGGCGGATTGGACCGCAAGCGTTACTTGCTCGAACTGGAGAACGCGATACCTGCCGCGCCGGAAACGCTGTGGTAGATGAAGCCGCCATTCGAGAAGGTCGTCGCGCAGCATGGGGCCACCGTGCTGCGGGTGGTCCGCGCGGTCCTCGGCCACGCCGATGCCGACGACGCGTGGTCCGACACCTTCTTGTCGGCGATGAAGGCCTACCCGGAGCTACCGGCCGACGCCAACCTGGAGGCGTGGCTGGTGAGGATCGCCCACCGCAAGGCGATCGACATCACCCGTGCCACGGCCCGGCGGGCGATACCGATCGCGGACACACCAGATACGCCGTCACCTGGCCATGCCGAAGAGGCCGGCACCGACTTGACCGAGGCGGTCGCCGCGTTGCCTACCAAGCAACGTCAGGCGGTGGCGTATCACTATTTGGCCGGCCTGCCCTACGCCGAGATCGCCACGCTGCTCGACACGACTGCCTCGGCAGCCCGGCGCGCGGCCGCCGATGGCATCGCCGCGCTGCGACGTGTTCACGCGCACAACCATATTGACGCATCGGGAGAAATTGGAGCCCTCCAATGACCACAGTCGACCTCGCCGCGATCTATCCGGTCAATGGCGACGACATCACCCGACTGCACGCCCGGTTGGCGGCGGCCGCCGACCGCGACGGCCTTCTCGACGTTGCCTACCGGACCCTCGACTCACCCGTCGGCGCGTTGCTGATCGCCGCGACACCGGCCGGTCTGGTGCGGGTGGCGTTCAGCAGCGAGGGGCATGACGCGGTGTTGCAGAGCCTCTCGGATCGGATCAGCTCCCGGCTGCTGCACGCCCCGCACCGGCTGGATGCTGTCGCGCGGCAACTGGACGAGTATTTCTCCGGGCGCCGCCACACCTTCGACGTCCCGCTGGATTTCCAGCTCTCCCATGGATTTCGCCGGGTCGTGCTTGGCCACCTTGCGGTCGACGTCGGCTATGGCACTACCGCGAGCTACGCCACGCTGGCGCGACTTTCCGGTTCTCCCAAGGCTGTTCGTGCCGTCGGGACAACCTGCGCGACCAATCCGATCCCGGTGGTGGTGCCGTGCCATCGGGTCGTCCGTTCCGACGGCAGTTTGGGTGGCTACCGCGGCGGGCCGGCCGCCAAACGGGCCCTCCTGGATTTGGAAGGTGTTGCATGACATCAGCTCCCGCACGCAATCGCGTCACACCCCGCGGCGAGATCGTCGGGGTTGCGGGTCGCGGCGCGTGGATGGGCAACCGCGGTCGACTGCATGAAGGCTCTGGCACCCGCGACATTGTCCGCAATCATCAGAGCAAGGCCTGGCTGACGTGTGTACTGGAGTTCAGGGGTCGTCGGGTCCGGCAGTGGGAGCCGAATCGCTACACCCCGTTGTACTTTCTCGACGAGGCGGTCGCCTTTGCCGCGGGTCATCGACCGTGTGCCGAATGCCGCCGCGACGACTACAACGCCTATCGACAGTTGTGGCGCGAAACCCGTGGTGGGCCAGCCCCTTACGCGAAAGACATGGACAACCAGCTGCACCGCGAGCGAGATAACCGCGGCGGGCATTCGCTGCCGTGGCATACCTTGCCCGACGGAGTGTTCGTCAGTACGGACGACGGCCCGGCGGTTGTCGTCGGTGACCATCTCGCGGTGTGGGATGAGAAGACCTATGCGTATCGGCACCGGCTCCCACGGCTGACGGCCGGCACCGCGTCGGTACTCACCCCGCCCTCCACAGTTGCGGTGCTGCGCGCCGGATATCCGGTCCAGATCGACGTCAGCGCCGGCTGAACTCGACCAGGCGCCTTTGCATGACCGGGTAGGCGGTGGCCGAAGGCGGTGGCACACCATCGCGAACGTTCTGCGCGACGGCGACCGCGGCGTCGATGGCGGCCCGATACGGCAGCGACCCGGTGCTGACTCGACGCACGCCGAGGTCCGCCAACTGGCTTGGTCGCGCGAGATTTTTGGGTCGTATGACCCATTCAGCCTTCGGTGCCAGTAGGCTGTCGAACCGTGACTGCAGCCGAAGTTGAGTATGACGTCGTGGTGCTGGGCGCCGGCCCGGTCGGCCAGAACGCGGCCGAGCGCGCCCGCGCCGGAGGCCTCAGTGTGGCAATGGTCGAACGTGAGTTGGTCGGCGGTGAATGTTCCTACTGGGCATGCGTGCCCAGCAAGGCGTTGCTGCGCCCGATCATCGCGGTAGCCGACGCCGACCACGTCGACGGTGCCCGCGAGGCGGTCAGCGGATCGATCGACGCCGCCGGTGTTTTCGGTCGCCGGGACCGCTATGTGAGCAACTGGGACGATGCCGGTCAGGCCGATTGGGTCGCCGGAATCGGCGCCACTTTGGTACGCGGCCATGGCCGGTTGGACGGGCCACGCCGCGTCACCGTCACCTCACACGGCGGCGAGGTGTCGGTGCTCACCGCCCGGCACGCCGTGGTCGTCTGCACCGGTAGCCGCGCGGCGCTGCCGGACTTGCCGGGCATCACCGAGGCCCGGCCCTGGACCAACCGCAAAGCCACCGACAGCAGCGCGGTGCCGGACCGCCTCGCGGTGGTCGGCGCGGGTGGCGTCGGCGTCGAAATGGCCACCGCCTGGAACGGTTTGGGCGCATCAGTCACTCTGCTGGCACGCGGCGCCGGCCTGCTGCCCCGGATGGAGCCCTTCGTCGGCGAGCTGGTCGAAAGGGGCCTTCGCGAGTCGGGTGTCATTGTCCGCGTGAATGTTTCGGTGAGCAAGCTGCACCGACCCACCACAGAAGGACCGGTCACCCTGGAGTTGAGTGACGGGAGCGAGCTGGAAGTTGACGAGGTGCTGTTCGCGACGGGTCGCGCGCCGCTAACCGATGACATCGGTTTACAGACAGTAGGACTCACGCCGGGCAGCTGGCTTGACGTCGACGACACCTGTCGCGTGGAGGCCGTCGAAGACGGCTGGCTGTACGCGGCCGGCGACGCCAACCACCGAGCGTTGCTTACCCATGAGGGCAAATACCAGGCGCGGATCGCCGGGGCCGCGATCGCGGCGCGGGCGGCGGGGCAACCGTTGGACACCGCGCCGTGGGGCGCGCACGCCGCCACCGCCGACCACTACGCGGTGCCGCAGGTTTTCTTCACCGAACCCGAAGCCGCCGCGGTCGGACTCTCGGCTGAGCACGCCGAGCGGGCCGGTCATCGGGTACGCGCGGTGGACATCGAGATCGGCGATGTCGTGATGGGCGCGAAGCTCTACGCCGACGGCTATACCGGCCGGGCGCGGATGGTGGTCGACGCCGACCACGGCTGTCTGCTCGGTGTGACCATGGTCGGCCCGGGCATGTCGGAGCTGCTGCACTCGGCCACCATCGCCGTCGCCGGGCGGGTGCCGATAGATCGGTTGTGGCACGCCGTGCCGTGCTTTCCGACGATCAGCGAGCTGTGGCTGAGACTTCTTGAGGCCTACCGGGATTCGTCGGCTTGATCCGGGCGAGGGTCGCCGATTCCGGCCCGAATCGCACCCCACGGATCGGCGTAGCGGCCCGGCGTATTTCGATAGGCGGCCCGGCGTTTGAGTACATGGCGGACCAGTGGTCCGACGAGGCGCATCGGGTAGCGTCGCCACCCGACGATCGCATGCATCTCCGCGCTCATGTCCGGCCAGGAGTGGTGCTGGAAAGACAGCGCCTGCTGGGCGCGCGCGGTGTCCATCCAGTCGGTGACGAACCAGTCGTCATCGCTGTCGGGATCGCCGGGCCGGCCGGCGGGCAAGACGTCCGACAGGCCTCTCGCGGCGGCCAGCGCGAGGCCAATGTCTTTCTGCCGATGCAGGTGTGAGTCGTCGCCGGCGATCAGCAGGATTTCACCCACCACGTCTGCGGTGGCCGCGGCGGTAAAGGCGGAGGCCACGTCGCGGACGTCGACGGTGTGCAAACGCCCGTCGGCGGGCAATGCGCTTTCGAAAAACAGGGCGTCTCCGGTGAACGGCATGGCGCCCGGCTCGACGCTGATCACGCCGCCCAACCGCAGGATCACCCAGCTCAAACTCGAAGACCGGACATGGGCCTCGGCCTCGATCTTGTGCGCGCTGTAGAGGTCCGACGCTTTGAGCGGGGTGTCCAGGCTAACGCGCTCGCGATGTCGATGCGGGTTGCGAGCGCCGTACACGGCGTTGCTCGAGGCCTGGACGAAGCGCGGCGGTCGCGGGCTTGACTCGGCCGCGCGCAGCAGCGCGACGGTCGCATCCACGTTGACGCGCCGCCCCAGCTCGCGGTGGCGATAGATGGCCGGCGGGATGACCGCGGCCAAGTGAACGATCACCGTCGGCGACACCTCGGCGACCAGTCGCTCAACCGCACCCGGATCGGTCAGGTCGGCCCAGCGGGCCCGCGTACCGGCGGGCAGCGCCGCGGCCGCTTTGCGCTGCGCGTCGGTGCCGAGATCGGTGGCGACCACTTCGTGCCCGTCGGCGACCAGCCTGCGCACGGTTTGCGACCCCACCAGCCCGAAACCGCCTGTGACAAGGACTTTCTCGGCGACCGTCTCGGCCATCTTCCCCCTGCGTGCACCGGCCCGGCAAACTGCGGATATGATATTCTCAAAAAGCGAGAGTACCATATACGCTGGTCAGTGAATGCTTCGAAACGTCAGCGGGGAAAGATGAGCGACACGGCGCCCGAGGATCAGGAGATCGCCGAGTGGGATCCGTCGTTCACCAAGCAGCTCCGCAACCTTGTCGCCCCGGTCGTCAACCGGTGGCATCGGGCCGACGTGCGTGGCCTGCCGAACATCCCCCCGGCCGGTGGGGCGTTGGTGGTGTCCAACCACTCCGGCGGGATGTTGACGCCAGATGTGTTCATCTTCGCCTCGGCCTTCTACGACGCCTTCGGTTACCACCGCCCGGTGTACACGCTGGCGCACTACGGTGTGTTCCTCGGCCCGCTGGACGGGTGGCTGCGCCGCGCCGGCGTCATCGAGGCGAGTCGGGAAAACGCCGCCAAGGCGCTGCACTTGGGTGCGGTGGTGCTGGTGTTCCCCGGCGGTGACTACGACTCCTACCGGCCCACGCTGAGCGAGAACACCATCGACTTCAACGGCCGCACCGGCTACGTCAGGACCGCGATCGAGGCCGGCGTGCCGATCGTGCCGACCGTGTCGATCGGTGGGCAGGAAACCCAGCTGTTCTTGACGCGGGGCAACTGGCTGGCCCGCAGGCTGGGCCTCACCAAAGCGCGGATGGACATCCTGCCGGTGAGCTTCGGTTTCCCGTTCGGGCTGAGCGTGATCTTCCCGCCCAACCTTCCGCTGCCCGCCAAGATCGTCACCGAGGTGCTCGAGCCGATCGACGTCACCGCCCGCTTCGGCAACGACCCCGATATCGAGGAGGTCGACGCCCACGTGCGCTCGGTCATGCAGACCGCGCTCAAGCGCCTGGCCCGCCAGCGACGGTTCCCCGTCCTGGGCTGAATTCGCGAATCCGCCGGAACCCCTCGTCATAAGTGCTTGCATGGGCTTGTCAGCGCAGGCTGTAAAAGGCGGGTGGGGCGTGAAACGACTCAACGGTATGGACGCCATGCTGCTTTACAGTGAGACGCCCAACCTGCACACGCACACGCTGAAGGTTGCGGTCATCGACGCGGCGGAGTTCGACGGCGAGTTCAATTACGAGGCTTTCCGCCTTCATCTGCGCCGCCGGCTGCATCTGCTGGACCCGTTGCGCTACAAGCTCGTTGATATCCCTTGGCGCCTGCACCATCCGATGTGGCTGGAGAACTGCGAGGTCGACCTGGACTACCACCTGCGGCGGGTACAGGTGCCGGCGCCCGGCGGGCGGCGAGAGCTCGACCAGGTCATCGGCGAAGTGGCGTCGACGCCGCTGGACCGTAGCCGCCCGCTATGGGAGTTTCATTTCGCCGAGGGTCTGGCCGGGGGTCGGTTCGCGGTGATCGGCAAAGTGCATCATGCGCTGGCCGACGGCGTCGCGTCGGTCAACCTGTTGGCGCGGGCGATGGATCTCAGGGACGCACCACCCGATGAACGCGACAACGACGAGGCCTGCGTAGCACCGACATCCGCTGATCTGCTGCGCGCCGCCGGACGCGACCACGTCCGGCAGATCGCCGAGCTGCCCGGGCTGCTGCGCGATGCCACGGTGGGTTTCACCAGGGTGCGCCGCCGTTCCAAAGAACGCGGCGATCACCCGGATCTGGCCGCCGCGTTCGACGCGCCACCGACCTTCCTCAACCACGTGGTATCGCCCCAGCGACGATTCGCGACCGCCGCGCTGCGGCTGGCCGACGTCAAGGCGACCGCCAAGGCGCTGGACATCACGATCAACGACCTGGTGCTGGCGACGGCGGCGGGCGGGCTGCGAAAGCTGTTGTTACGCTACGACGGCCACGCCGACCGTCCGATCATCGCGTCGGTACCCACCGCCACCGACAGGTCCGATCGAGTCACCGGCAACGAGATCAGCGGTTTGTCGATTTCGTTGCCGGTACACGTCGCCGACGCGGAAGAGCGGGCGCGGTTGGTGGCGCTGGCGACCCAGATCGCCAAGGAAGACCACGAAACCCTCGGCCCACGCCTCTACGGCCAGTTGATGGCGTACTTGCCGACAGCGATTGCCCCGGCGGCATTTCGGTGGCTGGGTCATCGCGACGCGCCGAACAAGATGATGAACGTGGCGGTCTCCAGCGTGCCCGGGCCGCGTGAGCGCGGCCACTTCGGCGGCGCACCGGTCAGCGAGATTTACTCGACAGGCGTGCTCTCCCCCGGCGCCCCGGTCAACATCACGGTCTGGAGCTACGTCGACCAGCTTGGCGTGGCGGTGCTGACCGATGACCAGACCTTCCACGACCCGCATGAAGCAACCGATGCGCTCATCGAGGCCTTTGCCGAATTACGTAGTGCCGCAGGTTTTTCAGACCAGGACAGCGGACTGGATCTGGCGGCTGAGCACGCGTTGCGTTGACCGCCGTTCGCTTCTAGGCAGCCAGAACCGCGTCGAGCGCCGAATAGAACAGCCCCAGCCCGTCGTCGGACGGACCGGTCAGCGCCTCGATCGCGTGCTCGGGGTGCGGCATCAAACCAACGACGCGGCCGTTGGCCGAGCTGACGCCCGCGATGTCATGCAGCGAACCATTGGGGTTGTCGTGGTAGCGGAATACCACTCGGCCCTCGCCTTCCAGTTCGTCGATCACATTCGCGGACGCCACGTAGCGACCCTCACCCGACTTCAACGGGATCAGCAGGTCGGCGTCGGGGTCGAACCGCGACGTCCACGCCGTCGCCGTCGATGCCACCCGCAACCACACATCGCGGCACACAAAATGCAGGCCGGCGTTACGGGCAAGCGCGCCGGGCAGCAGCCCGGCCTCACACAGAACCTGAAAGCCGTTGCAGATACCGAGAATCGGCAATCCACGCCCGGCAGCCGCGATGACTTCGCTCATCACCGGGGCGAACCTGGCGATCGCACCGCACCGCAGATAGTCGCCATAAGAGAACCCGCCGGGCACCACCACCGCCTCGACATTCTTGAGGTCGGCGTCGGCATGCCACAGGCTCACCGCTTCGGCGCCGACGACACGCACCGCCCGGGCGGCATCCACGTCGTCGAGCGTCCCGGGAAAGGTGATGACGCCGATACGGGCCGTCACTGCGGTTCCCGGCTTACTGACCACTCTTCGATCACGGTGTTCGCCAACAGCGACTCGGCGATCTCGGCAAGCTGGGAATCATCCACGGTGTCGTCGACCTCTAACTCAAAGCGCTTGCCCTGCCGGACATCTGAGATGCCAGCGTGGCCAAGCCGCCCCAACGCGCCGACGATCGCCTGACCCTGCGGGTCGAGAATCTCGGCCTTGGGCATCACGTGCACAACCACCCGGGCCACCCGCGCTCCTTCTGCTGATCTGAGTTTGCTCGGCCCAACTCTACCGGTCGAACCGGCGACCGCCTGGTTAGCACGACCCAATGTAGGCCGCGCATACCGGCGACGCCATCGCGTCCAGGACCCCCGCGTCCGAGATCACCGGCCAGGCCACCTGCGGCTCGGACGACCACAGCGTCAGTTCGCTGATCGTGCTGTTCTCCGGGCGCGCGACCAGGTAGGTGTGCATGATCACCGGCCCGCTGATCACCGCGGCCAGCCGATTGGGCTCGTCGACGGTGACCGAGGGCGACTCTGTGGCCGCGCCGAGTTGGCAACCGCGTAGCGCGGCCGCGGCCACACCGAACACCGACGACGCGTTCTGGCCGCCGCGCGCCGTGTCGCCGCGCCAATGCAGGACTTGGGCCTGCAGCTGCCACTGTCCTGGTGGGTTGGTTACCGTCGCGCGGCCGGCGACCGCCGAGTTGCGGGTGTCCTGCGGGAAGGCCGGCGTCGCACACACCTCCTCGAAGCGGAACCGCGGCGTCGCCGTCCCGGTCATCGGCACCGCCAGCCCGGCCAGCGACGGCCAGCGGTACGTCGAGTTCATCGGTATCGCGGACGACGAGATCCACGCGGTGTCCGGAATTTGATCGCACACCGGCGGGCAGGTCTCCGGGTCCGCGTGGGCGGCGACCCACGACATGCACCCAGCCGCCAGGCCGCTGACGATCAGCATCGTGGTCAGGACTAGGCGCATGCCCCTGCACCCCATGAGCGCACAATCGTAGACATGCAACTCACGCATTTTGGCCATTCCTGTGTACTCGCCGACTTCGGCAACACCACGCTGCTGTTCGACCCGGGAAATTTCTCGCACGGCTTCGAGGGCATCACCGGCCTGTCGGCGATCGTGATCACCCATCAACACCCTGACCACGTCGACACCGCCCGGCTGCCCGCGCTGCTCGACGGCAATCCGGACGCCGCGCTCTACGCCGACCCGCAGACCGCCGAGCAACTCGATGCGCCGTGTCAGGCGGTGCACGTCGGCGACGAGCTGTCGGTCGGCGACTTGACCATCCGCGCGCTCGGCGGCCGCCACGCCGTCATCCACCCGGAAATCCCAGTGATCGACAACATCTCGTACCTGGTAGGCGACGGCGAGCACCCGGCCAGGTTCATGCACCCCGGCGATGCGCTGTTCGTCCCGGACGAACCGATCGACGTGCTGGCCGCTCCGGCGTCAGCACCGTGGATGAAGATTTCCGAGGCAGTGGACTACCTGCGGGCGGTGGCGCCGGCCCGGGCGGTGCCCATCCACCAGGGCATCATCGCTCCGGACGCCCGCGGCATTTACTACGGCCGGCTCACCGAAATGACCAGCACCGACTTCCAAGTGCTGCCTGAAGAACGCGCGGTCGCCTTCTAGGCGATGTCGTTAGCGGCGCCGCGCCATGGTTTCGTTTGAAATTGCGCTCAGGGTCGTGATTTCGGTCCCGCAAGCAGCCCTGAGCGCAATCTCAACGAGCGCGACCTCGGTCACCCTAGGCGATGTCGTTAGCGGCGCCGCGGCCCGCAGAACGACCCGAGAAGATGCAGCCACCGAGGAACGTGCCCTCCAGCGCCCGGTAACCGTGCACGCCACCGCCACCGAAACCGGCGACCTCGCCGGCCGCGTAAAGGCCGTCGAGCGGAGTCCCGTCACCCTTGAGCACGCGTGAATCCAAGTCGGTTTCTAAGCCGCCCAACGTCTTTCGTGTCAAGATGTGCAGCTTGACCGCGATCAGCGGTCCGGCCTTGGGATCCGCCAGGCGGTGCGGAGCGACCACTCGACCCAACCGGTCGCCCAGATACCCACGGGCAGCACGGATCGCGGTGATCTGGCCGTCCTTGCTGAAACGGTTGGCGACCTCGCGATCCCGGGCGGTGACCTCTTCGGCCACTGTCGCGTAGTCCAGCGGCAGCACATGGGGCAGTTTGTTCATGGCAGTCACCAACTCGGGCAACGAGTTTGCGCTCACGAAGTCGACGCCCCGGTCGATGAAGGCCTGCACCGGACCGGGCGGGCCGGAGCGCGCCCGCGACGACAGCAGCTGGCGGACGCTGCGCCCGGTCAGGTCGGGGTTCTGTTCCTGACCGGACAACGCGAATTCTTTTTCGATGATCTTGGCGTTCAGCACAAACCAGGTGTAGTCGGACCCCGACTTCGCGATGTACTCCAGTGTGCCGAGAGTGTCGAAGCCGGGGTATAGCGGTACCGGCAGACGCCTGCCCGTGGCGTCCAGCCACAGCGACGACGGTCCCGGGATGATCCGGATACCGTGCAGCGGCCAGACCGGGTTGTAGTTGGTGATGCCCTCGGTGTAATGCCACATTCGGTCGCGGTTGATCACCCGGGCGCCGGCGTTTTCGGTGATCGCGATCATCCGGCCGTCCACGTGGGCGGGCACACCGCAAAGCAGCTGCTCGGGAACCCGGCCCATCCGCTCCGGCCAGTTCGCCCGCACCATCTCGGGGTTGCCCCCGATGCCCCCGCTCGTAACGATCACTGCCGAAGCGCGAAACTCGAACTCCCCAAGAGGTTTTCGTGACGACGGGACACCGCGCGGTTCGGTCGAGGGTTCGAGCACTGTGCCTCGAACCCCGGTCACCGCGTCACCTTCGATGATCAGCTCATCCACCTGGTGGCGGTGCGCGAACCGCACTTTCGACTTGTTGCGCAACCGCCGGGCGAACATCTCAACCAACGCCGGCCCGGTTCCCCAGGTGATGTGAAAGCGTGGCACCGAGTTACCGTGCCCCTGCGCGTCGTAGCCGCCACGCTCGGCCCACCCCACCAGCGGGAAGACCTGCAAGCCCCTGGCGCGCAGCCAGCTGCGCTTCTCGCCTGCCGCGAAATCGACATAGGCATGCGCCCATTGCCGCGGCCAGTAGTCCTCCTGCCGGTCGAACGCCGCGGTGCCGAGCCAATCCTGCAGAGCGAGTTCGTGGCTGTCGCGAACGCCGAGGCGACGCTGCTCGGGGCTGTCGACGAAGAACAGACCGCCGAATGACCAGAAGGCCTGCCCGCCGAGGTTGGCGCTGTTCTCCTGGTCGAGGATCAACACCCGCAACCCGCGGTCCACCACCTCGCAGGCTGCCACCAAGCCCGCCAGACCCGCCCCGACGACGATGACATCCGCGGCCGGCCCTGCCGGCGCAGCTCCGGTATCGCTCATGGCGCTACACAGTAGCGAGCCGGCGCGTCAGGCTGCGTCGAGAACCGCGTGTTCGGCCCGCCACTGATACACGGTCGGCTCACAGCTTTGCAGCAACGCCAGGTCCACCGCGTCCAGCATCGCTTGCAGCGGCCCAGGCTTGCGCAGGTGATGGGCTGCGACCGCGACCCGGACGATACCGTCACGGCGGGCTACCCGCTCAGCGGAGAGCACCAACATCCGGCACCACCACGGCTCGGCTAGGAAACCCTCCCCGATGCCGAGTACCCGTGCGCGCACGGTGTTCTGCCGGACCAAGTCCGTGATCCCGTGCAGATCGGCTAGCAGTCGAAAACCGTTGCGCGGCAAAGCTGTAACAGTACCCGGTGATGCGGTCCAGCCCGGCGCCGCAAACAGCCGGGTGCGCAGTCCGAGGTGCTCGAGCACTCGGTCAGCAGCCATCAGCCGCAGGTTGGCCTCGTGGGCGGGCAGCGCCGCGAACTCGCCGCGCCGTTTCTTGGTGGCGGCCTGGTCGTAGCCATTCAGCAGGAGCGCGTCACCGGCGGCGCGTCGGGCCGCCAGCCACTCGACGGTGTGCGGGTCGCGATCGAGCCGATAGCCGCCCTTCAGTCGCGGGGCCGCCAACAACGACACCGGAACCGACCGGGTTTCCATCTGTGCGCAGAACTCGGCGACATCGTCCAATGTGCGTTCACAGATCCCGGAGACCGAGACGATCAATTTCCCAGACACATCACAATTTTGACGATGCCAGGTGTCCAAATGGTGACATACACGCGGACACTAAGCGTCAATCGGGCCGGTGCGACCGGCTAATTCGGCAACACAGCCTCGATCGCAGCGACAATTTCCGGCGCATCGGGGACCGTCCGCGGACGAAATCGATTGGTCACATTTCCGCCGGGGGCGATCAGGAACTTTTCGAAGTTCCACTGCACGTCACCGGCCTGCCCGTCGGCGTCGGGGGTCTTGGTCAGTTCAGCGTAAAGCGGGTGCCGGTCCGGCCCATTGACCTCGGTTTTAGCTAACAGCGGGAACGTCACGCCGTAGGTGGTTGAACAAAAGGTTTGGATTTCTTCAGCGGTCCCGGGTTCTTGGCCCATGAATTGGTTACAGGGAACGCCCAGCACCGTGAGCCCGCGGTCGCGGTAGTCTTTCGCAAGCTGTTCCAGCGCAGCGTATTGCGGTGTCAGGCCGCATTTGGACGCGACGTTGACCACCAATACTGCGTGGTCGCTGTAGTCGGCCAGCGACATCTGCCGGCCGTCGAGTGTGGTCAAAGTGATATCGGTCACGGACATACCCGCCCACCCTACCCCCATCGCACCCAGCGCAAAGTATGTTGGTCAGCTAGCTAGTTCGTCGTTAGGCTGGCGGTCATGGTTTCTCGCGCCGCACCGTCGACGACGGACACCGGAGGGGTCGCCGGCGGCTTCGGCGACTATCCAGATGCGCTCGATGCCGGCCTGCTGCGCATCGCCGGCGTCTGCGTCCTCGCCTCAGTAATGGCGATACTGGACGCCACGGTCGTCAGCGTCGCGCAACGCACGTTCATCGTGGAGTTCGGGTCTACTCAGGCCGTCGTCGCGTGGACGGTCACGGGTTACACGCTCGCGCAGGTGGCGGTCATCCCGCTGGCCGGTTGGGCCGCCGACCGATTCGGCACCAAGCGGCTGTTCTTAGGCGCGACGTTGTGGTTCACGTTGGCGTCGCTGCTGTGTTCAATGGCGTCAAACATCGTAGAGCTCATCGCGTTTCGGATGATTCAAGGACTCGGCAGCGGGATCCTGGTGCCGTTGACGTTGATCATCTTGACCCGCGAAGCCGGTCCGCGGCGGCTCGGTCGGTTGATGGCGGTGATGGGTATCCCGATGCTGCTTGGCCCGATGTGCGGGCCGGTGCTGGGCGGCTGGCTGATCGGCGCTTATGGCTGGCAGTGGATCTTCCGGATCAATCTGCCGCTCGGGCTGATCGTGCTGGTGCTCGCGGCGGCGGTGTTTCCGAGAGACCGTCCGCGACCGTCGGAGGCGTTTGACTTCGTGGGCATGCTGCTGCTGTCGCCCGGGTTGGCGGCACTGCTGTTCGGGATTTCGTCGGTTGCGCGGTCCGGCACCTTCGCCGACAACCATGTGTGGATCCCGGCGCTCATCGGCGTGACCCTGGTCACCGCGTTTGTTGTGCACGCGCTGCACCGTGCCGATCACCCACTGATCGACCTGCGGCTGTTCCAGAATCGAGTAGTGACGTTCGCCAACTCGGCGATGTTCTTGTTCTCCGTTGGCTTTTTCGGCGTCGTGCTGTTGTTGCCCAGTTATTTCCAGCAGCTGCTGGAGCAGACGCCGCTGCAATCCGGGGTGCAGATGGTCCCGCAGGGACTCGGCGCGATGCTGGCGATGCCGCTCGCCGGCACCTTGATGGACAAACGCGGGCCACGCAACGTACTGCTGGTCGGGATCGCGTTGATCACTACCGGATTGGCCGTATTCGCCTATGGCGCATGGAAACAAGCGGACTACACGCCGATCCTGCTGGTGGGCTTGGTCGTTGTCGGCCTAGGCCTGGGCTGCACGATGACGCCGCTGTCCGGGGCCGCGGTACAGGCGTTGGCGCCCCAGCAGGTGGCCCGCGGCTCCACCCTGCTCAGTGTCAATCAGCACGTCGCCACTTCGGCGAGCATTGCATTGATGTCGGTGATCTTGACAAGCCAGTTCAACCGGAGTGAAAGCATCACCGCCGCAGAGAAACTCGGGATTCTTCGCGGGAAGGTGGGTAAGCACGTTGCACTGGTGCCGTCTCAACACGAGGTCTCCGCTGATTTCACCCTCCGGCTGATGCATGACCTCGCACACGCCTACACGCTCGTCCTCGCAGTGGCGATCGTCATTGTCGCGTCGGCACTTGTGCCCGTCGTCTTCCTGCCCAACAAGCCGCCGCCCAAGGGCCAGCCGCACGTCCCAGCGCTCTAGGGCTGCTCTGCCGTTGACAAGTCGATCAGAGGCATGACGACTTGATCGAGTATTTCGTTGATCGTCTGGTCCGCAATAGGGTCGCCGTGCACCAAGTAATGGTGGCTCAGCAGGATGGGGGCAAGTGAAATCAGTTGCGGTGTCAAAGCTTGCGGGCCGACCTGGCCCCGTTGAACTGCACGCTCGAGTACTGCGCTGATCATCCGGTTGCGCTGGTTGGTCAGGTGTGCACGGATTGCTCGAGTAGCGTCGGGGTCGGCGAGAGTGTCGGAGATCAGTCCGCGTGCAGCCTCACCAGACGGGCCAGTGAGTCGATCGGCAGCCGCTCGCAGAACAGTGAATAGGTCCGTGCGGACGTCACCGGTGTCGGGAATGATGTCCGGCCCGTTGTCGCCTATGTGGCGGATGGCATCGGCGACCAAATCGGCGCGTGCGGGCCAGCGGCGGTAGATGGCCGCCTTGCTGGTGCGGGCGCGTTTTGCGACCCGCTCGACGGATAGGCCGAGGTAGCCGTGTTCAGCGAGCTCAGCAATCGTCGCTGCGTGGATGGCACTGACAAGCACTTGGTTGCGCCTGCGCGGCAGCCGTCGATGGTCCGGCTGCGAAGTTCTGCTTGCCATCCGAGCTAGCGTACCCCAGAATAGGGAACACAACGTTCTCTATTTGCAGGATTGACACGGTCATGACCGACAGCACCGACGCTCCCGGATCGGCACCGCCAAGCTCTGCTGAGCGGCAAAGGATTTCGCGCGATCACTTCGACACTCTCGCGGCATTGCTCAATGAGTCCACATTTCTGCGCGTCACGTCGCTCGGCATCGGTCATGGCTGGAATTGCTGGGAGGCCGGCGCGGGGGGCGCCAGTGTGCCGAACTGGTTGGCTCGGCGGGTAGGACTCGCCGGCCGTGTGCTGGCTTCCGACATCGACACCGCCGCACTGGAACTGGCAGCGGATCCGCCGATTGAGGTAAGACGCCACGACCTCACCGTCGATCCGCCGCCGGGCGCCGACTTCGACTTCGTGCATGCCCGGCTGGTCCTCGAACACCTCAGCGACCCGTCTGCCGCATTGATGACAATGGTGTCCGCGCTTCGCGCGCGCGGCTGGCTGCTGGTGGAAGCCGCCGATCCGAAGTTGCAGCCGCTGGCTTGTCCCGACGAAGTCGGACCAAGACAGGCACTGGCCAACAAACTGCGCAGCGCTGTATGGGAACTCATGGATCAACGCAGCGACCTCAGTTTGGGACGGACCCTGCCGCGACTATTCCGTGACGCCGGGTTGGCTGACGTTGACGCCGAGGTCTCGTTCAGCTTGAGCGGTCCAGCTGCTCGTCGGATGCAACACACCCTGGTCACGGTCGTGCGGCCGGCCCTAGTCGCCGCGGGCGCGGCCACCGAGCACGAGATCGATCAGCATCTCGCCGATCTCGGCGCTGAAGACCTCGACATCGCGCTATTTCCGGTCGTGGCGGCGTGGGGCCGCAGAAAGGATATGACATGAATGCTCACGTCTTACGCTTTTTGTACGAGGCGCTTACTCGCTTAGGGCTGAATCCCTCACTGTCCCCCGCCGACGTCCCCGACACCTGGCTGGTCGAACTGGTGGAAAGTCGGCTGAAACCGGCCCGGGCGCTCGACCTCGGCTGCGGCGGAGGACGCAACACCCGCTACCTCGCCCGCCAAGGCTGGGACGCAACCGGCATCGACCTGCTCGGCAGCGCAATTGAAAAGGCACGTTCCCATGGGCTGGGCGACGCGGCGAAAGCACGTTTCCTCCAAGGTGATGTCACCAAACTGGCTGAACTCGATCTCGGCGATGCCTTCGATCTGATCAACGACAGCGGCTGCTATTACGGCCTGCCCGAGAACCGGCGCGACTCTTACGCCGCCGGCGTTACCCAGGCGGCAGCACCCAATGCCTTGTTGCTGATGGCCGGCTTCACCAAAATCCCCGGCCTCATCCCCGGCATCTCGGAAATGGACCTGCGTCGGCACTTTCCCGGTTGGGAGCTGCGCACCAGCGCAGTGGTTCCGATCGAGGAGATCACCCGCCACACCCGCATTCCGTTCCCGCTCAAAGCGGGCATGCAACGTGGTCGCCTAGAGATCTTGCGGTTCGAGCTGTCGAAGGCTGGGGCTTAGGACGGGCCTTCGAAGAGCATCCTGGCGATCCGCTCGACGGTTGCCATCGGATCGGTCGCCTTGACGCGCGCGTTCACCGCGTCATTGAGCCAGAGCATCGAAAACCCGTGTACCAGTGACCAAGCCGCCAACTCGGCGCCAGGCGGATCCGCTTGGGCGTGCTGGTCCGGCAGCGACGCCACACCCCGGGACAACTCGGCACCGGCGGCCGCCTGGGCGGCTGCCAGCTCGCGGTTCGACGAATCGACCAGCGACCTGTCGAACATCACGCGGTAATGGCCCGGGTGCTCGATGGCGAACCGCACATAGGCGAGGGCGGCGTCGAGGAATCGGGGCCGGGCCTCGGCGAGGGCCGCAGCCAACAGCTCGAATCCCTGAGCAGCCAGCGCGGTGAACAGACCGCGCCGATCAGTGAAGTGGTGCGCCGGCGCCGCGTGCGATACCCCCGCTTCCCGCGCTAACTCGCGCAGTGACACCCGGTCGGCGCCGCGCTCATCGATCAGGCGTGCAGCCTCGGTCAGGATCGCCGCCCGCAGATCTCCGTGATGGTAGGTCGGGCGAGTCATTAGGCCAGCATAGACGACAAACTTGACAGTGGCTAGTTCAGAATCATATGCTTTCGCGCAACAGAACTTGTCACTGTCTAGATTGGAGAGTTGCCGTGGCTCCGTTGATCACCTTGCTGGTGGGAAGCACCGCTGGCCGGATCGCGGGTTGGGCCGGCGTCGACTACGTCGGCACCTGGACCAAAGCGGTCGCCGTCGGCCTGGCCGCGATGTTCGTTCTAACCGGCGTCGCGCACTTCGCCCCACCGCTGCGCGCCGCCTTGATTGCGATTGTGCCTCCGCAGCTACCGGCGCCCGGCCTGTTGGTGACCGTCACCGGCATGCTGGAGTTCCTTGGGGCGGTGGGCCTGTTGGTTCCGACAACTCGCGTCGCTGCGGCCCTTTGTCTGCTGCTGATGATGCTGGCGATGTTCCCGGCCAACATCTATGCCGCGCGAATGCCCGATCCGCCCAAGTCGATGACGACGCAGTTACCCCTGCGCACCGCTGAGGAGGTCATCTACCTGGCCGCTGCCATAGTGGTCGCGATCGGCGGCAGCTAACAGCCAGGCGTACTGGTACGCCACTTCTTTCCAGCGCTCGTAGCGCCCGCTGATACCACCGTGACCGGCGGTCATCTGGGTCTTCAACAGCACCGGATTACCGTCGGTTTTGGTGTGCCGCAGGGCCGCTACCCATTTCGCAGGTTCGACATAGTAGACCCTGGTGTCGTTCAGTGATGTCATCGCCAGGATCGGCGGATACTTCTGGGCGGCGACGTTCTCATACGGCGAATACGATTTCATGTAGCGGTAAACATCGCTGTCGCTCAACGGGTTTCCCCATTCGTCCCACTCGGTCACGGTCAGCGGCAGCGACGGGTCCAGAATCGTCGTGAGCGGGTCGACGAACGGGACCTGCGCCAGAATCCCGGCAAACAAATCGGGCGCCATGTTGGCTACGGCACCCATGAGCAGCCCACCGGCGCTGCCACCCAACGCGACCAACTGCTCCGGTCGGGTGAGCCCGGAGTCCACCAGATGCTCTGCAACCGTGACGAAGTCGGTGAACGTGTTCTTCTTCTCCAGCAGCTTTCCATGCTCGTACCACAGCCGACCCATCTCGCCACCACCGCGGACATGGGCGACGACAAACGTCATCCCCCGATCCAGCAGCGACAGCCGGGCGATGGAGAACCGTGGGTCCTCACAGATCTCGTAGGCGCCGTATCCGTAAACCAGTGCCGGAGCTGGGAACTCGATGTTGGCGCGATGCACGATCGAAATGGGTATCCGGCTGCCGTCGGTCGCGTAGGCCCAGTCTCGGCGTTCGACATAGTCCTGGCGCCGGTAGTCGCCCAGCACCGGCTGCTCGCGCAACAGCGTCCGCTCGCCGGTGACGAGATCCAGGTCGTAGATCTGCACCGGGGTGACAAACGATCCTCCGCCGATCCGGAGCTTGGGTGAGTCCCAATTCGGGTTCGCGCCCAGGCCGGCCGACATCAGCTCGGACTCAAACGAGATCTCCTCGGGCTGTCCGTAGTCGGCACCATCGATGGGCCACAACTGAATTCGCGGCAACGCCTCCCCGCGGTAGCTGACTACCAGGTGCCCGGCGAAGGCGTCCACCGCGTCCAGTCGCACGTCGTCGCGATGGGCGATCAGCGTGCGCTGCGTGCCGGGGTCATCGGCAGGAGCCTCCACGAGCGTGAAGTTCACCGCGCCGTCATTGTGCAGGATCAAGAACCGATTCTGCCCGTCGACGACGGCGTGTTCCACTGAATACTCGACACCGTCGCGCCGCGGCAGCACCGTGACAAACTCGGCATCCGGGTCGGCGGCGTCACCATAGCGGACCTCCGAGGTGATGGCCGATCCCGACGCGATCAGCACATAGGCGTCGCTGCGAGTCCGACCGACCGCAAGCCAGAATCGCTCGTCGGCTTCGTGATACACCTTCTCCGCGGGCAGACCTGACGCCAGTCGGTGCCGCCACACCGTTTCGGGGCGCCAGGCCGCGTCGACAGTGACGTAGTAGACGGTTCGGTTGTCGGTAGCCCAGGTCGCCCCGGCGCCGATCCCGACGATCTCGTCCGGGTATTGCTCGCCAGTCCGAAGATCCCTGAACCGCAAGGTATAACGTTCGTCACCGACCACGTCGACGGAGTAGGCCAGCACATTGCCGTCGGGGCTGACGCTGGCGGCACCCAGCGAGAAGTAGTCGTGCCCCTCGGCTTCGACGTTCTCATCGAGCAAAATCTGCTCACCGGGTATCTCCGTGTTCTCATCGAACACTGGCGGGTTCCAATCGGCAGGATCGGCTACCGGGCAGCGGCATTGGACGCCATATTGCTTGCCCTCGAAACTACGGGCGTAATACCACCAGTCGTTGCGCCGGATGGGTACCGACAGGTCGGTCTCCTTGGTGCGTGCTTTGATCTCGTCGAAGATCCGCTGCCGCAACGGCTCAAGCTGGGCGGTCGACTTGTCGGCGTACTCGTTCTCGGCTTCCAGATGCGCGATGACCTCGGGACTGGACTTGTCTCGCAGCCATTCATACGGGTCGACAAACACGTCGCCATGAAATTCGCGTCGGCTCTCCACCCGCTTGGTGACAGGGGGTGCTGTGCGGTCGGTCATGCGCCGGGCCCAATCCAGTCGTCGAAGCGCAGTCCGGAAATCCGTTCGTAGGCCTCTATATAACGGTTACGGGTCGCGTCGATAATGCTCTCGGGCAGCGGTGGCGGAGGCTCCGGTCCGGAGCGGTCCCAGCCGGAGTCAGGCCCGGTCAGCCAATTGCGGACGAACTGCTTGTCGAAACTGGCCTGCACCACGCCGACTTGGTAATCGGCGGCCGGCCAGTAGCGCGACGAGTCGGGAGTGAAGATCTCGTCGGCCAGCACCAAGTTGTCATGTGCGTCGATACCGAACTCGAATTTGGTGTCGGCGATGATGATTCCTCTTCTCAGCGCGTGGTCGGCCGCCTGTACATAGGTCTGCACTGTACGGTCGCGCAATTGGTTGGCGCGGACCCCTCCGACCATCTGGATCACCTGTGGGAACGAGATGTTCTCATCATGTTGTCCCAGTTCGGCTTTCGTCGCCGGCGTGAAAAGCGGTGAGGAGAACCTGCTGGCCTCGACCAGGCCGGGAGGCAGCGTGATGCCACAGACTTTGCCCGTCTGCTGGTAATCCAACAATCCTGAGCCGGTCAGGTAACCGCGGGCGACACACTCCACCGGAATCATCTTCAGTTCGCGCACTACCAATGCGCGGCCGAGGACCTCGTCGGGAATGCGCGGATCGTCCGGCGGCCCCGCAAGGTGGTTGGGCGCCTCGACGAGGTCGAAGAAGAACACGCTCATCGCGGTCAAAATCCGACCTTTGTCGGGAATCACGCTGTCGAGCACATAGTCGAACGCTGAGATCCGGTCCGTGGCGACGAACAACAGGTGATCGTCGTCGATGCGGTACAGCTCGCGGACCTTGCCACTGGCCAGGTGCTGGTAGTCGGACAGTGCTGGACGCATCGGGACAGCCTAGCCGGGTGAGGACGCGGGCTGCGTAAAGCCGACCGTCAGAGCCGCCCTGTGCTGGGATCAGAGTTATGAAATCGCGGTTCCTGCCCTACGCCACTACTCCCGGCCGACTGCTGGCGCAGTTGTTCAGTGACGTCGTCGTCGTCATCTGGACCGTTGTCTGGGTGCTGGTCGGGCTGGCCGTCCACAGCGCGGTGGCGACGATCGCCGAGGTCGGCCGAGAGGTCAAAGGCGGCGCGGACGGTGTTGCTGACAGCCTCAAGTCAGCCGGCCATAGTGCCGATCACATCCCACTGGTCGGTGACGCGGTAAGCAAACCGCTTACCGCGGCCAGCAAGGCCGCCCTCGACATTGCCGGCGCCGGGCACAACCTGGACACCACCGCGACCTGGCTTGCGGTGGTGCTGGCGCTGGCCGTCGCTGCACCGCCGGCGCTCGGGGTGGTGATGCCCTGGCTGGTGCTGCGCATCCGATTCTTCCGGCGCAAGTGGACCGTCAGCACGCTGGCAACGACGCCGGCCGGCGAACAACTGTTGGCGTTGCGTGCCTTGGCCAACCGGCCGCTGCGCCGACTGGCCGCTGTCAGCCCCGACCCCGTCGGCGCGTGGCGCGTTGCGGATCCCGGCACGATCCGTGGACTCGCCGCCCTTGAATTGCGGTCGGCGGGAATCGCCGTGCGCCAGCGTTAGCCGCGCCGACGGACGAGCGCGTGACGCAACCGCAATCCACAGCGTAGCCACCACCCAGGTGACGATGGTGACCGACCGCACCGCTGCCGCCGGCCATCCCGAAAGCTGCTGATGCAGAACATCCCCGGCCAGCGTCGCAATAGCGAGGCCGCCCATCATGATCCAGGAGTCGGGCGCGAACCCGTCTCGGTCGCGCCGATCAACAATTGCGCGCCACAAGATCAGCCAGGTCATCAGGGCGTAGATAGAACCAACCACGCCACCAGCGCGAGGGCCGGCGACCACGGCGACGAGCGCGGCAAGACCGAGCGATGCCAGCACACCCAGCACATCGCTGAGCTCGACGTAGTGATGATTACGCGCGGCGATCGAGACGATGCCGGTCGCCATCACCGCCGCAAACACATCCGGCGTCGGTTCGACGTTGACGGGCCGGAGAGTCACAAGCCTCAGCGCAATTCGACGACCAGATGCCGAATACCGGTGTGCCGGTTGCTGCGTGTCCATTCCACCGGCCGGGTGACCCGCACGTCGCGGAACCGCGACAACAGCTCTTCGAACAGCACGCGCAGTTCCAGCCGGGCCAGGTTGGCGCCAAGGCAATAGTGCACGCCCTGCCCGAAACCTAAGTGCGGATTGGGCTTTCGGCCGATATCGAACTGATCGGCGCAGTCGAACACGCTGGCGTCGCGGTTGGCCGAGCCTTCCCAGATCTGTACCTTCTGCCCCGCCTCGACCGAGGCTCCGCCGAGCGTGACAGCGCGGGTCGCGGTGCGCCGCTTGGACGGCGACGGCGACGTCCACCGGACCATCTCCTCGATCGCGATCGGCAGCGCATCGAAATCCTCGCGCAACGAGTGCAATTGCTCCGGGTGCTCGGCCAGCGCCAGCAGCCCACCACCGACCGCGTTGCGCGTCGTCTCCGCGCCGGCGCTGAACAGCAGACTGAAGAATAGGTACAGCTCGAGATCCGACATGGCCGGCGCGTCGGCGGCCTCGAGAGTCGCGTTGGCGACGACCGACAACATATCGTCGGTGGGCTCAGCTCGCTTGGCGGCGATCAACTCCTGGCCGTAGGAGTACATCCGCGATCCGGCCTCTTCGACTGACAGCTGCGACAGGGAAGCCTTGCGAGATCCGCCGAAGTCGAACTGCGGTTCGATCGCCTCGAAGAGCCAATGTCGTTCGGACTCCGGCACTCCCAGCAGAATGCAGATCATCTGCATCGGCAGTTCGGTGGCGATGTCGACCAGGAAGTCGAACGGTTTGCCCGGCACAACCGCATCGAGCAACCGACGCGTCCGGGCCCGAAGATCGTCTTCGACAAGCCCGATCATCCGCGGTGTCAGCCCGGAGCTGACGAGTCGCCGAATCTGCGAGTGCCGCGGATCATCCATCATGTTGAGCACTTGGCCCGCGATGGCCAGGTCCTGCAACAGCGTCCCGCCGAACGGCCGCTCACCGCCGGTTACCGATGAGAAGGTCACCGGATCCTTCAGCACCGCAAGTGTTTCCGCATAGGTGGCGACCGACCAGAAGCCTTCCCCGTCGGGGGTGTGCTCGGTCGGCTCGTGCCAAAACACCGGCGCTTCATGTCGATGGACGGCGAACAATTCGTGCGGAAAGCCGTTGGCGAAGTTGTCCAGATCGGTGAAGTCGATCCCCGCAAGGGCGCCGGCGAGGGTCATAGTATCGCGCCCGGCGTGTACTTGGCCGCATCTGGGTAGCGGGCGACCAGCGCGTCCACTCCGGCAACCACCGCGTCGACCTGGTCGCCGGCGGCGCCGATGAACGCCTGCTTGTCGGCCAGTGCGGCGTCCAGCGCCGCGCGGTCCAGCGGCAGCCGAGGATCGCCGGCCAGCCGGTCGAGCAGGTCGGGCTCGTCGCCGCGTTCGCGCATCGCCAGTGCGGTCGCCACCGCGTGTTCTTTGATCACCTCGTGGGCGGCCTCACGGCCCATCCCGGCGCGCACCGCGGCGATCAAGACCTTCGTGGTGGCCAGGAACGGCAGGTACCGGTCCAGCTCGCGCGCGATCACCGCGGGGTAAGCACCGAATTCTTCCAGCACGGTCAGCATCGTCTCGATCTGTCCGTCGACCGCGAAGAAGCTGTCCGGCAACGCCACTCGGCGCACTACCGAGCAGAACACGTCTCCTTCGTTCCACTGGGCTCCGGCCAATTCGGCGGCCATCGACGCGTAGCCGCGCAGCACCACCTGGAGTCCGTTGACTCGCTCGCAGCTGCGCGTGTTCATCTTGTGCGGCATCGCCGATGACCCGACTTGTCCGGGCGCGAAGCCCTCGGTGACCAACTCGTGGCCGGCCATCAGCCGGATGGTGTGCGCCAGTGACGACGGCCCGGCACCCAGCTGAACCAGGGCGGACACCACTTCGTAATCCAGCGAGCGCGGATACACCTGCCCGACGCTGGTCAAAACCGTTGTGAATCCCAAGAAGTCGGCGATGTGTCGTTCGAGTTCGGCCAACTTCGCCACGTCGCCGCCGAGCAGGTCGAGCATATCCTGGGCGGTGCCCATCGGGCCTTTGATGCCGCGCAGCGGATAGCGGTCGATCAGTTCGCGCAATCCGGTCAACGCCAGCAGTGTCTCTTGCGCCGCCGAGGCGAACCGCTTGCCCAACGTGGTGGCCTGCGCCGCGACGTTGTGGCTACGTCCGGCCATCACCAGATCGCGGTAGGTCACCGCGCGTTCGGCCATCCGGGCGACTAGTGCTACGCCATGGTCGAATACCAATTCCAGCGACCGGCGAACCTGAAGTTGCTCGACGTTCTCGGTCAGGTCCCGGCTGGTCATGCCCTTGTGCACCTGTTGGTGGCCGGCCAGCGCGTTGAATTCCTCGATGCGGGCTTTGACGTCGTGGCGCAGCACCCGCTCGCGGGCGGCGATCGAGGCCAGGTCGACATCGTCGAGCACCCGTTCGTAGTCGGCGACGGCGGCTTCGGGAACCTTGACCCCCAACTCCGCCTGCGCTCGCAGCACCGCCAGCCAGAGCCGCCGCTCGGCGACTACCTTGGCCTCTGGCGACCAGATCGCCACCATCTCGGGGCTGGCGTAACGATTGGCCAGCACGTTCGGGATCGTCACAAACACACAGCTTAACGGCGCCGCACGGGGTAGGGATCGGGCACAGTAGGGCCCATGCACTTCGTTGGGCTCGATCTCGCCTGGGGCGAGAAAAACAGCACTGGTGTCGCGGCCATCGATTCCGACGGCCGGCTGCTGCACGTCGGCGCCGCGCAGGACGACGCGAGCATCGAAGCCGCGGTGTCGCCGTACGTCAGCGGCGACTGCCTGCTGGCCATCGACGCGCCACTGATCGTGAAGAATTTGACCGGACAGCGACCGTGCGAGGCGGCACTCAACCGCGACTTCCACCGGTTCGACGCGGGAGCGCGCCCGGCATATGCGGAGAAACCCGAATTCAACGATCCTCGCGGAGCCCGGATAGCGACGGCACTCACGCTCGACATGGATCCGCTGTCGAGTTCGCCACGGCGGGCGATCGAGGTGTATCCACACCCGGCGACCATTGTGTTGTTCGGCCTGGAGAAGACACTGAAGTACAAGCGAGGCCCGTTCGAGGTTCGCCAAAATGAGCTGCTGCAGCTGATGACGCTGATCGAAGGACTCGACAAGGCAACGCCGCGGCTGCGGGTGAACCACAACGTGTCGTGGGTGGAATTACGAAAGCGGATTGCCGCCGCTACTCGACCGGCACAGCTGGACAGGGATGAAGATCCCGTCGACGCAGTGCTGTGCGCCTACGTCGCGCTGTACTGGTATCACCGGCCGGAGGACGTGACGCTTTATGGCGACTTCGCGACCGGCTACGTCATCACCCCGACTCTTCCGCCGGATCTGGCGCCCGCGCCGCGCCGTCGTGCGTCGCCCCAGCCGAGTACCGATGAATTACGTGAGCGACTTGCACACGTTGCTGCGTTGCTCGACGAAGCCCAACTCGGATTGGCCGCGATCCGCCGGCAGCTCGACGGCTGATCGCCGCGATCAGATCTCGACGGTGCGCTGGTCGAACGGTGCCAGCGAATCGATGACGTCGATCACGGTCGCCCGCGCGACGGCCCGGATATCCTCCTGGTCGTCGACCAAGGCGGACACCACTGCGCCGTCGACCGTGCAAATCAACGCCGACACCAACTCCAGGCGCACCGAGCGTCCCGACCGCTCGATCACCTCGGCGATAGCGTCGATGCGGTGATGCAGGTTGCGGCGCTGGATGTCACGCAATGCGGGCTGACGGGCACAGGCGATGTAGCGCTCATAGCGTGAAATCAGTTGCTCGGTCAGGCGCGGGCCGGATTCACGGCCGACCAGCAGGTCAACCAGCAGGTCCGCGATGGTCTCGGGACCGCGGCGCCGGCGGGACAGGGCGGCAACCTCGGCCCGTAGCTGCGCCACCTCCAGCATTCCGATATGGGCCACCGCGCTGGTGATCAAGTCATCGAGGCTGGAGAAGTAGTACGTCGTCGACGCCAGCGGAAGGCCCGCCCGACGGGCGACGGCACGGTGGCGAACCGCCTCGAATCCGCCTTCGCAAAGCAGCTCGGCGGCGGCGCTGACCAGCGCGTACCGTCGCTTTTCTCCCTTGGGAGTGACAGCTGCAGTCACCTAGGACATGGTGCCAGTCAGCCTGATGCCGCATTACCCTTTCCGGCAAACGCCAGGTCGGATGTGACGCAGCAGCACTTTAAGATGGCCGGCATGCCAGATCTGAGTCGCCGTGCCCTGCTGCGCCTCGGCGCCGGTGCGGCGGCGGGGGCACTGGGCGCCCACGCGCTGGACAGGGTGCCGCCCGCCCGGCCCCCCGTCACGACCCCGGTGACGATGGCGGGCACCGGCGTCCCGCTGGCGCCGCCTCCGCCGCTGGAGCCGGCCCCTGCGCCGGTCGCGGCGCCGACGATGGTGACCGGCTCGTTCGTATCCGCGGCGCGCGGCGGGATCGCCACCAATTGGGCGATCGCCCGGCCGCCGGGTCAGACCAAACCGCTGCGGCCGGTGATCGCACTGCACGGCAAGGGAAGCAGCGCAGCCACCATCATGGAAGGCGGCGTCGAGCAAGGCCTCGCCCAAGCCGTCACCGCCGGCCTGCCGCCGTTCGCGGTGGTTGCCGTCGACGGCGGCGGAAGTTATTGGCACAAAAGGGCTTCCGGTGAAGATTCGGGTGCGATGGTGTTGCACGAGCTCATCCCGATGCTGGACACCAAGGGCCTCGATACCTCCCGCGTCGGTTTTCTGGGTTGGTCGATGGGCGGTTACGGCGCACTCTTGCTCGGCGGCCGGCTCGGGGCGGCCCGCACCGCCGCGATCTGCGCGGTGAGCCCGGCGCTGTGGATGTCCTCTGGAGCCGCCGCGCCGGGAGCGTTCGACGGCCCCGACGATTTCGCGGCCAACTCGGTGTTCGGGATGCCCGCGCTGGCGTCGATTCCGATCAGGGTGGACTGCGGCAACAGCGATCCGTTCTTTCAAGCGACGAAACAGTTCATCGCGCAACTGCCCAGCCCGCCATCGGGCGGGTTCTCGCCCGGCGGGCACGACGCATCGTTCTGGAGCGCACAGCTGCCCGCCGAATTGACCTGGATGGCACCGATACTGACCGACTGAGCCATTACCAGAAGCCTTACGATATCTGATACGATAACGCGTTCGAACTACCGGAGGGCACCGAATTGGCCAGGCAGGCAGTCGCCGACAAGCGGCAGCGGCGGCAACGCGGATCGATCAGCGTCGACGAAATCATCAATGGCGCGTTCGAGGTTGCCAAAGAAGTATCGGTTGACGGCCTGAGCATGCCGCTGTTGGCCAAGCATCTCGACGTCGGTGTGACGAGCATTTACTGGTACTTCCGGAAGAAGGACGATCTGCTCAACGCGATGACCGATCGCGCGCTCGGCCAGTACGACTTCGCGACACCGTTTGTCGAAGGCCAGGACTGGCAGGAATCCCTGCGCAATCACGCCCGGAAGATGCGCCAGACATTCCGGTCCAATCCGATCCTTTGCGATCTGATCCTGATCCGCGGCACCTTCGGCCGGGAG
>DATJOR010000079.1:0-4410 GCA_035506875.1 Mycobacterium sp.
GGTCAGGTACTTGGCGGCGGTGGCCAGGTCGCCAGACACCTGCAGGCACAGTTCGCGGGTGGGTACGACGATCAGCGCCCGCGGAATGCCGTTGAGGGGGCGTTGCGCTCCGGAGGTGGTGATCCGCTGCAGCAGCGGCACGCCGAACGCGAAGGTCTTGCCCATGCCAGTGCGGGCCTGGCCGATCAGGTCGTCGCCGGCTAGTGCGAGTGGCAGTGTGAGCTCTTGGATAGCAAAGGGATGATTGATACCTTCCTCGGTTAGTGCCTGCACTATCTCATCGCGGACGCCGAGGTCGGCAAAGGTGGATTCGGATGTGGCTCGGGTGGGTGTGATTAATGGGGTCATGCGTTAAACGCGATGCCTTTCGGTGTCGTATTCGGTTAGTCAATCGTTGCGGTCACGCGCGCACCAGTTGACTGTCGAATACGTTGCCGATTCGCGGGCCCTGCGCTCATGAGGCGGGCCAACTGCGTGCACGCACATTGCTCCGGTAGCGGCCGTAAGGATCTACTGCCAATACCTGCAGTAATCATAGCTGGTAGGTCGTCGCGACCGGGGATCGCCATCCGGTCAGCGCGGCGAAGCCGGGCGCGGCGGGGCGCCACTGACCCCGCCACTGACACATAGAGTGTTGATATGACTTCGCTTTCGGGCGCCGACGAGGGGTCCGATCCACCCGTGCACCGAGTGCCGGCGGACCATCCCGGCGTCAACGAGTTGTTCGCGGTGTTGGCCTACGGCGAGGTCGCGGCCTTCTACCGGCTCACCGACGAGGCGCGGATGGCGCCAGATCTTCGGGGCCGAATCTCCATGGCGAGCATGGCCGCTGCCGAGATGGGGCACTATGAGCTGCTGCACGACACCCTGGAGAGCCGCGGCGTCGACGTGGTGCCGGCGATTTCCAAGTACGCCTCCGCACTCGACGGGTACCACCGGCTGACCACGCCGAGCACCTGGCTGGAGGCGCTGGTCAAAACCTATGTGGGGGATTCGCTGGCCGCCGACTTCTATCTGCAGATCGCCGACGGGCTGCCCGACGAGATCGCCGACGTGGTGCGCGCGACGATGGCGGAGACCGGACACTCCCAGTTCGTCGTCGCCGAGGTGCGCGCGGCGGTGACAAAGAGCGGGCGACAGCGCAGCCGACTGGCGTTGTGGTCACGTCGTCTGCTCGGCGAAGCGATCACACAGGCTCAGTACGTGTTGGCCGAACATGATGAGCTGGTCGATCTGGTGGTGTCGAGGACAGAGGGCTTGACGCAGCTGGCGGGATTCTTCGACCGGCTTCAGCGCCTGCACAACGACCGGATGCAGGAACTGGGCCTCGCCTAGCGGGAGCAGGTCGCGATCATCGTGCTGCTGGTCGACATCGCGACGGGCTGACCTTGGCCGTCGATGATCGAGCAGTTGAGGCGACCGGTCAGGCTTGTGGCGACGACGGACCTGATCCCCACTCCGGGGTTCATCACCACCGTTCTCGACCACGGCAGTGACACGTTGAAGTCCGTCTGCGGCGCGCCCGCAGCGTCGGTGTAGACGACGGTCACCAGGTCAAAGAGCGCCTTGGTCCCGGTGACTCGATAGACAAACGTGCGAGCGGCCACGTCCGGTGGTACCGGGGGAGCCGCGACGGGTGGGGGGATCTCCGTTGGCGCGGTGCTGGTCGCTGTCGGGCTGGGCTGTCGCGGGGGCGGTGTCACCGTGGTGACCGTCTCGGGCGGCAGAGTCGGCACCAGGCTGGGCCGCGGTGCCGCGCTACGTGGCGGCGCCACCACCGTCGCTGAGGTCGAGGCGCTGTCGCCGCCGTTGACGATCACGACCGTGGCGATCACCGCGAGCACGAAGATGATGCCGGCGATTGCCGCGACCGGGCGCCAGCGCTGGTCGATGGCCGCAGCCGCGTAATCTCCGTCGGCGTAAATGTCGTCGACGGTTATTTCGTCTGGGTAGTCCTGGATATCGCTATCCAAGTGATTCATGGTGCTGATGGTGCAGATGGTATCGATGGGGCCGAGATCGGAAGGCCGCGGCGCGCGCGTGTCAGGTCACGATTTGTCAACGGCCGCCGACTTCACGCGCCCACGGAAGGCTTGCTGCCGACCGGCTTTCAGCACGCGGCAGCGCGGTCCACTAGCCTGCTTGCTGAAGAACGGTTTTTCACCGACTAGCCGGTAAGAACGGGAAGGGGCCGACGTGGAGGTCAAGATCGGTATCACGGACAGCCCGCGCGAGCTGGTCTTCAGCAGTACGCAAACGCCTGGCGAAGTCGAAGAATTGGTCAACGCCGCACTCGGCGCCACTTCCAACGTGCTGAGCCTGACCGACGAGAAGGGCCGGCGGTTCGTGGTCAACGCCGCCAAGATCGCCTACGTCGAGATCGGCGTCGCGGACGCGCGCCGGGTCGGTTTCGGGCTGGGCAGCAGCGCGGCTAGGAACGGGTGAGCGGCACGTGTGACAGTCCGCCCCACGCGAACAGCACAGTTCCGTCCACGGCGTCGTCCTTTGAAATCGGCCGGTCGGTGTCCAGCCAGTACCTGGCGCAGTCGACGCTCAGTGCGACCAAGGCCACCGCGATCATTCGGGCGCGATGCGGGTCCAAGCCGGAGTCGGCGCTGATCAGGTCGAAAACCGCGTCGATGCACGATTCGGTGGCCACCCGCACCTGCGCCGCGACTGTGGGCTCGGTGACGTAGTCGTTCTCGAAGATCAACCGGTAGCCCTGGCCGTCGTGCTCGATGAAATCGAAGAACGCCTGCACCGCAGAGCGCAACCGTTGCCGGTTGTCGGTGGTGGTGCGCAGCGCCTGCCGCACGCCGGACACCAGGTTTTCGACGTGGCGATTCAGGACCGCCAGATATAACTCGAGCTTGCTGGAAAAGTGCTGGTAGAGAACGGGTTTGCTGACGCCCGCCCGTTCGGCGATCTCATCCATGCCAGCGGCGTGGTAGCCCCGGTCCACGAAAATCTCGCTGGCGGCGATGAGCAGCTGGCCGCGACGCTCGTCGCGGGGCAGCCGGTTGCCCCGCCGGGGCGAGGTGCCGCGCGTCTCCGCTGGCCGACTGCTTCCGCCCACCTTGACCGCACCCCCTTCGGCGGCGTTGGCGAGATCGCTCATCGAGTCCTCAAATCTGCTTTATCTGATCGTCGTACCGCCGGTGCAGCGTTGCGCGGCTAATCGCAACGACACTACTACCCACTCGCATTTGGGATCGCCATCCACGCCCCGAATGTCGGCAGAACGGGGTAGGTCATCAACGGTATGCCGTTACCTGCGGGCGCGCCGAGAGTCCCAGCTAGCGACGGTTGTGCCATCCTTGGGGACGTGACCTACGAGCCAGATCTGCGCGAGGGCAACCGGGTACCGGTGCTCCGCGAAGACTGGCGAGAACCGCTGCGCGCGCAGCGGGATCCTCTCGCGTGGGGCTCGGGGCGACCACGGTCCAATCGGGCTAACAGCCGCTGGCGCAAACAGAGCTGGCTTGGACGCTTCGTGTCCACCTACGGCTGGCGCGCGTACGCGCTGCCGGCGCTGGTCGCCGTCACCGGCGTGGTCATCTACCAGACCGTGACCGGAACGAGCGCGCACGCGCCGGCCTCGGGTGAGCCCGCCCAGGGCCCGCCGAAAATCGGCGCGGTGGGCACGTCGATCATCGACGCACCGCCGCGCGGTCTGACCCAGTTCGACGCCAACCTGCCCACCGGGATGCTGCCCAACGGCGGTCCGTTCACCGACGCCGGCGACAAGACATGGCACGTCGTTCCGGGTGGCACCCCGCAGATGGGTCAAGGCACCGTCAAAGTCTTCAAATACACCGTCGAGGTCGAAAACGGCATCAATCCCGTCGCGTTTGGTGGAGACGATGCATTTGCCGCGATGGTCGACCAAACGCTGGCCAACCCCAAAAGCTGGATACACAACCCGCAGTTCGCGTTCGTCAGGGTCGACGGGACCGACCGGAGCAAACCCGATTTCCGCATCTCACTGAGTTCCCCGATGACCGTGCGGGATGGCTGCGGCTACGAATTTCCGCTGGAGACGTCCTGTTACAACCCGTCGTACGGAGCCGAGGTGCAACCCCGGGTCTTCATCAACGAGGCACGGTGGGTGCGCGGTGCGGTGTCGTTCGAGGGCGACGTGGGGTCCTACCGGCAGTACCTGATCAACCACGAGGTCGGCCACGCCATCGGCTATCTGCGCCACGAACCGTGCGATCGGCAGGGCGGCCTGGCGCCGATCATGATGCAGCAGACGTTTTCCACGTCAGACGACGACGCCTCGAAATTCGACCCGGAGTGGGTCAAGCCCGACGGCAAGACCTGCCGGTTCAATCCCTGGCCGTACCCGATCGCCTAGCCCGGCGACGATGCGCGCCGTGGGCGGCGCGCTGAGGAGTCGGGCAATCGGGA
>DATJOR010000080.1:0-5821 GCA_035506875.1 Mycobacterium sp.
CGCCGACGTGGCACGGGTCCGGACTACGTGGTTCGTCGACCCGTGGGGCGTGGTGTTCATCCTCGTCGAGAAGAGCAAGCCGCAGCGGCCGTACTTTTCGCAGTACGCCTAGACGAAGAAGTTGTCGTGGCGGATGAACCACTCCCGGCGTTCGTCGTCGGTCATGTCGGCCAACGCGCTGAAGCCCTCGAAGTAAGCCTCCCGCGGCGCGCCGGGAGCGAACAGCATCAACACCGACGCGGGCTCGTCGGCCTCGTTGCGGAAACCGTGGATGCCGCCGGGCGGGACGTAGAGAAAGTCGTGCGGGTGGCCGTCGATCCAGTCGTTCCCGTCGTAGAGCTTCATCGTGCCCGACAGCACGAAGAACGCCTCGGACATGGCCCGGTGGAAATGCGGACCGGGCCCGCCGCCGGCCGGAGCAATGTCGACGCGATACAGGCCATAGTCGCCGCCGGTGGCTTGCTGGTTGGCCAAGTAATGGTACTGAACGCCGAAGGTCTCGTAGTCCGGCGGATCGTCCGCGCGCCTGATCCAGGCGCTGGCTTCCGGCTGGTCCTTGAGGTAGCGCGGCTCGGGATAGGGCGGCACCACGAGCGACATGCGTTGCTCCGTTGCGGTCTCGGTTGTGTCTTAGCATCAGTGCTGTGACGAAGCCGATCGCCGACGAAAACGTCCGCGCTGAAAGGCTTCTTGACGCCCAGGATAAGGCGGCGCAACTGTTCGACGAGATCGAGCGCCGCGGCCTGATCCGTGCCGGCATCGGTGAGCAAGAGTTGTCTGACGAGATCCGCGACCTGGCCGCGCGGCTACTCGGCGTCAAAGGACACTGGCATCGGCGGGTTGTCCGTGCCGGCGAGAACACCCTGCAACCCTTTCGGGAGCATCCGCCGGATCGGGTGATCGCCGACGGCGACATCGTGTTTCTGGACCTCGGCCCGATCTTCGAGGAGTGGGAGGCCGACTTCGGCCGCACCTTCGTGCTCGGCGACGACCCGGCCAAGCTGGCCGTGCGCGACGCCCTGCCGCGGGTCTGGCAGGCCGGCCGCGACTACTTCGAGGCGCACCCGCAAGTCACCGGCGCCGAGTTGTACGAGCATGTCGTCGAACTGGCCCACGCCGAAGGCTTCGAATTCGGCGCGCCGATCGCCGGCCACCTACTCGGCGAATTCCCGCACAAGAAGATCGTCGGCACCGGCACCGAGTGGTACATCACGCCCGGGTCGGACAAGCCGATGCGGCGCAACGGCCCCGACGGGCGGGCCTGCCACTGGATCCTGGAGGTCCATCTGACCGACCCGGCCCGCCGCATCGGTGGGTTCTACGAGCAGCTGCTCGATCTGCCCTGAGGTATCAGACCGGAACGAACTGGCCTCGCAGCCAGGCGGTGACCATCGGCACCACCTCGGGCGCCTTGCTCATCGCAACGTGCCCGGTGCCCTCGATCAGGTGCACCTCGGTGTTCGCGCGGCCTTCGAAGACCAGCGTGTCGGACCGTGGGATGAAATAGTCGTCAGCGCCGTTGACCACCAGCATGTTCGAATTGCGCCGCTGGGCAAGCAGATCCCGCCGGTTCAGCTTCCCGAGACCGGCGCTGAGCTCGTCGAGGGTGGGCGAGTGGTCCCAGTGCATGGCGTTGCCGATGATGTCGTGCATGCCGTAGGGCAGGTGCTGTAGGTGCTCCGGCCGGAATGACTCGGCAACCGGGCCGCCCTGATCGACGGCGGCGTCCACGATGCCGGCGAGCCCCGACATCGAGGAGAAGTTACCGCCGAACGACGCCCCGAAGTGCGCGACCCGGCCGTCGCCGAGCGTCCGGGCGTAGTCGGCCAACCCGCGGATCACGTCATCGGCGTGCTCGTCGAGCGGGATCGCCGTCTCTCCGGTGCCGGGGTGGTCGAAGGCCAGCGTGGTCACTCCGGCGCCTTTCGTGAACCCGACCCACCACGGGTGAATGTCCATCTTCCAGGTGTCCACGCCGCCGCTTGCGATCAGCACCGGCAGGGCCGCGTAGTCGCCGTCGGCCGAGTACAGGTGAACGGGGACGTCGACGGTGCCGTCGCGGTATCCGACCGAGACGATGCGGCGCTCGAAGGCCACCGGAAAATCCTTGGCCGCCAACTGAAATTGCTCGAGTTGATTTTGCAGGGCCTGCTCCCGCGCCTCGTCGGTCAGGCAGGGGAACTTGGCGCAGCCGTAGGCCAGCGACGCTAGGTAGTGGTCACCGCCGGCCGCATATTCCGTAGCTAGCTGCGACCATTCGTAAACCCAGCCGCCGGGCTTGTCGTTCCACATGTCGGTGACAGCGGCTCGGACCCGGTTGATGTCGTCCAGTGGGATGCCGAATTTCTCGAACTGCTGGGTGCGGTCTTCGAACATGTCCGCGGCGGAGATCTCATAGGTGTACATGGGTTTTCAGCTCCTCACTGTGGCGAAGTACTCGGCGATAGTTGTGGTGTCGTGCAGGGTGGCGATGGCACCGATATAGCTGTCTGGCCGGATCACCACTCGTCCACCACGGTTAAGCCCGAATCGCTGCGCCACAACACCTTTCGGGTCGGCGATGACGGCGTCATACCCGGCTACCGGGGCGTCTTCGGTGGCGACCAGCACCTGGGTGTAGCCGCGATCGCCCGCCGCGGGAGTGACGTGTGCGCCGGCGATCGTCAGGATGACATGGCCGGTGTCCGGGCCCAGCACCGCGCCCAGTTGCTTTTGCACCTCCGCGTCGGCGACGTGCGGAAGGTGCTCGCCAGCAGACACTTTGGCGCGGCCCGGGCGCCGGCCCACGGCGATCGGGCTGTTCTGGTAGCTGAGATTGACCTCGGTGGCGTTCTCGGCCATGAATCGCCGCGCAGCGGGGACGCGCGAGGCCATCCGGATTGCCACGTCGCGGATCCGCCGCGGCAGGCCGGACAGCGTGCCCGCCTTGGTGAGCCGGTCGGTAAATGCGATGACACCGTCCGCGACCGGGAGCCGCTCGGCCTCATAGCTGTCCAGCAGGGTGTCACCGGCTTTGCCGTCGATCACCGCCGCCAGCTTCCAAGCAAGGTTGAACGCGTCCTGCATGCCGGTGTTCATGCCCTGGCCGCCGGCCGGGCTGTGGATGTGGGCGGCGTCGCCGGCCAAAAAGACGCGGCCCCAGCGGTAGGCCGGCACCCGGGCGTGGTGGATCTCGAAGCCGGTCAGCCAGTGCGAGCGCAGCACCCGGATGCCGCCGATGCGCCGATCGAGGATGGTCTGCAGCTCGTCCTGGGTGGGGTTCATGTTGAGCTGCGCGTCATGCACCTCGGCCAGGAACCGCATCCGCCCGTCGGCCATCGGCAGCACGACCACCGGGCCGTCTGGGGCGAAGAAGGTGTGCATGGAGTCCAGGTCGAGCTGATGCTCGGCGTCGACGTCGGCGAGCAGGAAGCGCTCTCCGACGAAGGAACCGGCCAGCTTCGTGCCGACCACCTTGCGCACCATGCTGTGGCCGCCGTCGGACCCGATCACCCACGAGGTACTCACCTCCTCGGTCGAGCCGTCCTCGCGCCGCAGGGTGACGTGCACACCTTCGTCGCCCTGGGCGAGCGCGATCAGCTCGACGCCGCGGTCAACGGTGACACCGAGCGACTCCAGGTGGTCGTTCAGCACGCGCTCGGTTTCGGTCTGCGCCGTGGTCAGTGTGAACGGGAACGCGCTGTCGACCTCGCCGAGGGGGACACGGAAAAGTTTGGTGTGCCCGGCGTACAGCTGCATCGCGACCGCCTTGATGCCGGTGCTCACCAGCTCGTCGACGATGCCCATCCGGTCGAACATGTCCAGGCTGCGGGGGTGGACGGCGATCGCGCGGGATTGGTCGGTCGGTTGGGCCAGCTTTTCGATCACCCGGACGTGGACGCCGCGGCGGGCGAGTTCGGCACCGGCAACCAGGCCCACCGGGCCGGCGCCGACGACGAGAACTTGTGGGTCTGGTCTGGTGGTCATCGCTGCTCCCTGATTTTCACGCTGTGTTGAGACTTCCGAATGAGTCTCACGGTACGTTGAAAAAAGTCTCAACGCAAGAGGAAATTCACGCTATGATGAAATTCATGATGAAGAGAGCGGTAACGCCGGGTCCGCGCGATGAACGCGGGGTGCTATCCGCGCGAATAGTTGCGGCCGCCCGTACCGAATTCGCCGAACAGGGCTGGGCCGGCACGACGATCCGGGCGGTCGCGCGGGCTGCCGACGTCGACCCGGCGCTGGTCTACCACTACTTCGGGTCGAAGGAAGGCCTGCTCGACGCCGCGACGAACCCGCCGCAGAAGTGGCTGGAGAGCGTCGCGAAGGTGTGGACCACTCCCATCGACGGGCTCGGCGCCGCGCTGATCACGTTGCTGTTGGCCAGCTGGGCCGACGACGAGATCGGACCGACACTGCGTGCCATCCTGCAAACCGCCGCGCACGAACCGTCGACCCGAGAGAAGCTGCGGCGTGTCGTCGAGGGCAGCCTGATGGGCGTCTCGGAGCTGGGAAGCGACGAACGCGACCGGCTGGTGCGCAGCGGGCTCATCTCGTCACAGATGATGGGCTTCGCGTTGATGCGCTACGTCTGGAAGATCGAGCCGGTCGCGTCGATGCCGGACGATAAGGCAATCGCCGCAATCGCTCCCAACCTGCAGCGCTACGTCGACGGTGATCTGAGTGGTCAGACCCATTAGTTGTCGTGGCGGATGAACTACTGCCCTGAGGTATCAGACCGGGTAGACCACGCCGGTCAGCTCCTCGGACACCGTCCACAACCGGCGCTGCCGATCGGCATCGTGCGACTTCTTGCTGGAGCCCACGATCTTGGGATAGCCCCGGGTTTGGCCGATGCCGTCGGGGCCGTAGTACTGCCCGCCGAGCACCGCCGGGTCGGTGGCGGCGCGCAGCGTGGGCAGCGCGCCCATCGCCGGGTCCTGGGCAACCAGCGGTGCGACACGCTCGAACGCGGTGATCAGCGGCGCGGGCATGTTCCGCATCAACTCGGTGTCCGACATGCCCGGGTGGGCGGCCGCGGCGATCGTCGTCCCGTGTGGGGCGAGTAGCCGCTGCAATTCATACGTGAACAGCAGGTTGGCCAGCTTGGCCTGCCCGTAGGCCGCGACCCTGTTGTAGCGGCGCTCCCACTGCAGATCGTCGAAGTGGATATCGGCGAGGATGCGGTGGCCGACGCTGCTGACCGTCACGATCCGCGAGCCGGCAACCGGCAACAGCCGGTCCAGCAGCAGACCGGTGAAGGCGAAGTGGCCCAGGTGGTTGGTGCCGAACTGCAGCTCGAAGCCGTCCTTGGTGGTCGACTTCGGTGTGTACATCACGCCGGCGTTGTTGATCAGCAGGTCGATGCGGTCGTAGTCGGACCGAAGCTGTTCTGCGGCAGCGCGAATGGACTCCAACGACGTCAGGTCGAGTTCCTGCAAGGCCACGTCGACGTTGGGGCTGCGCCTGGTGATCAGCGCGATGGCGTCCTTGCCCTTGTCGAGGTTGCGCACCGCCAGCACGACGTGTGCGCCCTTGGCGGCGAGTGCGGCCGCGGTCTCGAAGCCGAGCCCGGTGTTGGCGCCGGTGATGACGGCGACGCGACCGCTCTGGTCGGGAATGTCCGCAGTGGTCCACTTGGCCATGAAAAGACTCCTAAGCTGTAAGGTAAACGGGGCGTACGCTCCGGTTGTCTGTGACTATACGGAACGTACGCCCCGTTTTGTCAACCGTTAGGTGGTTCGAGATGCCTCTACCCACGCGGCGGCTGCGTGCTGACGCGGCCCGCAATCGCGCCCGGGTGCTGGAAACCGCCTACGAGACGTTCGCTGCCGAGGGC
>DATJOR010000081.1:0-2951 GCA_035506875.1 Mycobacterium sp.
CTCGCGCAGCGGCACCGCGCCGTACATCGAGTACTCGTTGAGCGGATAGGCTTCCAGATAAATGACATTCGCGCCGGCCATCATCATGCCGTAGTGGTGCGACTGGTGGCAGTTGCGGTCCAGCAGCACGATGTCGCCGGGTGCCACCAGTGCCTGGGTGATGATCTTGTTGGCCGTCGACGTCCCGTTGGTGACGAAGTACGTGTGCCTCGAGCCATAGGCTTTCGACGCGAGCTGTTGGGCTTCGCGCAGCGGACCGGTGGGCTCCAGCAGCGAGTCAAGTCCACCGCACGTGGCCGACGTCTCTGCCATGAACACTTCCAGGCCGTAGAAGCCGACCATGTCTTTGATCCAGTGCGAGTTGACGATCGACTTGCCCTGCGAAATCGGCAGGGCGTGAAAGACACCCGTGGGCCGGTGGCTGTACTGCTTGAGCGCACTGAAGAACGGGGTGCGGTAGCGCGC
This sequence comes from Mycobacterium sp., assembly GCA_035506875.1. Classification (GTDB taxonomy): domain Bacteria; phylum Actinomycetota; class Actinomycetes; order Mycobacteriales; family Mycobacteriaceae; genus Mycobacterium. The sequence goes on from DATJOR010000081.1 coordinate 466, forward strand.
CTCCACACCTTGCAGAATCGACAGGTGCAGCTCGAGCATGCCTTCCCGAGCATGGAACACCCGGCGAAAGTACTGGCCCAGCCGTCCCGCGATGTCCTCCACCTCGATCTCGGTCATCAGGTAGAGGTCGAGTTCGGGGCGCAACTTCGCCAGCGACGTGGCGAGGATCTGCGCGCGTTCCTCGGGTGAGTAGTGATCGCCCAACTCGTGTGACACCCCGTCGTCGACGAACTCCGACAGGCTCGACAGATCCCGGGTCGACTGGTGCGAGAAGCGCCGACGGATCACCACCGCCTGCAGGTTCACGTTGAGCCGTGCCGCGATCAGCGCCTCGTCACCACTGGCCACCACCACAAGCTCGTAGACGAATTCGTCGTCCGGCCGACGCCACTTGCGGACCTCGTTGCGCAACGCACGTTCCTGGGCTTCGGTCATCTTCTCGACGACGAGCACCTCGAAATACGGGCGGTCGCGCTCGGCTTCGGTCTGAGCTTCGAGCTGCCGGGGATCGGACGGAAACATGTCCAGCTCGTCGGCGCCGGCATTCTCCACATCCCCGGTGCGGTACGACTCCTGGGTCAGAGCTCGGTTGATCCGCGCGACCGCTTGACAGAACTTGTCGTAGCTTCCCGCGCTGAACAGTCGCTGAACTCGGGCAAATTGCGGCGAACCCGGGTAGGCCCAATAGGGCTCCAAAGTGCTTAACTGCGCGAGCAATTGCTGGCAGGTCGCGATGCACTTTTCTTTCAGCACGCCCTCGGTGTCGGGGCGCGTCAGCCGGTCGGCGGACTCCTCCAACCGGCACCAGGAGTCGCTGCGGACCTGCCACAGACTGTTGTAAGCGCGCAAGTGTTCTGTCATGGCGGGCCTTTCCCTTTACGTGCAGTCAAGGTTCGCAGACCGAGTCCGCGCCATGGTGACCAGCAAACAAACACTGCGCGTCCGTCGAGTGCTGAATGGATCGGCGACAGACAGCTTTTAGATGGCGTCTGCGTCGCGCTCGCCGGTTCGCACGCGCACCACCGTGAGTAGCGACGTCACCCAAACCTTCCCGTCACCGATCTTGCCGGTACGGGCGGCATTGACAATGGCGTCGACTACGCGGTCCGCGGACCCTTCATCGACCAGCACCTCGACTTTCATCCTGGGGATGAAATCAACCTGATATTCGGCGCCTCGGTAGACCTCGGTGTGGCCCTTTTGCCGACCGTAGCCTTGCACCTCGCTGATGGTCATGCCAAGCACTCCCGCCGCTTCGACGGCGGCCTTGATCTCGTCGAGCGCGTAGGGCTTGACGACTGCAGTGACTAGCTTCATCGCGCAGTCAGCTCTCCGAGGGCGCGCCATGCGGGGCGGAATCCGCGTCGACGAAGGTTCGATCGAGTCGCCCGGCGACGATGGTTTCGTCCGGGTAGGCCTCTTCTTGGTGCACCGCGACATCGCCGAGTTCCAAGACCTCGTCGGGTGCGCGCAGCTTCATGAAAAGGCCGAGGATTCGCAGGATGGCAAATGTGACGAACGCATCCCAGACAATGATGGTCAGCGCGGCGCCGAGTTGGATCAGGATTTGGATGGGGTGATGGCCCCACAGCCAGCCTGCGGCGGTGACGTCGGCTACATCTTTGCCGTTGCCTTGGTAGAAAATGATGTGCGGGTCGGCGAGCACGCCGACCAGTAGTCCGCCGGCCAAGCCGGCCACACCGTGGGTATGCACCACGCCGAGGGTGTCGTCGACCTTCTGGAAAAGCCGGGTGCGACCGAGCCAGTTCCATGACATCCACACCAGCGAGGACGCCACCACGCCGATGATCATGGCGCCAAAGCTGTTGACGAAGCCCGCGGCTGGGGTGATCGCCACCAGCCCCGCGATCATGCCGTTGATTCCACCCAAGAAGGTCGGTTTGCGGTCGCGACTGGCGAACATGTCCCAGATCACCCAGGTCAACAGCGCCACGGCCGTGGCCAGGTTGGTGTTGAGCACCGCTAGCGAGGCATTGGTGCCGGCGAAGTAGGGGTCACCGCCGTTGAAGCCGTTCCAGCCAAGCCACAGGATGCCTGCCCCTACCGCGGCCATCGGCAGGTTGTTGGGCACCGCGCGTTGACGGTCGCGGGCCAGCCGAGGCCCGATCACCGCGGCGGCGACAAACCCGCTGGTGCCTGCCGCCAGGTGGATGACATATCCACCGGAGAAGTCCAGCGCTCCAGTGGTCCACGCCGCGACGGCGCCAGCGTGCGGCTGTGCCCAAAAGCCCCCACCCCACACCAGGAACGCGTTGACTGCGTAAGCAAAAGTCGACCACAGCGGAACGAAGAGCAGCCACACCTTGAAGTTCATCCGGCCGACTACGCTGCCCAGGAATAGCAGCGGGGTGATGGCGGCGAACACGAACTGGAAGTAGGCCAGCGTGGTCTCGGAGAATCGGAACTTCGGCATGCCCGCGTCTAGCAGCGGAATGCTCGCCTGATGCTGATTGTCGGCACCCAAG
>DATJOR010000082.1:0-8342 GCA_035506875.1 Mycobacterium sp.
ACCCATCGGATGCGACAGGCCGGCAACGATGGCGGTGTCGACGTCTTCGATCGACGCGACGCCCGACTCGACCATCCGGATGGCCGACAGCAGGTAGGGCACCAGCAGAGCGTTGACCACGAAGCCGGAGCGGTCGCCGCAACGCACCACCTTCTTGCCGAGCACCTGGCCGGCGAAGTGTTCGACGCGCTCCAGCGCCTCGTCGTTGGTGACCAGCGTGTTGATCAGCTCGACAAGCGGCAGGACCGGTACCGGATTGAAGAAGTGCAGACCGAGCACACGGCCCGGATTCTTGGTCGCCGCAGCGATTTTCATGATCGGGATGCTCGAGGTGTTGGATGCGAGCACGGCGGTGGGGTCGGTGACGATCTCGTCGAGTTCGGCGAAGACCTTGGCCTTGACGGCCTCGTTCTCGACGATCGCCTCGATGGTCAGTTGACGGTCGGCGAGGTCGGACAGCGAGCTGGTGTAACGCAGCCGCTTGCACGTCGCGTCGCGCTCGTCGGCGGTCAGCTTGCCCTTGCTGGCGGCGCGCTGCAGCGACGCCTCGATCCGGGCCTTGCCCGCGGCGGCCAGCTCCTCGGTGGGCTCGTAAACCACCACGTCGGCTCCGGCTTTGGCCGAAACCTCGGCGATGCCCGCGCCCATCTGCCCGGCGCCGACGACGCCAACGCGCTCAATCGCATTGCTCACTTGCAGGTTTTCCTCTCGATATGCGTCAGGCCCCGCCCAGGGTTTCCGGGCGGGGCCTGCGCTGTCAAGCCGATGCTTGTGGCTACGGCCTGGGCTTAACGGCGGCCCAGTGGCTACCACTGTCGGTTCCACTTCCTCCTCGCGGGCAAGCCCGCGCATCGTCAGTGGAACTGACCCTCTTCGGTGGAGCCGGCCAGAGCGGTCGTCGACGAGGTCGGGTCCACCGTGGTGGCGATGCGGTCGAAGTAACCGGCACCGACCTCACGCTGGTGCTTAGTCGCGGTGTAACCGCGCTCCTCGGCGGCGAACTCGCGCTCCTGCAGCTCGACGTAGGCACTCATCTGGTTGCGGGCGTAGCCGTAGGCCAGGTCGAACATCGAGTAGTTGAGCGCGTGGAAGCCGGCCAACGTGATGAACTGGAACTTGAATCCCATTGCGCCGAGCTCTTTTTGGAACCGTGCGATGGTCGAGTCGTCCAGGTGTTTGCGCCAGTTGAACGACGGCGAGCAGTTGTAGGCCAGCATCTGGTCGGGGAACTCACTCTTGACGCCCTCGGCAAAGCGGCGGGCCAGGTCGAGGTCCGGCGTACCGGTCTCCATCCAGATCAGGTCGGAGTACGGCGCGTAGGCCTTGGCGCGGGCAATGCACGGCTCGAGGCCGTTCTTGACCCGGTAGAAGCCCTCGGCGGTGCGCTCACCGGTGATGAACGGACGGTCGCGCTCGTCGACGTCGGAGGTGATCAGCGTGGCCGCCTCGGCGTCGGTACGGGCGATGACGACGGTCGGCACGTCGGCGACGTCAGCCGCGAGGCGGGCCGAGGTCAGCGTGCGGATGTGCTGCTGGGTCGGGATCAGCACCTTGCCACCGAGGTGACCACACTTCTTCTCCGACGCCAGCTGGTCTTCCCAGTGCGAACCCGCGACACCGGCCGCGATCATGGCCTTCTGCAGCTCGTAGACGTTCAGCGCGCCACCGAAGCCGGCCTCACCGTCGGCGACGATCGGGGCCAGCCAGTTCTCGACCGAGGTGTCGCCCTCGACCTTGGCGATCTCGTCGGCGCGCAGCAGCGCGTTGTTGATCCGGCGGACCACCTGCGGCACCGAGTTGGCCGGGTACAGGCTCTGGTCGGGGTAGGTGTGACCGGACAGGTTGGCGTCACCGGCGACCTGCCAACCGGACAGGTAAATAGCCTTCAGGCCGGCGCGCACCTGCTGGACGGCCATGTTGCCGGTGAGGGCGCCGAGCGCGTTCACGAACTCGAGGTCGTGCAGCTGGCTCCACAGCACCTCGGCGCCGCGGCGGGCCAGAGTGGACTCTTCGACGACCGAACCCTGCAGCGCCACCACGTCGGCGGGGGTGTAGGTACGGGTGATGCCCTTCCAGCGCGGGTTGGTGTCCCAGTCCTTCTGGATCTGCTCGGGGCTCTTCGGCGTGCCAACGCTCGACATAGCAATTGCTCCTAACGGTCTTTGACAGTTACTGCTCTGAGGACCCTGAAATTTCCAGACTTGCTAAGGCCCCCAGCATCGTTGCTGATTTGCTAACACGAAGATGGCACAGGTCAGCGCCGCAGGTCCACCGATTTTCTTGCCAACTTTGGCCATGGATCAGCTGATTCTTGCAAAGCTTGCGAAGTTCGCTCGTAACTGAAACGGTTCAGTTGCTACCAACGGGTAACTAAAATCCGCAGGTCAATGCGGGCTTTTGCATAACGCTCGTACGGTTAAAGCGCGAAGATCGACGCGACCGCTTTTGTCTCGTCGCCGACGGCATATGTGAGCGTTCTAACAGTCCGATCAGCCAGGTCAGCGCCGAATCGATCGGTCGAGCCCGGCGGGTGCACGTGCGAGATGATCTCCAGCTTGTCGCCCAGCGCCGCCGCGGCATCGTGCTCGATGGTCACCCGCAGCGGCGCCTTGAGCAGGTCGGGATACGACGCCAGGTAGTCCTCGACCACGCTCCAGTACACGGAGTTGTTCATGTGGTCGAAGAAGTCGATGTCGGTGAACCGAACCGGAAACTCGTGGATCTCCACGGCGTCGTCACGGCTGCCCGCTTTCAGATAGGCCTTCCACCGCAGCCGGTCGATGTCGGTGGTGCGCCGCAGGCCCTCGAGAAAGTCGTCTGCGATGCGCGCCGGCGTCTGGGTGTCGCGGTTGAAGTTGATCCAAAACCCTTCGGACTCCATCAGCCCGCCTTTGCGCCCGTCGATGCGGACCCGCATCTCACACCAGCGGTTCGATGTTCCCGAGCACCACCGGCGCATCCGCAGCATGTCACCGAACTCGATCGGGCGAATCAGGTCGATCATCGTGCGGCGGACAATCCACAGCGGATGGGTTTCCTCATAGCCCATCTCGCGCAGCTGATCCTGGCCAATGTCCACGATATGGCGGGCCGCGGCATCGAAGCGCAGCCGGCCGTCGCGGTCAATGTCGGCGACACGCAGCGGCCACTCTTGGTCGAAGACGTCGGGATGGCCGTCAGGTACCGGCATCATCACTTTGTCCAGACTCACGGTGTCACTCCCGCTGCTCCTCATGCTGGGCTCCCGCGTGGCCCGGCGAAACCTCCCCCAATCAAGGATGATGCCAAACGACCTTGCCGCGGTGCCAATCCTCGAAGTTATGCGAATCTTGCTAACCACATCTTCGCAACACGGGTAGGCTGGTCGGATGGCCAAGACGTTCGTTGGCTCGCGGGTTCGGCAGCTGCGCAGCGAGCGTGGATTCAGTCAGGCCACGCTGGCCCAGATGCTCGACATTTCACCGAGCTACCTCAATCAGATCGAGCACGACGTCCGGCCGCTGACTGTCGCGGTGTTGCTGCGGATCACCGAGGTGTTCGGCGTCGACGCGACGTTCTTCGCCTCGCAGGACGACACCCGTCTCCTCGCCGAGCTGCGCGAGGTCACGCTCGACCACGACCTCGGCGTCGAGGTGGACCAGTCAGAGCTGGCCGACGTCGTGAACTCGCACCCGGCTCTGGCGCGGGCCTTAGTCAACTTGCACCGGCGGTATCGGCTGACGACCACACAGCTCGCGGCCGCCACCGAGGATCGTTTCTCCGACGGGAGCGGCAGCGGATCGATCACGATGCCCCACGAAGAGGTGCGCGATTACTTCTATGAGCGACATAACTACCTACACGAACTGGACACCGCCGCCGAGGAGCTCACGGTGCGGATGCGCATGCACCGCGCCGATCTGGTACGCGACCTGTCCGACCGGCTGACCTCCGTGCACGATGTCCGCATCAAACGAATCGATCTGGGCGACAACGTCCTTCACCGCTTCGACCCGGAGACGCGAACGCTGGAAATCGGCGGTCACCTGCCGTCGGGCCAGTCCGCGTTCAAACTCGCCGCAGAGCTGGCCTACTTGGAGCACGGGGCGCTCATCGACGATCTGGTCGCCGAGGGCAACTTCACCAGCGACGAGTCCCGCACGCTGGCCCGACTCGGGCTGGCCAATTACTTCGCCGCCGCAACAGTGCTGCCGTATCGGCAATTCCACGAGATCGCCGAGAACTTCCGCTACGACGTCGAGCGGCTCTCGGCTTTTTACGCGGTGAGCTACGAAACCATCGCCCACCGGCTATCGACGTTGCAGCGACCGTCGATGCGCGGCGTGCCGCTGTCATTCGTGCGCGTCGACCGCGCGGGAAACATGTCAAAGCGCCAATCCGCCACGGGTTTTCACTTCTCCTCGGCAGGCGGCACCTGCCCGCTGTGGAACGTCTACGAGACGTTCGCCAACCCGGGCAAGATCCTGGTGCAGATCGCCCAGATGCCCGACGGCCGCAATTACATGTGGGTGGCCCGGACCGTGGAGCGACGGGCATCACGGTATGGTCAGCCTGGTAAAACCTTCGCGATCGGCCTGGGCTGTGAACTCCGGCATGCCCACCGGCTCGTCTACTCGGAAGGACTCGACTTGTCCGGCAACGGAAACCTCGCAGCCACACCGATCGGTGCAGGCTGCCGGGTCTGCGAGCGCGACAACTGCCCGCAACGAGCGTTCCCCGCGCTGGGCCGGGCGCTCGACCTCGACGAGCACCGCAGCACCGTCTCGCCGTATCTGGTGAAGCAAGCATGAGCGGCGCTGCGGAGACCGGTCAGGTGGGCCGAATCCCGGCCGGAGGGTTTCGCGACTTGGGGCTGATCAACTGGATTTTGGCGAAGTCCGCCGCGCGCACGGTCGGCGCTCCGCAGATGCACTTGTTCGCCACGCTGGGTCAGCACAAGCGGCTGTTCTTGTCGATGATGCCGATGTCCGCCTTGCTGCTGCGCGGCCGTTTGCCGCGTGCCGACACCGAGTTGGTCATCCTGCGCGTCGCTCACCTGCGCGGTTCGGAATACGAGTTGCAGCATCACCGCAAGATGGGGCGCCGTCGCGGACTCGACGATCAGACCCAGGCCAAGATCTTCGCCTGGCCGGACGACACCGGCGGCCTGACCAAGCGGCAGCAGGCGCTGCTGAGCGCCACCGACGAGTTCATCAACAACCGCACGATCGGCGCCGAGGTCTGGCGGCAGCTGTCCAACCACCTCGACCGGCGTCAACTCATCGAATTCTGCATGCTCGCAGGGCAATACGACAGTTTGGCCGCCACCATGTCGGCCCTCGACATTCCGCTGGACAACCCGCGGTAACGGTCCGTCTAGATGTAGGTGCGGAACAGCACGCCCAACGACAGCAGCACGGGCAGAACCGGCAACGCGAACATGAACGACGCCAGCGGATAGTTTCGCTGCCGCCGAAACCGCCGGCCCCGCAGCACCGCCCACAGTGCGAACACCGCCGAGATGATGAGCACCACCAGACACCACACGCTCACCGTGCTGACGGCATCACCGATCGAGATCGCGACCAGCCACAGCAGATAGCCGACGATCGCGCCGCCGATGCCGGTCCAAATCGATTCGATACGCATCGCCGTCAGAAGTTGATCATGTGCCCGGTCAGCCCGTGGAAGCACTCTTGCAGCGCCTCCGACATCGTCGGGTGAGTGTGGACGTTGCGCGCCAACTCATTTGCGGTCAGATCCCACTTCTGCGCCAGCGTCAGCTCCGGCAGCAACTCGGACACATCGTGGCCGATCAGGTGGCCGCCGATCAGCTCGCCGTGTTTGGCGTCGGCGATGAGTTTGACGAAGCCGCTCGGGTCGCCGACGCCGTGCGCCTTGGCGTTGGCGGTGAATGGGAACTTGGCGACCTGGACGTCGTAGCCCTCGTCGCGGGCCTGTTCCTCGGTGAGCCCGAAGCTGGCCACATTCGGCTGGCAGAACGTTGCACGGGGCATCATACGGTAGTCACCCAGTGCCAAAGTCTCGGCGCCAGCGATGGTTTCGGCCGCGACCACGCCCTGCGCCTCGGCGACGTGCGCCAACTGCAGCAACCCGGTGACATCGCCGATGGCATAGACGTGCGAGACGTTGGTCTGCATGTAGTCGGTGATCCCGATGGCTTTGCGGTCGGTCAACGCCACCCCGGCCTCGTCCAAGCCGTAGCCTTCGACGTTAGGCGCAAAACCGATGGCCTGCAACACTTTCTGCGTTTTGAGCTCCTCGGATTTACCGTCCTTGCTGACGGTCACCGTAACCACGGATCCGTCGTCGGCGATCGACTCGACCTTGGTGCCGGTGAGGATCTTGACGCCGAGTTTCTTGAACTGCTTCTCGATCTCCTTGGACACTTCGGCGTCTTCGTTGGGCAGCGCGCGGGGAAGAAATTCGACGATGGTCACATCGACGCCATAGTTCTTCAGCACGTAGCCGAATTCCATGCCGATAGCCCCAGCGCCGGCGATGATGATCGACTCCGGCAGCTCCCGGGACAGGATCTGCTCCTCGTAGGTGACGACGTTCGTCGACAGCGACGTGCCGGGAACCAGCCGGGTGCTGCTGCCGGTGGCGATGATGATGTTGTCGAACGTGACTGTTTCGGTACCGCCGTCGTTGAGCTCGACCGCCAATGTGTGGGCGTCGGTGAATCTGCCGTAGCCGTGGATCTCGGTGATCTGGTTTTTCTTCATCAGAAAATGCACGCCGGCGACCCGACCCTCGGCCACCTTGCGGCTTCGGTCATAGGCGATGCCGTAGTCGAATGTCGCATCGCCGGTGATGCCAAAGGTCTTGGCTTCCTTGGTGAAGATGTGCGCCAGTTCAGCATTGCGCAGCAAGGCTTTCGACGGGATGCAGCCGACGTTGAGGCAGACTCCGCCCCAGTATTTGGGTTCGACGACGGCCGTATTCAACCCCAGCTGCGCGGCGCGGATGGCCGCTACGTATCCGCCGGGTCCGGCTCCGAGGACGACAACGTCAAAGTGTGTCACGGCCCCTACCCTAGTGGCTCGACTCCGGCGTCAACTGGCCAGCCATTTTCCGACGTTGTCGTCGTAACCCTCGGCGACGCGCAGGCTGCGGTCCGGCCCGACGAGCCAGCTCCCCCGCCCGGCAGCGCGCGGCCGCCGGCCAAGGCCGCCAGCATGTCCGCGTGAGCCGGATCTTCGATCAAGTCAGCGATTGAGGTGAGGTCTCGATCAGCGGGCGTATACGAGACCGAGGTGTCGCTCACCGCGCCAGCCTCGCACAGCCGGAATTGAGCTTCACGACTGAAGCCAGTGCTGTGACACATCCCGCCTCCTCGGCACGGTTCGGGAGCGTTATCCCCAGTTGGGGTTTCATCCACACGTTTTGGTCGACGATCTGCGCGGCACCGGGTTTGTCACCGGTGCTTCATAGCGTCGGGGTATGGGTTCAGCGCTGGGTGCCGGGCAGGCGCGGGAGCGGATAGTCGCCGCTCTGGATGCCATTGATGCTGCCCATGAGGTGTTGCGTGAGACGTCGTCGGATGTGGTGGGCAACGCGTTCCGTCTCGACGTGGCTGCGCGGTTGGAGACCCAAGAGCGCACCAACCGCGGGCTGATGTATCGATACTTCGGGCAGATCGCCGACCCGCCCGACGAGTCGGGATCGATCGCCGCGGTGCGCGCCGCGCTGTGGGCGCGCCTGCGCATCACGCCCCACGAAATCACCCGTCGCTGCAAGCTCGCGGCCCGGATTCGCCCGCGCCGATCGCTGACCGGCCCGCCGGTGCCCCCAGAGCTGCCGGCATTAGCGGCCGCCGTACAGGCCGGCGCGCTCGGCGAGGACCACATCCAGGCGATCTGCCGCGCAGTCGACGTGCTACCCGCCCGGGTGTCGCACCGGCCGACGCCGCCACCGCCGAACGCACCCTGGTCGAACAGGCCAGAACCGTCGATGCCGGCATGGTGGCCAAACTCGGTCAACGCATCGCCGGCTACCTCAACCCCGACGGGCTGTTCAGCGACCAGGACCGGGCACGGCGGCGCGGGCTGCACCTCGGCCCGCAGGGCCCCGACGGGATGTCGCGGCTGTCCGGGCTGCTCGACCCGCAGGCCCGCGCGTATTTCGAGGCCCTCGAAGCAGCGGTGCGGCCCGGCCGCCACCGTCCCGAGGACACAGGCGAAGAGCCCGCCGCGCGTGATGACCGCACCCCCGCCCAACGCTGCCACGACGCGCTCAAACTCGCCCTGCACACCGCCATCGCCTCCGGCGGGCTCGGGGTGCACCGCGGCCACCCGGTCACCGTGGTCATCACCACCACACTGGCCGAACTCGACCGC
>DATJOR010000083.1:0-6003 GCA_035506875.1 Mycobacterium sp.
TTTCGTGCTGGATTGCTAGACCGCGGTCACTCGCACCGCCTGAGGACCTTTAGGCCCCTGGCTGATTTCGAAGTCCACCCGTTGATTCTCCTCAAGGGAGCGAAAACCGTCCCCTTGGATCTCAGAGTGATGGACGAACACATCTTTAGCGCCGCCATCAGGAGCGATAAATCCGAACCCCTTGTCACTGTTAAACCATTTCACAGTTCCCTGTGTCATACTAACTTCTCTTTCTTTCAATTAGGTGTAATTGAGGATACACCCAAACCAACTATACGATATTCGAATCAAGAAGAAAGAACCGCCACAAAATAGCGATGTCCTTCGACTGCCTTATCTCCAATGTTTTATTAGCTGTGCGACAAGGCTGGAAGTCAAGGTGTCGCGCCCGATGGATGCGCTTCTCGGTAACGTTTTCTTTCGGAGACCTACCGGACTTCTTGGTCATAGTCTGCGGGACCCTGCGTGGGCCCCGGTTCCCAGAGTGTACGCCTCCCTCGGCACACGTCGCGTACCTGTACTCAACGGCTGCCGCCACTCGACGCCGCTGACGGCGGCTCTGCCGGAGACGATTCACCCGTTAACTCGCCAACCCGGACGCCCTGGGACGCGGGCAGCCACAGCTCAGATTCCTCCGAAGTCTCAGTACCTGAGGCACACTGGCGGACGAGTTGCCGCAACACCCGGGCATTCATCGGTATTGCTGAATCGGAGATTTCGCGCATAAGGCGCCGCGGCTCCTCACCGGAACACGAAGGTGACAGCACGAACAACACCGCGTCGCGCGAATGCGTACCCATTAGATAGATGGTGTCGCTGAAAACTAGCCGGTATGGATCAAGCGAGACCATTTCGCTGTGGCGAATAAGTCGCTTGGGGGCGGGCAGCCATGCGCGGGGGTCGTAAACGACCCGGTGCACCGCGCCAATCCATAAGCCGAACACGGCAAGTAAATCGGGGAGCGCTAAGCTCAGGTCCAAGTTTTTCGGCCACCAGACGCCGTCGACAGCGGCGAGGGTCCGGTCGCGTTCACACAGCGCTAGTCGGGTGGCGCTTGAAGGGTGGGAAGAGACATGCGCCACTGGGACGCTCCCGTCTACTAATTTCGCTATCGCAGACGGCTACCGAAGCGGTGGTACCCGAGAAATCCACGATATTAAGAGCATAGCCCGCGTCGGCGGCAAGACGGTGCAACGGGCGCCACCAATCTCATCCCTATCGATCTGTTGACGCTAGGGCCGCGTATGCGGGTCCGACACTCGTTGGTCGCTGTTGGGTCTTGTTGATTCCCAAGTGCTTTTGAATGGCGGCGGCCTTCGACGGGCTTATCCGGGGTTTTGCCGTTCCTTCGCGCTGGTAGTCAAGAGGCACTCGACGGTCGAGGCATCGCTTGGGCCGGCGGCGGTCATCATGATGGCGTGCGCCTGGTCTGGATCGGCCTGCGCGGAAACGACCAGCAATACGATCTTGGCGCCATTGAGGCCGAGGACTTCGATGGTGTTGACTGGCTGCAGGCGATATCCGTCGAGTCGTACCGTTCGCCCCCCGGTCGCGAGTTTTGCAGGCGGCTTTGCCCATTCGTTCATGTTGTAGATCACGCGGTCAATTGGCCCGAGTCGAACTGACAGCACCGATAGCAGATCTGGCAGCTCCGCCGTGAGGTCCTCACTGTGCGGCCACCACGCCCCGTCGACATACCCGCTCTGGGGTGCCTTGGGCTTTAGCCTCAAGCGCGGTGTGTGCGCCGGTGGGGCATGCCGACGGCCGGCGTCCGCAGGATCCATTTTCAGCGTCATAACGACGCTCCTGTCTTGACCGCGAAACCGGCCAGATCATTCGAATCGGCGACGACATGGCTTTGACTAGTCAGGTACGAAGTACCGCCGTTGGCCCTACAGTACTCGGGTGGTCCAGAACCAACCACAGCAAGCCAGGTGCCGTGATCAGCCCTTCTGGCGTGCCTTCTCAGCGGATGGAAACCAGTTGGTCGATCGAGTCCGCAGGCAAGTCGCCGTCGACGACCGCAGTAACAACGAGCTGGTTGAGAGTGATCGCGCCTCTGTGATTGTCGAGGAACGCGGTGTCGGAAGCGTCACGACCGGTGGCTATCCGTACGAGGGTTTGCCGCGGCGCTAGCAACGTCGCGTCGACCACCCGCCAATGCCCCTCGACAAAGGCCTCGGCCACCGCGTGAAAGTCCATCGGGTATACGCCCGGTGCGTATACCGACACCAGGCGGGCCGGGACGTTGACCGCACGCAGCAGCGCCACAACCAGGTGTGCGTAGTCGCGGCACACACCTTCGCCGGAGAGCAAGGTGTCCACCGCTCCATCGATCGGATCGCTTGAGCCGGGCACATAGTTCAGCCTGGTGCCCACCCACGAGCTCACATTCTCCAACAGCGTCCCCGAATCACCGTAGGTGCCGAATTCAGTTGCGGCGAAACCATAGAACTTATCGGCCTCGGCGTAGCGGCTGGGCCGCAGATACATCGACAGGTCGTGTTCGGTCACTGGAGCCGGATCGGTCTGACCAACGATCGTCGCCGCGTAGTCCACTTTTAGTGTGCCGACCCCTGCGTCGAACTTATGGATGCGGTTGCCATGCACACCACTCACTTCCAAGGGCTCGATGGGCCTTCCGTTCAAGACGAAGCGCAGCGACTCGGACACCTCAGCGCGCGGATGCGGGGCAACAGCTATCTGGAATTCCAGAGTGGTGGGCGCGGTGATTTCGACTTCGATCTCGGCGCCCAGTTCTCGTCTCATAGCGCGATAATGCGTCAATCCTTGCGGATTCGCTACCGGGGCCGGCGCTGGCTACCGTCGATGCCGCCGCAGTGGATCACACCGCCTCCGTTCGTCCTGAGAATCACCTTTGCCCGCCACCTGGAATCTTCCCTTGTGGCCGCGGATGGCATACCGTGGGAGGCAGCGCCAGGCTGGCCGCTGTCGAATTTTTGTTGTGTGCACAAACGCAGCACGGCTGTTTCGCGCAGCCGATAATCCGGCCGCAAACCGTTGGTCTTGACGGGCCTCGGTCGAACAGCCACGAACTCAAAGCGGATTACGCGATTCGTGGACCGCTCAGGGTGCGGGGCACCTGGTGTTGTGTTCGCAGGGAACGCTGTGAGCAACGCTTTGGTCGCCAGCGTCCCCGCGTTCTCGACGAGTTCGGAGAGAGATGAAACGCATCGCCGGTATTCCGTGTGCGACCGTTCTGGTCACGTCGTCGCCGGTTCGATTCGTGGTCAACGCGGAAGCGTCGCCATGACCCTAGAATGCGCCAGCAAGACCCAACTCGTCGAATTGCAAAAGTAATTGGTGCGCTGATGATTACGCGATTATCGGGGACCGATGCGCTGTCCCTACACTTACAGGACTCGACCACGCCAGCGCACACGCTGACGTTGGTCATCATGGATGCGTCCGATCAGCTCAGCCACCAGCGGCTACGCCGATTAGTGGCCAGGTCGCTGCCGCAGCTGGCGCGATTTCGCAGCCGACTTGTGTCCAAGCCGCTGGGTGTCGGCCAACCCGTGTGGGCCGAAATCGACGACTATGACCCGTCTCCGCAAATTCATTGCGCAACCGTTCGCGCTCCAGGTGGCCAGCGCGAGTTGGCCGATCTCATCGCGTATTTGAGTACCGAGCAACGGGGTTGCCAGGACCGGCTCTGGCAAGCGTGGACTATCAACGGTCTGGAGGGCGGCCGCTGGGTGTTGGCGGTGAAGATGTCGCCTGCGCTGAATGACGGGGCCGCAGGGGCGGCGTCCGTTTGGCCACGGCTGCTGACCACCGAACCGAACGCCGATCCGGCCAGCAATCTGCCGACCGAGCCGAGCCTGGGCTCGGCGCCGTCAGTTGGCGAACTGGTCGCGGATGTAGTGACCGAGATCGTCGAGAACCACGTCACAGGGATGTGGCTGATCGCCGACACCGTCTCGGGTGTGCTGCAGGCCGTGAGTGATCGGCTGCTCCGCAGACGCGAAGGCGGCACGACGACCCCGGTGCCATCGTCGATGAGCGGGCCGGTACCGCACACCGTGTTCAATGCGCCGCTGACCAAGCGGCGTGGGGTGGCCTTCGCCTCGATCCCGTTGGAAGACGTGAAGGCGGTCAGTACCGCGTTCGGGGGCAGCATCATCAACGTTGTTCTAGCTGCCTGCACACTGTCATTGCGCGCCTGGTTGCAACGTCACGACAAGGTACCAGACGATCCGCTGTTGATGCGGATGCCATACGAGTTGCCGGCCACAGAATTCACTAGTTTCGGCAAGGCGTTTGGTGTTGGGCAGCTTCGCATCCCGGTGCACCTGGACGACCCTGTGCAGGTTCTCGCCAATCTCCATACCGCTACCGAAAGACTGAACGCCATCCACCGCCACGGTAGCGAAAGTACCTATTTGACAGTCGATTTAGCGGCGATGGCGTCGCGGATTCCGCCGACTGTAGCTCGGGCAGGTATGCAGCTCTACACTCGATCCCGCCTGCGGCACAAGCTCAAGCCGATCTCTCACGGCAGCGTCTCCTATCTGACCGTTGACCCCTCGGACGCGTACTGTGCCGGCGCCAAGGTCGTCGGCATGCATACCGTGGCGCCGCTAGCCGACGGCAGCGGGTTGAACATCGCGCTGACGTCCCGCGATGACGTGCTCGACGTGAGCGTGTGTGCGTGCTCCGACAATGTGCCTGCAGTCGACGACATCGCGACCGGGATCGCGCACTCAATCGATATTTTGGTCGCGGCCGCACAGGAATCTCCTCGCGGGCAAGGCCGTTCGGTCGTGACAGAGATGACCTCACACCCCGTGAATCGTTCACGCGGCGGGATCTGTTGACAGGCAACTTTCAAGGTGCCGCGAATGGACCAAGCGACCGCCCGGTACTACCAGCATCGGCAGCCATGTACAGTGCAGGGGATCTCACGGGGCAAGTAGCCTCCAACGTCGTTCTAACGCGCCATCGCGTTGCCAGAGCGTGCCGGTCCGTTTTATGGTGCGCACTCACGGCGTGTAGTCGATAAGACAGGTGCTTGCGTAGATGGCTCATCCACCCACGGGACCAGTAGGTTTCCGGCACGCCGCCGAGTTGCCACAATCGGAAATATCGCGTGCGCGGACATTACCCACAATGCTGCGCTTCGCACACAGCTTCTGTCGGCTCGTTGTCCCGCTGTCGCAACTCGCCACCGTGGCCGAATCGCGCTGAGGGTCGATGGCCATCACCGAAGTACCTGAATATGCCCACCTGAGCGACGCCGATCTCGACGCGCTCGCGGCCGAATTGGAAGCCATCCGCCTCGATATCGAGGTTTCGCGGGGCGCCAAGGATCGAACATACATCATGCGCGCCATCGGTTTTCAGCGCTGCCTCGAAATCGCGGCGAGGCTGACCATCGCCAAGAGCAAAGGTAAGTTCGGATGGCTAGTCGGAACCGCCGCCCTGGCGGCGGCCAAGTGCATCGAGAACATGGAACTTGGCCATAACATCAGCCACGGTCAATGGGATTGGATGAACGATCCGGAAGTCCATTCCAATACCTGGGAATGGGACATGGCCGGTCTCGCGTCGCAGTGGCAGTACTCCCATAATTACCGACACCACGTCTTCGCGAACATCGTTGGCGTGGACGACGATCTCGGATTCCGAGTCATACGAGTGACTCGAGACCAAGAGTGGTCGCCGGGGGCATTGCTTCAGCCGTTTGGCGCGGTGCTGCTGGCGATGACCTTCGAATGGGGCGTCGCACTGCACGGCTTGAATTCAGTGCAAGAAGAGGAGAAGAGCGACACCCGCAGAGCCGCCCAGAAATCAGCGCTTATCCGCAAGATGGCTCATCAGGCCGGCAAAGATTATGTACTCTTCCCGGCGCTCAGTCGTCGGCGGTGGTGGCGCACCCTGGGGGCCAACGTGGTGGCCAACGGATTGCGTAACGCGTGGGCGTACATCGTGATCGTCTGCGGCCACTTCGTGGACGGCGCGGAAAAATTCACGCCCTCA